>JBCBIK010000185.1:0-9370 GCA_038524545.1 Cyanobacteria bacterium J06623_4 | reverse complement strand
GATAATCGCAAAAGTCAGGTAGTCACCCAAGGCGTACAGCGGGCTCCTAACCGAGCGATGCTGAGGGCAGTGGGCTTTCAAGATGACGACTTTAATAAGCCTATTGTTGGCCTAGCCAATGGCTACAGTACCATCACCCCTTGCAACATGGGCATCAACAGCTTGGCGCTGCGCGGTGAAGCCGCCCTGCGCGAAGCGGGTGCCATGCCGCAGATGTTTGGCACGATTACCATCAGCGATGGCATCTCCATGGGCACCGAGGGGATGAAGTATTCCCTGGTTTCTCGTGAGGTGATTGCAGATTCTATTGAGACGGCCTGCACCGGTCAGAGCATGGACGGGGTGCTGGCGATTGGCGGCTGCGATAAGAATATGCCAGGAGCGATTATTGCGATCGCTCGCATGAATATCCCTGCCGTCTTCGTCTATGGCGGTACTATCAAACCTGGTCATCTAAATGGCGAAGACCTCACCGTGGTCAGCGCCTTCGAAGCGGTCGGTCAATATAGCGCTGGCAAAATCAGCAAAGAACGTCTCGATGCCGTGGAGCGCCATGCTTGCCCGGGGGCAGGCTCTTGCGGTGGTATGTTTACTGCCAACACCATGTCTTCTGCGATTGAGGCTATGGGCCTCAGCCTACCGAAATCTTCTACGATGGCCGCTGAAGATGAAGAAAAAGCAGAGAGCACTGAGAAGTCTGCGTTTGCCCTCGTAGAAGCAATTCGAGAGCAGCTGTTGCCCGAAGCGATTCTCACTCGGGAGGCGTTTGAGAATGCGATGGCAGTGATCATGGCCGTGGGTGGCTCGACGAATAGTGTGTTGCATTTACTTGCGATCGCCCACACCATCGGCGTAGAGCTCACCATCGACGACTTCGAAGCCATGCGCCAAAAAGTCCCCGTCTTCTGTGATCTCAAGCCTTCTGGCAAATATGTCGCTACCGACTTGCACAAAGTTGGCGGCATCCCCCAAGTGATGAAAATGCTGCTCAACGAAGGCCTATTGCACGGCGACTGCCTAACCGTCACCGGCAAAACCGTTGCCGAAAACCTAGTAGACATTCCAGACCAGCCACCCGCAGACCAAGACGTCATCCGGCCCTTTGCCCAGCCCATCTATCAGCAGGGCCACCTCGGCATTCTCAAAGGCAACCTCGCCCCCGAAGGCTCCGTCGCCAAGCTCACCGGCATCAAAAACCGCAGCATCACCGGCCCCGCCCGCGTCTTCGAATCCGAAGAAGACTGCTTGGATGCTATCCTTGCGAACAAAATTAACGCAGGCGATGTCGTTGTAGTCCGCTATGAAGGCCCCGTAGGCGGCCCCGGCATGCGTGAAATGCTCGCCCCAACCTCAGCCATTATTGGTGCGGGCCTTGGCGATTCGGTCGGACTCATTACTGACGGCCGCTTCTCTGGCGGTACCTACGGTATGGTCGTTGGCCATGTCGCTCCCGAAGCCGCAGTTGGTGGCACGATTGGCCTTGTAAAAGAAGGCGACTCCATCACTATCGATGCCGATAAATTATTGCTACAAGTCAACGTCTCTGATGAGGAGCTAGCTCAGCGCAAAACGCAGTGGACTGCGCCAAAGCCGAACTATGAACGGGGTGTACTGGCAAAGTACGCGAAGCTTGTATCTTCTAGCAGTAGAGGCGCAGTGACAGACAAGGACCTTTTCTAACGGCGCACGTAGAATAGAGCGGAAGGCAATGTTTACTCTCCTTCCGCTCCAATCAAATTCTTCAGCGAGTATTCAGATTCCTTCCATTCAGTTACACGGCAAACGAACTTTCTTTGAGACTGACATTTACTCTTGCTCAACTTGGACGAGCATTCTATGCCAAGAAAAATCAGAGAGCTAAAAGCTCAAATTGCTCATGAGGGTTTCGTCAAATTACCTAAACGAGGTAAAGGGAGCCACGAACGTTGGAGGCATCCTAAAATCAAGAGAACAGTGACGATTTCTGGGAAAGACGGCAGTGATGTTCCGCGCTATCTAGAAAAGCAGATAGAAAAACTGCTTAGTGAGTTAGAGAAGTTAGAGGAGGAAGATTCATGAATCGCTACAGCATGACTATCCAGTGGTCTGATGAAGATCAGCTTTTTCTTGTGACTATTCCCGAATTCGAACATCTCGTTTTGATGCCGTGTACTCATGGAGAAACACGAGAAGAGGCGATTCAGAACGGAGAAGAAGTCATTGAAATGTATTTGAAAGCATGGGAAATAGAAGGTGAGGCTGTTCCCCAACCTAGAACGCTTCAGAAAGTATAGGCGGCGCAAAGCCAACGCCAGTCTTCGCCCGGGCAATTTGCGGATTAGCGCGTTCAGTGTTGTTCGTGATACGAACAATGTGACAGCAGCAACAGCGAATTTATCAAAATCTGTCAGAATAAGGCCAAGTTTCTGCTAATCGTCGTTACGCCTCTGCTGATGTCTTCTAAGAAGCGCCCTAGCCGACAAGACCTTATTCGCGCACAGCAAAGCTCCACTTTTGTTGGTCGAGCAGAGCAGCTTGACGCTTTTGAGAGAAATTTGAGCGCTCTGTCAGTCGCGAACGGAACGGGCTATCCGGCAGCGTTCTTGTTCAATGTTTGGGGGCAGGGCGGTGTCGGTAAAACGACGCTGCTAAAGCAATTTGAGGCAGTTACCAAGCGACATCGGGCTAGCGTAGATGATGCACTCGCTGACTTCAATCGTGCTATCGAGCTTGACCCTGAATACTTCTGGGCACTTTTCCAGCGTGGGAGAACACACTTGCTTCAACGTCAATATGAAATAGCACTTTTAGACTTAAACGCTGTAACCGCATCCGATGGCAATGATGTAGATGACTGGGACTATTACCATCAAGGACTCGCCCATCTCGGCCTCTCCCAAACAGAAAACGCTAAATCCGACTTAACTCAGGCAATCCAGCTAGCCAAAGCCGCCTACGAAAAAGACACTAGCAATCACCAAAACACCTTGAACTTGGCTCTCTACTACCTAGTCTTTCGCAATCTCCCCACCGCCCAAAAGCTCTACCAAGCAGTCCTGCAGCAAAACCCTCCCAACGGCTACATTCAAGAAGCCCTGCAAGACCTGCAAGACCTACTCACCATCTTCCCAACCTATCCCAACGCCCAAGCAATGCACACCTCTTTGCAAACCACCTTGGAACAGAAACAATAGCGCTGACAGCTGAGATAAACTTAAATTAAACTCACACGCAGCGATTCCTGTAGCTGGAAAAACATGAGTAACGCTACATTAAAAGCGATTCACAGCGCTCCTGGCATTTTAGGAGAAACACCCGTTAAAGAAATGCTAGCGACTTATGCTTATCCTGCTTGATGAATGCGTTCCTAGACCGCTTAAGCGTGATCTTACGAAATATTACGTTCAAACTGTCGTCAAAATGGGCTGGGCCGGGACTAAAAACGGAGCACTACTCAAGAAAAAGACGGGTATTGCAGGAGTGGTGCTAGTCGCGCCTAGCAATCGAATGGCAGATCTTCTACCACTTATGACGAAAGCTCGCGAGACTTTAAAAAGCATCTCACTAGGCGACGTCATTGAAGTCGTCTAAAGGTTGAAAAACCTTACGCCTCAATTTCATCCATCCCTCAAAGATTTGACACTTTTTGGTATTTCGGCAATTATAGAAATATGGAAGTTACCGAATACAACCAACCGTCCATTGAACATATCGCTGGTGTGTTTGCCGCACTGGGCCAACCTTCGAGACTAAAAATCGTACGGCTGCTTTTGTCTGCCTATCCCAAAGGCTTACCTGCTGGTGAAATTCAAAAAGAGCTGGGAATCGCAGGAGCAACCCTGTCTCACCATCTCGATAAGCTGCGGCAAGTCGGCATCGTCACCTCAGAAAAAGATCGCCAGTGGATTTGGTATAGCGTGAGAGAAAAGGCACTCACTCGCCTGCTCGATTTCTTATTCGAAGAATGCTGCACGCGCAATCATGTGGTCAGCACTGAGCATATTGAGAAAGCCCTCGCAGATAGCGCATCGCAGCCTGACTGCTGCAATTAGCTGTGATGATTGCAAAATAATTTTTTAGCTCTTATGTCGATTGGCTATTATTTCGATATTTGCAGAAATACCTAAGGAGAAAGTTCATGTCAGCGAATGCGTTTACTCGGTTGAACAATAGTTTTCGACGGATGGATGGTGTGATTTTAGCGATCGCACTCATCCTCCTTGCCCTTGCCTTGATCGTTCCTATCCAAGCCTCAACCAGTCTCCAATTCACCCTCGATAGCCTGTGGCACGTCGCCCCCTTTCTGTTGCTCTCAATTGGCATCGCTGCCTATGCCCAAGCTAGCGGCGCCGATAATCTCATCGCCAAAGCGTTTCAGGGTAAAGTGTCCGCGATGATTCCTGTCGCGGCTCTCTTTGGGGCGCTCTCGCCCTTTTGCTCCTGTGGGGTGATTCCTATCATTGCCGCGCTACTTTCGATGGGGGTTCCCGTAGCAGGCGTGATGGCCTTTTGGCTGTCTTCGCCGCTGATGGATCCCTCCATGTTTGTGCTGACTTTAGGGACCTTGGGGACTGGGTTTGCCCTCGCTAAAACCCTTGCCACAATTTTTATCGGTCTGCTCGGTGGCTTTGGTACCCTGCTGCTGATGAATACTCATCCCGCTTTTGCCACTCCACTCAAAGACAATGCTGGCAATGGTGGCTGTGGCGGCAGCAAAATTCGCAAGCCCAAAGCCGTTGTTTGGAAGTTTTGGCCAGAGGCTGAGCGGCGAGTGAAGTTTTGGAAAGGCGCTCGAACGCAAACGCTCTTTTTGGGCAAGTGGCTGGCCTTTGCGTTTTTGCTAGAGAGTCTGATGATGGCTTACGTGCCAAACGAGTGGATTGGGGCGATCGCCGGTAGCGACAACCTGCTATCCATTGCGATCGCTGCTTTCCTCGGTGCGCCTGCCTATCTCAATGGTTATGCCGCACTGCCACTAATCGATGGTCTCTTGCAGCAGGGGATGAATCCGGGTGCTGGCATGGCTTTCTTGCTTGCAGGCGGCGCGACGAGTATTCCTGCCATGATCGCTGTTTTTGCGATCGCCCGCCGTCCTGTTTTCTTGACCTACCTCAGCTTCGCCTTCATTGGATCAGTGCTTGCGGGTCTTACCTTCAGTATCTTCGCATAGCTGTTTGTATACCCAATGGTTCAAAACTCATGCTTCAAGACTGATGCTCCAAACCCGATGATTTAAACAGGAAAAATCACCTATGAACCCCATCACTGTATTGCCAGACGTTGAGATTGAAGATTGCGGCGAGTTCTCTAGAATATTTCTGCAACAAGGCATTCATTCATTTCAGTCTGCCTGTCGCCAAGTAAAAGCTATGCCTTATGGCTCTAATTCTGACAGCACACAGTCAAAGCTTTTGTTTGCGGAAAATCAAGGAACCTGTTCGACCAAGCATGGTGCGATCGCTCATCTAGCCAAAGAGCTCAATCTCCCCATCCACAAAAATTTGGGCTTCTACCGTCTAAATGACACTATCGTCACAGGGGTAAAAGACATCATCGAACCTCACGGGCTCGACTACATTCCACAAATTCACTGCTTTCTGGGCTATAAAAACTATCGAATCGACCTTACCGAAGGCAACTGCAACGGCAAAAATCAAACGATTGATGACTATGACTTCATCGTGCCGGTGCAGCCAGATCCCAGCAGCGAAGAAAAGCTGGACTGCTACTTGAGCACCCTGCGGCAATACTTTGAGTTTGCGCCTGAGCTAAAGGCTATTAGAGAAGAAAAGGTTTTGAAGCTATTGGAAGCTTGCGATCGCCAGGTCACCTACCAGTGCTCCATCATGACCAACAAGCTACAGCACGCATAGCTGTCGGCTCGCTTTTCCCCCTTAAATCTTGTGAAAAGAACTCGCAAACTGCTGCCACAGCGCTTATTCTACAGATTCTCGCTGCAATTCTTTCCCTCGACTTTTCTTCAGGTGGCAAGCATCCATAATGAACACCGCCCGCAACGTCTTAATCTATGACACCACGCTCCGAGACGGCATCCAACGTCACGGCATCGCCTGCACCCTTGAAGACAAAATCAAAATTCTCCACCGTCTCGCTCACCTCGGCATTCCCCTCATCGAAGGTGGCTGGCCCGGTGCAAACACCGTCGATACCCAGCTTTTTGAGTACCTCAAAAATAATCCAGTCGCGGGAACTCAAATTGCCGCCTTCGGCTCCACCCGTCGCCCTCACGAAACTGCCGCCGAAAGCCAAACTCTCAGAGCGTTGCTAGATGCCAGCACCCAATGGATCACCATTTTCGGCAAATCCTGGGATCTTCAGGTCAATGATGCTCTCAAGGTAACGCTTGGCGAAAACCTCGCGATGATTCAAGATTCTGTTGAATATCTTCGTGCTAACGGTCGTCGCGTTATCTACGATGCCGAACACTGGTTCGATGGCTATAAAGCGAATCCCGACTACGCCATAAAGACATTAGACGCAGCCGTTCGCGGTGGCGCAGACTGGCTTGTTCTCTGTGACACCAACGGTGGCACCCTCCCCGACGAAATCAAAACCATCACGCAATCAGTCAACCTCTGGATAAAAACTCACTATAGCGATCTACCCAATCCACCGCAGATTGGCATTCATACTCACAACGATAGCGGTACTGCGGTGGCTAGTTCACTCAGCGCCATCACCGCTGGTGCCAGCATGGTCCACGGCACAATCAATGGCTACGGAGAGCGCTGCGGCAATGCCGACTTATGCAGCGTCATCCCAAACCTGCAGCTCAAAATGAACTACGACTGCCTACCCGCCGCTCAACTATCTGGGCTAGCGGAAACCAGCCGGTTCATTAGTGAAATCGTCAACCTCGCGGCAGATGACCACGCGCCCTATGTCGGTCGGTCTGCCTTTGCCCACAAAGGGGGCATTCATATCAGTGCCGTGGAGCGCAATCCCAAAACCTACGAGCATATTTCACCTGATGTCGTTGGCAACCATCGGCATATTGTGGTGTCTAGCTCATCCGGCGCGAGCACGGTGCTCTCAAAGGCAAAGAGCTACCAGCTCGATCTCAAAAAAGACGATCCGGCTACGCGTCGCATTATCAACCGGGTAAAAGAATTGGAAGGGAAAGGCTATCAGTTTGAAGCGGCTGAGGCGAGCTTTGAGCTATTGATGCTCAGCGAGCTAGGCATCCATCAACCGATGTTTCAGCTGCGTGGCTTCGAGGTAAACTACAACGTCATTCAGTCAGATGTGCAGTGCAATATTGGTGCCCGCGCCATGATCAAAGCGATTGTGAAAGGTCAAGACGTTTTGGAAGTGGCAGAGTGCATGGGGCCTGTATCTGCGCTCGATAAGGCCCTGCGCAAAGCACTGGTCGGTTTCTTTCCCATTGTGGAAAGTTTTTATCTCACTGACTACAAAGTGCGAATTCTCAACAGCGAGGCCGGTACAGCGGCGAAGGTACGGGTACTGGTAGAGTCCAGCAATGGCGAAGCGCGCTGGTCTACGATTGGCGTCTCTGTGAATATTTTGGAAGCGTCTTACCGGGCAGTCGCCGCTGGGATCGAGTACGGACTGTACAAGGCAGAATCGGCTCTTAGGCAAGAAGAGGTGACGCTGTAGCGCTTACGGCCTCTATCTACGGTGTGGCGATCAGCTGGCCAAGGATTTTAACTTGCGTTCTGCTTGTCGGATAAAGTGCTGATTTTTGCGATATTGAAACGGTACGAATCCCTTGATTTTGATGACCATGGTTTCTAGGGTTTCGCGGGCGGCAGCGAAATTATCTTGTTTGGTCTGTAGGTCTGCCAGCATCAGATAGGCTTCTGGGCTGCTCCAGCTTTTGATGTGCGTTTCTAGGTGCGCTAGGGCCTGGTCTGTTTCTTCGGTTTGGTAGAGCACTTCCCCGTAGGCCAAGGATGCTTCGCCATAGGCAAATTCGGGCTCTATCTGGAGTAGGCGTGCGAGGTAATCTTTTGCCGCTGGAAAATCTTTTAGCTCTCGGGCTGCCTGTGCTGCGCCCCAGAGAGCCTTGGCATTTTTGGGATCCTGGTCTAGGGCTTGCTGGTAGGCTTCGTAGGCGCGATCCGTCTTTTTCTGGTCAAACAGGAGGTTCCCAAGGGTGATGAACTGGGTGGGTTTTCCAATATTTTTGGCGTCGGCTTCTGCTTGCCACAGGCGATCGCGATCGCGCCGACTCACAAACCCCAGCTTGCTAGAAAAGTTGCCCAAAAAATTGGGATGGGCTGGTAGCCACTGCGTGACAAAATACAGCGCCGCGCCAATTACATTTAAGAAAATCAACAGCCAGAGCCATTGCTGCCCTGCCCGGCCAGACTGAATGCATTCGTACAGCATCCAAACCCAAAATGCAGTGCCCAGTAGCCAAAAAATGCTGAACGAGCCAAAGAACATAGCCATTCGTTGTATTCCCTTGATTAACCAGATCGTCCCAACTCTAGCTTTCCCTCGCCCCATGCGCGCTTACCCGCATGGGCCATTCTTCATTTGGCTAAGCATCCTCTAAAGACGCAAAAAAAGAGGGCACTGGCCCCCTTTCCTTGAACTGAGTTGATAAAACGATGGCGAGGCTCTCTAGTCCAGATAGCCCATTAGGGTTGCTGGATCGTCATCAATATCATTGCTAGCGATAGGACGATGGCCCGGCAGTGTATCAATATCAGAGACTACTAGCGTGCTGACAGCGACCGGACGGTGTCCTGGCAACGCATCCGTAGTCGCAATTTCGAAAGAGTCTGACATGACCGGGCGCACGCCTGCTGAAGAGAGAGAATCGACGACTTCAACATCGCTCAACGCAATCGGGCGGTGGTTGGGCAGGGTGTCAGATTCCACGACGCGGGTGTGGTCAGGTAGCTCCACAATTTCATTCTTAGAGGCTTTTACGAGTCCGCCTTTTTTCTCAGAGTCGGCTTTTGCTGTAGAGGTAGAAGCCGTCGCTTTCTTGCGAGTGCGGCTACTGGATGAGGTACTTTTGCTCGTACCGTTCTCGTTGGTGGTGCTCATGACGTTGACCTTACTTGCTCAATTATGGGACTCTGCCAGACCCGGTGGCGCCTGCGGCAGGGGGCGAGTGACACTGGCTAGCAGACCGACGCGCTAAATGCTGAAGTTAGCTGCCTTAGTGAATAACTCAGCTAACTTCAGCAATCCTCCAGCTCGCTGGCCTTGGCTGGTCACAAGAGAGGCCTGGCACTTTCAGCGCTGTCGACTAAAAAAAATGTCAGGCGTTTATTACTAAACTTAAGAAAATATTATAGGTGAAAATATGACTGATTCAGTTTATGAAAGGTAATGACATTCATAAATAGAACTGCTGTGGTGTGTGCAAGGACACATTGTGAACGCTATAATG
>JBCBIK010000184.1:0-9545 GCA_038524545.1 Cyanobacteria bacterium J06623_4 | reverse complement strand
TTCGATGGTGGTCCCGCTGATGGTCTTTTTTGCCCTGCAGCGCTACTTTGTGCGCGGCCTACTAGCAGGCTCCGTTAAGGGCTAGTCCATCACTTGGTGCAACTACTCAATGGTATCAAGCTGGTCACTATCATTAGCGCCCAGTTCGCTCGGGGCAGAGCCTTGTAGCGCTTCTAGGCTGTTGGGCTGAGCGCCACCATTTTCTCTTTCTAAGACGGTGATTTGTAGCGATCGCAGTGCTATGACCTGTTCGCTAATATACACAGTGTTTCAAACCTGATTTTGCAATTGCTTCAAAACGCATCAAAACACATCTTTTTGCATAAAACTCACTCTATGTGTACAATATTTTCATCATGGTGATGCGAAAAAATACTGTTGACGTCACAAAACATACACCAACCCCCTGTTTGCAGGACAGGTCAATCAAATGGGATCAAGACTTAGAGATCTTCTAGGAATGGGAAATTCTGATGATGATGCCACGAAGCGAATCACAGTTCCGGTTCCGGAATCAATAAATGAGGCAATTGAGGCTCTATCTGACGAATGGAATACGAGCAAGTCACAAACAACCAAGGTTCTCATTAGCCGTGCTATGGCTATGGAAGCTTTGGTACAAGAAGGAGGAGAAATTATCTATCAGGACTCAAATGGAGACGAAACAACTATTTATCGTCAAGCCGTGACTAACATTGATGAACCTTTCGCTGTACTTGATGGAAACATAGAAACTGACAAAAAAGACAAGCGGAAGAGAAAGAAGCGGTAACACCGGTAAATAACTGATTACATTCCGTAGACAGTAATGAAGGAAAAGCAGTACAGCTTAACCTTTTCAAACCCATAGCTATAACAGTTAACACCGATTAGAAGACTAACGCTCTCTCTTTAAACAACGTTCACTCCTCACACAGAAAACCATGAGCTCTCCGCTGACTAGATTACGCACATTGTTAACCAATTTTTTCTCGTTTCGTATTGTTACTATTAACCCTCCGCAGAAGGGTAAGAAAAAAATAAAAGATAAGAAAACCAAACGAGGTGATCGTCCTCCTTTGAGCCGTCTTCTAGCCAAGGCAGCAATTGATGCCTTTGAAAGTGCTCGTTGTGAAGAACATCAGTCACCTCTCCCGCTTTTAGAACCCGCTGACCTAAACTCTACTATGCACATGGCTCTCCGAATTCAGATTGTCCAAGGGCTGATTTTTTTGAGTGCGTTATGTGTCATTGGCACTTACTTCAAGCCTGATGTGATGGCACCGTTTCTCACACAGCTTTTTAGCTTCTTGATGCTAGCTATGGCGTTTCTCTTTCCATCACACTCAAAGTAACATGTACCTCATATCTCTTTATCAGCCTCCATGTTCATGGGGGCTATTTTTTGTTTTTGTGCACAACAGAGACTGACATCATGGGTCATAGCTGATTCTCAAACCGCATCGAATCGATAGAAAGATCGCTAACATGGCTTCCGTTGAGGGTCCAGCAGACAAGTAACTAAAGGTACTCCAGACCGACTTCGAAAAAAGTCAATTTCAGAAAAAACTCCCTTCGCGACAATAGGAGTCCACGTCATTTTTTCAATACTTGGTAATGAACATTGTGGCAGGGTTAGCATGTAAAGGAATTGCAGGTCCGTAACTCTGGCAATTGGATAGTCTCAAAGATGATCTGGCTTAATGTAGACACAAGAAAGTCAAGGACTCGACTCAACGGTTTCTACCTTTCATGAAGCTATCCTCCTAGCATTAGTATCGCTCGCACTTATCTCACAAGTTAGAAAAAGTGCCCTATCCAAAAGGCACCTTCACATCAGGCAGCTTCAGCAGTCACAATCAGCACAGGCTGCAGACTCATCTCCAATACAGTGCTAGACACTGAGCCTATCGAGCTTCCACTAGCAAAATGTTGCCCTTGCTTGCCTATCACAATTTTGTTAGCACCATAGCGCTGTGCCATGTTCAAGATCTCTTCGGGGACCACACCCCCTATAGCTTTAAACTCGTAGCGAATATCCGCCAGTAGCCGCCTAGCCAATAGCCTTAGCTGTTTTACGCTAGCCGAACTCTCGGTTTCCACCACATGGCACACAATTACCTTGGCTTCACTGTTGCGAGCCATTTCGGCAGCCGTTGATAGCACCGCCGCTGCATGGCCAGAGCTATCGACGGCTGCGAGCAATACGATGCGCTGAACAACTGCTACCTTTGTCGGATCGACTTCTCCTCGAGTTAGCAGCTTGGGCGCAAAGGTGGGGATAGCCCATGCGCCTAGGGGCGCGGTCACCAAAATGGAAAGGGCTGCGATCGCTAAAATCACCTCTCCGCCCTCTATCCCTTGTGCCAGCGGAATCGCCCCGATCGCCGCCTGCACCGTCGCCTTTGCAGAATTGCCAGGCAGCAAAAATAGCCGCTCTCTTAAGGTCCACTGACTGCCCACCGTCGACAGGTACCAGCCAACAGAGCGCCCGATCAAAGTCCCCGCCGCCAACAGCAACAACCCTGGCAACAGCGCATTTTCTAACACATCTATCTGCACGCTGGCACCGAGCAACACAAATAGAACAATTTCTGCGACGCCCCACAAACTGTTGAATCCCGTTCGCAGCCGCCGGGCTAAAGGCGCATCAAATTCGATGGCAAAAAATCCCAATGCCATCACGGCCAGATAGCCAGAAAATACCGGCACGGCCTCAGCTACTACCACTAATAACAGCGCTACCCCGGCCACCACCAAAGTCTCTTGCACCACGGTTTGGGTCCATCGCTGCCGCGCGAATAACCACACCAGTAGCCGAGCTGCCAGCGCACCCAGCAGCAGTCCTAGCACTATCTGCACAATCACCTGCACCGGCAGCAGCAGCCAGGTACTCAACGATCCACCGCTAGGCAACCCCGCCTCTGTAGCCGACTGCCCCAACAGCGCCAACAACAGACTAAACACCAGTAGCAACAACACATCCGAAAGGGCGCTACCGGTCAAAATCGCATCTGGAATGCCTTTTTTGACCCCCCAGCCTAGGCGCTTTAGCCGCAGCATCCCCGGTACAATCACCGCAGGAGACTCTGCCCCCACCACACAGCCCAGCAGCAGCCCGGTTAAAAAATCAAACTGAAAAATCCACATAGCGGCAAAGGCAACTGCGATCGCTTCACAGGTCGCAGGCAGCCAGCCCAAGCGCAACACCACCGACCCCTGCTGCGCCAGCTTTTCACGATCCAGCCCAAGCCCCGCCTTCATCAAAATCACCACAACGGCAATGGTGCGCAGACCACCAGCCGCGTTCAACACCTCTGGACCAATCAGGTCAGCGACTTGCGGGCCTAGCCCAATGCCAACGATCACCATGCCCAGCAGTGCAGGCGCACCCAGCCTCCGCGCTATCTGACCAGCCCCAAAACCGCCCAGCAATATCCACAGGAGGCTTTCTAGCATGGCATCACACGCTGATAGGACGGCTCGGTAGCCAGTGCGTCGTCTCGCCCACAGCAACCTCACCCATCTGCAAACAGCTCAAATAAGTAGACTGCAGATATCTCATTCTGCCTTCGAGATTGATGTAAGGAGAGAGTGAAAATACATCATTGAGCAGGCGCAGGTCGCTCAGCTGCGTTTCGGATAACGCCTCGTCATAGTCAAAAGATTTTAGAGCGCAGAGATCGCTATCCGCACAAGAGAGCAACTCCAGCATGCCGTAACCCGTTCTACAGCCCAAGCACAGAAACTCGTACAGATTTTCACCAACAACAATATTTTGATTCTCAAAATTCATAGGCACCGTCATGACGACGGGCGATCGCGAGAGCTGCTCAATGCCAGAAGCTGAATCGCTGAACATTCGGTCTTTCTGGAGAAAGCTGAAATGAACACCATCGCAGCCCGTGCTGGCAAAGGTGATGACATTTTTGGGAGTGCAGTAATATTGCCAGGCAGCAGCGGGTCGCTCTAGGATTAGCTCTAGGGAGAGAAAGGCATATTGCGGCGACTGACCGGATTGGTTGGCTACTTGATGAGCGATCGCCCACAGCTGGTCAAAAGTCACTTGCATAGATGGCACCCTCCTCGCTTTGTCTAGTCAGCTATGAGCTGGTCAGTTGTGAGCTAGTCAGTTGAGATTACAGTGACCCGCTTTCTAAAAACTTCAGCAGAATTTGCTGGTGGGGCTTACCCAGCGATCGCACCTCACCCAGCCTATCTGAGTACTTTTCACCCGCCGACACTTCCGCCACAGAGCACAGCCCCAAATCTTGCCCCTCATTGAGCTGCAGTGCCTCTAGCGGTACCGCTAGCTCACCATAAAAGCAGTAGCGACGGACTTTCTCATCGGTTTGCTCACCAAAAAGCGTCAGCTGCTCAGGTCGATAGCCAATCTCTTCCATCAGCTCTCGAAAAACGCCCTCCTCTGCCGACTCCCCCGGCTCAATATGTCCACCAAAAAATCCCCACTGCCCCGGAAACACAATGGAAGGAATATCGTCACGCAGCTGCATCAAAAACTGATTTTCCCGGTGCAAAATCGCCAGCGCTACGCTGATTGAGGGTGCCGATGAAGGGGATGCCATACCGAGTAGTTTCTCCAAAGACAGTGTGCAGACAAGCTCACTTACAGAAGCTTATAGCAATCACCTGTCGCTGGGGAGCTATGAAATCACACCGGTAGATTTTTGCAACCTACACCCACCGGCAACGTTTCGCCTGCTTTTCAGGCCACCGCTTCAGACAACCGGCTATTCATCGCACAGGCGGCTGATACCTTCCCCGGCGGTAAGCACACCGCAGCCAGCATAGGTGCCACTTGGGGTGCCATCTGAGCGAAACTGCATCACCGCTTCCGCGCCACTTGCTGACCCCTGACGCACCGACAGCGCTCCATTCCAATAGCCGACGCTGATAATGCTGCTGAAGGCGTAGCTTGAGAACTCATTGGGAAAATTGCGATCGCCCGGCAGCTGAGCCCGGTAAAGTGCATAGCCACCGCCCTCCGTCGGGTCGAGAATAAACACGGCACTCTGGTCAGTTTCCACACAAGAATCGAGCAGCACAGGCACGGCCACGTTGCCCGTAATGCCATCGACCACCGGCTCAGCAATGACCCGCTGCGCCTCCATCACCTTTTGATCGACCACGTTTAGGCTGGCACAGTCTACGGCATCCAGTACGCTCAAATTCCAGGTGCTGCCAGCCACATTGACCACATTAGAGCGACCGCTTGGCCAATCCAGCTGAATATCTGCGCCATTGTTCACAACTGACGCAGTCGGGATGGCATTGGGAGGAGCCAAAAAAGTACTGGGCAACACGACCGCCGTCTCAGTCCCAGCATCAACGGGGGGCGCAACGACCGGCGCATTCACAGTTGATGGTGAATCAACGACTGCAGCGGGCTCTTCGGTAGGTGAAATCACTGCTGGAATAGCAGATGAATCGCTAGGCGCAACTGACACAGTGGGAGGCTCAGGTTCAGAAATGGGTTCGGGGGCAGCGTCGGGCACAGCAGCGGTCGACTCTGTTGGCAACACAAAGGCCCTTGGGTTACTTGGCCTAGAGCCATCTGCAATGTCAAAGCAGTTCGCGCCGGAGGCTTCTGCGACTTCGCCATTGGTCGGGCCGAGGGCCACACTCATTTGGTAGCGGTCAAACATGCGATAGGGCCACTGCTCGGTTTGGTCGCACGTGCCATCTTGGCAAACGCATAGGTAGACCGGGACATCGTCGTAGTAGCCGCGCCACTCAGCGACGATATCGGCAAGGTCCACATCGAGCCCGCTTGCATAGCGGGCCGTTGGCGCTGAGGTATCGACTTGCGCCAGAGGTTGGGCGGTCGCCGCTGGTAGTAGGCAAGCGGACACTGCTAGGCAAGCGCTCCCACCAAGCAGTGTGAAGAGTCGCTTGAATGCAACCGGGGAAGAAGCCTGATTGAGAGAGCGCCGACGCATGAATCTTGTGAAGTGATGCCGCATGATTTTGAGAAGAAAAGTCGTACCAAACTGACAGCAAACAAGGAAAGCAATCTTAAAGACAGAACGCACAAAGAAGAGGTTGCATCGCTTCGGTAACCCTATTAGGGCCGTGCCCCCGTCTCCATATCAAAGCAGTTGAAGCCGTTTTCTTCGTTATTGGCTGCGTTAAATTCACCTAGCGCAATGAATGGCTGGTAAAGCGTAAAGGTTCGAAAAGGCCAAATTTCTGCATCGCCACAGCTCTGGGCGCTGCAGGTGCAGGCAAAAATCGGTGTCGCAGGGTAGCGATCGCGCCACTCTTCTACAATCAATGACAAATCTACCTCTTCTCCCCGGGCGTATCGAGCCGAGGGGACTTGGTTTGGGTCTCTAGCCGGATTGAGGCGAGCAGGCTGAGCCCAAGCAGGCTGGAGAAGGGCAGCCGTAACACTACTAAGCGCTCCAGTCGCTAGGGCAGCCGCCATGAGCCACCAACGCTGTTTATTAACCATGACGATTTCAGGGTTTGCTTTGCTCTAGGTAAAAGCACCAACCCATTTAGAGTACTGACCAGTCTGATTGCTTTGCAAGGGCGCAGATCGTCTTGTTTATGAGGAAAAACGGACGATATCAGTGCCAATTTCGAAAATAATTGCCTGAAACTTTACCTTGCTTAATGTAAGGTAGCTAGCCGCGACCGTTGCAATGCGTGGCAATAAAGTAGCAACAAAAGTCATATTTTTCGATGGTGAGCGCCACCGTAAAACGACTCATCAAGAAATTTTTATACCAGGTAATTTCTCCGAATACGGATATTTGGAAGGATAGAGCAATTTTTTTTAATACGAGGGCATATTATCGGCATCGAAGCCAATTCACTGTGTCGGGGCGGCCCCTTATTGGATAAAGCTCTGCGTGAATCAGCAGTGAGATAGCTCAAAAGCAGACCTTTCCTGTCAAACGCAGAGGTCTGCTTTTTTCTTGGCAGCGTTTTAGGTCGACTTTTGGTGCGCTCAGCAGTCGATCAGTCCCTTTGATCCGCGTGACAAACGACACACGATTCCGTATAGCCACGGACAATGCAGACAGCCCGAACCGCACCACAAACCTTACAGAGCAATCCTTGCAGCAGGCTCAAAAGCAGCCTAGCCAAACATGCTGTTCAATATTTTTTGTACAATTTGAACACCCGTTATCGCTTGCCAGCCAAATAGACCGACTAGAACCGTATTCAGCGCAATATGTGTGTATCTAGCCGTATCGTTTCCCTTTTGCATGAAGGGCACCAGTGAGGCCGAAGTGGCAATCAAGCCCATCATGCCCAGTCCGGCCAGTAAATGAGGACCAAAAAACAGCTTGCCGTTGTTGATGTAGGTAGAGGCCATGCCGCCTAAGCTACCAAGCACCATAAAGGCCAATAGCGCCGAGCCTGCCTGGTGATGGCGGGCGAGAAACTTGCCTTTTATCAGGACCTTCTTTTCTTCGCCGGTAGCCAACCGAGTTTGCCGGTGCTGATATCCCAGATAGGCAGCGTAGAGCGTCAGCGCAAAAATTCCCCACATCAACGTCGGGTGTATAAAGTTAAGCCACGGCTTGACAGCCTCTAGGGTCTCAGAATTCATAACTGCTGCTTCACGATTCTTTACACACTCCAGTATAGCGAACAATATAGACACTTCCTATGACGCGTTTTAAGAGCCGATTTTGGTCACGTTTTTTGGCGATTCTGCTAGGGGTTATGCTGGCGATCGCACCCGGAATCGGCATCCCTGTCTTTAGCCAAACAGAAAACAGTCAGACAGAAGATGTCTTACCGCCCGACGACACTGCGGTAGAAAGTGCTGACACAGAAACCCCCGGAAGCGTAGATGCTGAAACGTCCTCAGAGACGCCTTCAGTAGAAGAAACAGAAGCTGAAGGCAATCCTGAAACTAACGAAACAGCCGCCGCTGAAGACGATAAGCCTATCAGCGAAACCGACCGCATCAGCAGAAAGCTCATCCTGCAGGCAGATAGGGAGTACGAGGCTGGCAACTTTGCAGCAGCTGAAGCGCTCTACCGAGAAGCCAAGACCCAGAGCTGGCTCCTCCCTTTCCAATTTTCTAGCCTGCCACCAGAAGCTTTTAGTGACGAATCGCTGCTCACCCCTGCAGGCGCGGTTTACTGGCGAGAAGCCCAAGCGGGCATCGCCAACGACCGCCCGTCGCAAACGCTGACGGCACTATCGCTATTGACCTCAGAATTTCCAGAATTTACCCCCGGCATCGTGCAGTATGCCGCCGTGCTACTGGAAAATGACCAGCCCGAAGAGGCTAGAGCCGTCCTCGAAGAAGCGCTGATCATCTATCCTGCCAATAGCGACCTGCTGCTAGCTCAGGTAGATCTGATGATGGCCAAAGAGGAGTGGCTAGAGGCGACGATTGCCTCCCGCCAGTTTGTCGCACTCAATAGTGACCATGCCGCCGCGCCAGCCCAGTCTGAGCTGGCTGCAGACAACTTGAACCGGTTTCAGAGAGAGACGCGATCGCGCATTCGAAATGATGCGATCGCCAATGTCTTCACAGGCGTTTTAGGATACGCGCTGACCGGCAGCATCTTTGGCCCGTTCACCGCGGCCAACTCAGCAGTCATGCTGCTGCAGGGCGAAAACGCCATCGGCAACCAGTACGCCAACCAAATCACAAAGCAGCTGCCCATGGTGCAGCACCCCGAAGCACTAGCCTACGTCAGGCAGCTTGGCAATCAGCTCGCTAGAGCAACTGGCCGCAATGATTTAGACTACGAATTTTTCGTCATTCTCGATCCCAACCTCAACGCCTTCGCCTTGCCCGGCGGCAAAATCTTTGTCAATGCTGGCGCCATCCTCGATACCCAGTCTGAAGCTGAGCTAGCCGGACTGCTCGCCCACGAACTCGCCCACACGGTGCTCTCCCACGGCTTCCAAATCGCCACCCAGGGCAACCTCACCAGCAGCATCGCCCAATATCTGCCATACGGCGGCCTGATCAATAACGTCTTCCTTAGCGGCTACTCCCGGCGCATGGAAAGACAGGCAGATATCGTCGGCACTCAAATATTGTCGGCCAGCGGATACGCAGCAGATGGTGTGTACAACGTCATGGTGACGCTAAATGAGCAGGCCGCAGGACGAAACGCACCGACCTGGCTCTCTACGCACCCAAACCCTGCCGACCGCGTCGATTACCTCAAAGCTCTCGTAGAAAGAGGTGGATACAACCGGTATGCCTACGAGGGCATTGCCAACCATGAAGAAATTCAGGCCATCGTCGCCCGGGAGCTAGCTGCCTACGAAGCAGAGCAAACCAGCACGGATGCCGATGCCGAAGAAAGCGCAGAGGAAACCGTCGATGAGGCAGTCGAAGAGCATACTCAGACGGAAAATCTAGACGCTGAAGGCACTAACGCTGAGCCGGTCGATTTATACGATGCGGTTGAGAAATTCGATTGGTAGCACAGTCAATGTCTACCATTGACTAGCTATCAGATTTGATGCAAATTGTTGCAATTCTTAAAGACCTCAGATGGGTGCTTTTAGCCTTGGTACACTAAGCATTAATACTTTTGGAATAAAAGCTGGATAGA
>JBCBIK010000183.1:0-9566 GCA_038524545.1 Cyanobacteria bacterium J06623_4 | reverse complement strand
CTCCTGAATTGATAGGATCTTAGTCCGCTTACACAAAATTATGTACAGTCTCGAATCTTCCCCCCACTTAGCCACCTACCCTTTGAGTCTGGCGGCTACACCCGAAACTACATCGCTAAAGAACAGTTCAGTGATCGCATCCACCGCTCCAATGCACCCAGGTCAAGCCTATCTGCATTAGAGTCATCAAAGTTTGAAGCCTTGATCATGCGTTGGGATCAAAAATCAAAAACCTCTATTCATGGGCATCCTTGCTTCTCTTTTTACTATGTTATCAGCGGTGTATTTGAGATAGAGCGTTTCGAGCAAACCGCCCCCGGCCAGCTACACACAAAAGCAATACAACAGCTCACATCCGCCGATGCCACCTGGTCTCTGGGCCAAGCAAACCGCTACGACAATTGCATTCATCGTGTTACGTGTTTGCGCCCTGGGCTGACCTTTCACGTCTATTCTGACAACGCCTTGAAAGGGAACGTATTTAGCGAAAACAATTTTAATGGAAACGATAGTTTAATGGAAACAATAGACTGTGGGATAATCTAGCTTCTGAGAAAAGAAATTCGCAATCTAATTGTTCTCTCAGTTTTGTCTCATCAAAGCTTTACCTGATGTTAAATCGCAGCCAATACCTTGCTCTCGGAGGAATAAGGAGACTGTTGTATATTTCCATATTTGGAAATCGGATTCCTTATTCAGAAATCGAAAAGAATTTGTGAGGAAAATTGAATGTTTGATTTACTCTGGAAACCACTGTTAGCGTTTTCTTCCTTGTTTACGCTGCTGGCAACTTCGGCATCTGCAGTAGAGTTTTCCGCATTTGGAAACAATCCTGATTTAGAGAGCTCGGAATCTGTAGAACTCGCCCAAGTGACAACCGTTTCTGAACTCTCCGATGTGCAGCCAGGCGATTGGGCCTTTACCTCTCTGCAGCGCCTGGTAGAAGAATATGGCTGTTTGGAAGGGTATCCAGATCGTACGTTTCGAGGAAATCGAGCGTTGACCCGTTTTGAATTTGCCGCAGGTCTGAATGCCTGTCTAGACGTGGTGATACAGCTGATTGGCGAGGGCAGCCAGATTGAAGAGATTCGCAGGCTACAGGAAGAATTCTCAGCTGAGCTAGCGACAATTCGCGGCCGAGTCGACACCCTAGAAACAGACGTCGCTGAACTAGAAGCCAATCAATTTTCGACCACAACACAGTTACGAGCACAGCTGGATGCGCATTTGGTCGTGCCATTCGATGAGCTAGAGACCGACGGTGGAGAAGCCGATGCGACCTTCGAATATAGAGCACGGATAAACTTCGATACGAGCTTTACAGGAGATGACCGTTTGAGGATACGTCTGCAGGCTAGCGACGATGCAGATGCTGCACTGGCCGTGGCCGGTGGACTGGCCGACCAGAGCGGTGCATTCGGCGGAATAGAAGACAATGTTGGGCTAGATGATATCTTCTATGCGTTTCCGGTAGGTGAGCGCCTCAATGTAGAGATTGCTGCCAACAGCCGGGCCAATAGTAACTTTGTCAGTAGCCTCATCGTGCCTTACGCCGGGCCAGCGGTAGCTGAATTCGGTGAAGACGGCTTTTATGAATCGGGCTTCGACCAAGACAGCAGCCTCGGCATAGGCGTGAACTACGAGATAACAGACGACATCATATTGGACCTGGCCTACTCTACCGAGACAGCAAACGACAACACCAGCGATGGCGGCCTATTCAATAACTACGAATATCTTGTTCAGCTGAACTATCTCAGCGATGGTCTGATTGATGCTGCGGTAACCTTCCAGGATGGAGAAGTCGATGGAGGCACAGTAGACTACGTGGTCGCCGGTGCGCTCAACCTCGACTTTGGCCGCTTTGAGGTGGGGGGCTACTATGCCTTTATCGAAGATGATGCTGGCGACTCCGACGAATGGCAGGTCGGTACCTTAGTGCCTGATTTGTTTGCCCCTGGTAATGATTTAGGAATTTATGGGGGTGTGCAGTCTTCTCCCAACAGTAACCCTATTATTATCGAGGGATTTTACACGGTGAATGTCAGTGAGTTCTTTACAGTAACACCAGCTGTCCTCTACGGAGATTTGGATACCGGTGCCAATGACGACGAAGGCATATACGGTGTCATTCGTACAACATTCAAATTCTAAATACTGCCTGAATAACGTCTCAATAACGAGACAACATCGCGTTATTGAGACGTTCATTTCGGAATACACGACGGCTGTTTGATCCACATCAAGCAGCCGTTTTTTTAACACATCTGTAGAACAGAAACACGCTTCAAAACATGTTGAATTCGCGAGTGACAATGCGAGCGGCATTGGCTTCTATGTAGTCCCAAATCAATCGGCAAACGGGTCGCTTTCGGCCAATATTACAATTTTCGTGCAAGTCTACATAGGGTAAGAAGTTGTATTCATTAAAAGCACCGCCTGTTTCTTTCAGGGGTTTTGAGATATCTGAGGTGATGAGGTCAAAGCCGAGCGTCAGCGTAGAAAATCGGTACGAAAAGTCTACACAGCTGCGGATGGTGCTGCTGTGCAAATTATCTGTACAGTCTACGTAGTCTGAGCCGGTGGCGGCTGTAATTTTCTCTTGTACGTGTACCCTTTTTCCGCTGGGCAAGATAGTGTCTGGCGAGTAGCCCAGCCGCTGCAGAAGTTTGTGGCTTGTGTCGTCGAATACGATCTGGTGCAGGGTGGTGTGGGCTTCGTTGCGATCGCCCCTTCCCACCTCTCGATTGCGCTGCTGCACAAGCTGCCGTATAGAATGCCGACCATCACCGGTCACGTTAGCAGGCCTGCGTTCCACACAGCCTGCATACTGGTGATTGAGAATAAGCACCCGGTAATCTCGACCTGAAATATGAGATTCTAGCTGTATGGTTTGCCCATCGGCCTCGATAGTAGCGGCAGCCTGAGCGAGCTGACTGGGTGTTGTAAGATTGGGAAATACATTGTGGCTGAGAGAACCCGAATTTGGCTTAGCAACTAGGGGAAAAGGGAACCGCTTAGAAAAAGGACTCGATAAAATATCTTCCGCATTTTCGAAAAGGCCGTAGGACGCAGGGGTTGGCAGGCCATCCGCCTTCATTAAGGCGAGTTTGTGAGCCTTGGTTTGCTCATAGTCGTAGTCGGCGTCTTGGTACTGAGAGCGAAAGGAGAAGTGCCCAGGATAAATCTTGTAGGTAAACCCTTTGCCATCCCGTTCTGCACGAAAAGTTCTATCTTCGAGATTCAGCACTCTAAATACAAATCCGCGTGCCATTCCTGCCTGCATGACCGTCCAGATGCGTTTTGTAATTTGCCGGTAATGGATGCTTGCGGTAGGGTCAGCATTCGTCGGCACCAAGGATATTGCAGACGCACTGTCAGTTGGAGTAGCGAGCACTTTCTGGGGTGCGGTTTCTTCAGCTATATCAATCTTAAAAAGACGGGGAACATTCGTATGTGGCATGTGAGCACAAGGTACTTGAAGTTTATCTACAGAATGCTCTTCAATAATTAAACAATCGTGAGAAGTCTTAGATAAATGGGTTAAAATCTGAGCAAGATGACATTTTAGCTGGTAAAGAAGCGCTATTTGGGCGATATTCGCGATGTCTTCACCTAAAACTAAGGTTCTCGCTTTGTACAGACTGTAACATCGGGAACACTGAGTCCGTCGTCTTTTGTGGACACTCAGACTTTTTGAAATTCAGTCTTTGTGAACAACATCCGTACAAACAAGCGTGCCTATTGCAGCATCTGCAATGATGTTCTGTTGCGCCATGTGAAAAAGAGACGCACTTTTTGGGTATGTCTCAGCTGTCGGCAAGAGATGCTCAATCGGCAGATGGTTTCACAAATGAGACGTGGAAATTGCAGAAGGTAATAAACCAACAATATCGAAAATGTTTAGGCATGAGGATTTAATAAGATGCACAGTTCCTGCCGCCCTCACCCCAACCCTCTCCCTGAGGGAGAGGGAGCTCAAAGTCCTTCTCCCTCAGGGAGAAGGATTTAGGATGTAGAGCTTTGCTCTTCTCGCAGAGTGGGCCTTCAATAAAGCTTGAACTTGCACAGATTATTTAATTCTTGACCCTTAGTTACTTTGAGGCGCTATCTCGTTGGCTGCTTTAGCGATCGCTAGCGTTTTCTCGATAGCTTTTTGGGGTGGTTCCTGTAAAGCGTCGAAACTGAAGGATGAAGTGGCTTTGGTCATAAAAGCCGCATTTGAAACTGATATCAGCGAGGCTCAATGTTGTTTCACTCAGCAGCGATTTGGCCATAGAAATGCGTTGACAAAGAATGTAGCGATAGGGAGAAAGCCCCATTGACCTTTTGAAAATTCGACAGAAGTGCGACTGACTGAGTTTGATTCGTTTGGCCAAATCAGAGACTTTAAGGTCTTGATCAAGATTGTTGTGAATATATTTCAAAATAGGGGTTAGCTTGGCTTCCTCTGGAAACTCAGGTTCTCCCTCTTGCTTAAAGTCAGCTTGGGCGTAGTGAGCAATCAGATGCACCGCTAGTAGCTTGACCAGCGACTTTCGATAGAGTTTTGCGATCGCACCCTTCTTCTCTAGCCAATACCGCAGCGCTTTTGCAAAAGACAAAATCGTTTCATCTTGGATACCATACTCACCCTGGAAGCTCCACTGGGGCGTGCGCAGCGTTTGATGCGTGGCTTCAACAATCAGCTGAGGGGTAATCTGTATCGCCATGAGCGGCGCAGGCTGACGACGGATAAGCTGATGTTGCTGTTGGCGAGGAATAATACAGACTTGACCTGCCGTTAAGATTTTTTGGTGGTCGCCTTGGGCTGAATGCCAAATAATCTGAGCAATAGCATTTTCAAAAAGTACTATGATTTCGACTTCCTGGTGGGCTTCTACAGGCCCCTCCGAAGGCCGCTCTGAAGCGGATAAGGTGTCAGCAGAGGTGTAATAACAGCTAAACCCTTCAAAGGCGTGAAAATCTAGGTCGTGAATCGGGGTGGCATTTTCCACGGAAGAGGCAGAGCTGAATCAACCCAACCATCCTATGAAAATCTTACTTTACTTACGCCTAGTTGTGAGCCTGACTTTGGCTCGGGCCGCAAGTAGGGCAGGGCCTCTACTGCTGTGTAGAGAGATATCCGAGCCTGACGGTAGAGCCAGAACCTAGCCGATAGGTAGGCGACAACTGAACAGGAGCTAGAAAGCCGGTCATATCCGAGGCAGACACCTACATATCGGTATTTTGCCGCATATTCTAGCGAAAGCGATAACGGCTGTCTTGGAAAATTCTGTCTCGGAAGATCTGCCTATGAATCTTCTATGAACCTTCTAGGCGTCTTCTAGGCGTCTTCTAAGCGAATGAGACCCCGACGAAGAGCAATGATAATGGCCTGGGTACGGTCGTTGACACCGAGCTTTTGAAAAATGTGGTTGATGTGGAATTTGATAGTGCCCTCGGAGAGCTGTAGCGCGGCGGCGAGGGCGGCAGTACTGGTGCCGCGTGCCATCATGTTGAGCACGTCGCGCTCGCGCTCGGTGAGTTCTTCGGTGTCCATACGCTCGGCTAGCTTAAGGGCGACATTGGGCGGTAAGTAGCGTTTGCCCTGGTTTACGGTGCGTACGGCATCCACAAGATCTTCAAAATCAGCGTCTTTGAGAATGTAGCCCCGTGCCCCTGCCTGCAACCCTCTGTAAATGTCTTCGTCGGTGTCGTAGGTGGTGAGAATAATGATTTTGGCCTGGGGACTAGATTTGCGGATGTGGGCGATCGCATCGACCCCCTCCATATTTGGCATCCGCAAATCCATCAAGGTAATGTCTGGTTGCAGATTGGTGTAAAGATCAACAGCTTCTAAGCCATCTTTAGCTTCAGCAACGACGGTGAAATCGTCTTGGAGCTGAAGAATAGAAACGATACCCTGACGGACGATGCCATGGTCTTCAGCAACGAGGATCGAGATGGGCATAAGGGCAATAGCTGAGCATGTGGCGTAACTATGATTTAAGTCTATCGTTTAATGGCATAACAACTTCAATCGTGGTGCCAACGCTAGGGGTGCTGCGCAGCTCAAAGGTGCCGTGAAATCGGTCGACTCGCTCGCGAATCCCCACCAGGCCAAAGCCATTTTTCTTCGGCAGGATGCCAGGGTCAAACCCAATGCCGTCGTCGGTGATGCAGAGCTGAACTTGACTCGTTCCAGACTGAGCCGCTTTAGCATGGGTCGCCTCAGAAAGAGCGCTGAAGGTAAGCGTTAGGGTCAGCTGGGTGGCGTGGGCGTGGCGCAGGGTATTGGTGACGGCTTCTTGGCTAATGCGCAGCAGATGGAGCTGCATATCATCGGACAAGGCGACCTCGTCGCCCACCAGAGAGAACCGAGTTGTGAGGGCTGTGTCGCGCTGAGTTTGGGCTAGGGCCTTACGCAGGGCGGTCGGAAGGGTATCGATTTCGAGGGCTTCAGAGCGGAGCGCCTGAACAGAACGACGGGCCTCAGAAAGGCCCTTGCGGGCAAGATCGCGAGCGCGGAGAATATGGACCTCGACAGCGCTTGAGGCGTGAGGCAGTGCGTGAGGCTGTGTATGAGGCTGGGCCTTGGGCGCTGCCTGAGATGTGACCAAACGAGCGCTAAAGAAGCCTCGTGCCGCTTCGAGTTGGAGGGAGATGCCCGTGAAGGACTGAGCCAGGGTGTCATGAATTTCGCGGGCAAGGCGGTTGCGTTCGTCGAGGAGCGCTGTGGTTTTGGATTTTTCGAGCTGCTGCTGTTCAAATTTGTGCAGCTGCCGAAGGGCTACCAGCATTAAGCCTGCAAGTGCTAAAACGACCAAGGCAATTAGGTCTAGCATGCGCAGCTGAGAATAAATGCTGCTGCGAGGAATGACCAAAGCGACCGACCAGTCCGCTGATTGCAGAGGTAAATAGGCAACGTAGCGGACCTTGCCCTGCATTTTAATGCGGCTGATACCCTTTTCATGATTGATCATTTTGCCAGCTAAGGCGGCGAGTTCGGGATCTGAGGACGTGAGAAAGCTGGGGGCCTGATGCTCAATTGTGGACATCAGAGCAGGATTTGGGTGAATGATGGGTCGCCCTTCCGAATTGAGTAAGAAAGCGTAGCTCTGCTCGCCGTACTGAAGACGATTGACATAGGTTTCGATGCGCTCAGTGGTGACGCCTCCGTGGATGACGCCGATGGGTGGGCTATTGGGCTGGGAGGTATTGGGAATGGGGGCAGAAATAGCGATGACCGAATCTCCTGTGGCTCGGCTGATGTAGGGATCGTTGATGTGGGGAGCACCGGAGATAGCATTGCGAAACCAGGGGCGATCGCTGGCATCGACCAAACGGTTATCGGCGGTGGTGTACCTCATCCCCTGAGGGTTAGAGAGTCCTAAAAAGAGAAAGTCCGACAGTCTTGCATCTTCTCTTTCTAAGTAGGGTCCGACCAGATCCCACTCCACAGACTGGCTCCTAGGCGCGTTAGCAATTGTTTGAATAACAGACTGATGATTGCTGAGCCAGCGTTCGATATCGTCAACGCCCTTTTGCACCTCTGAGAATGCAAAGTCTTCTATTTGCGCTCTCATGGTGCGACGAATCACCTGATAGCTTAAATAAGCGCAGGCACTAGAGACAATAACAGCGGCACTGGCCAAAAGCCGTAGCTTGCGGTTGCGCCGAACTTTGGAAATACCCGCAGCCGTCTGGCTCATTTTCTGGCCCATTTTCTGGCCCGTCTTCTGGCCCGTCTTCTGGCCCGTCTTGAATGGGAAGGGATTAAGCATTGTTTATGGAGTGAGCACAAAAGGGCAGAGTGACTTCAAGGGTTGTGCCCTGGGTGGGCTGGCTAAAAATGTTCACTTGACCGCCAAAGCGGGCCGAGCGCTCACGAATCCCGAGTAGGCCGAAGCCGCCGATATCCTCAAAAGGGAGCACCCTAAAGCCAACGCCATTGTCGGTTGCCCGCAGACAAATTTGCTTGGGTGAAAAGGCCAGTGTGAGGGTGAGTTGAGTCGCCTGGGCATGGCGCAGCACGTTGGTCACAGCCTCCTGGGCGATGCGCAATAAATTGAGCTGGAGATCGTCTGGGAGCAGGTGCACCTCACCGCTGAGGTGAAACTGGGTTTCTAGGCCCGTGTCGCGGGTGGTTTGATCGAGCATTTTGCGCAGGGCGTCGGTGAGGGTATCGGTCTCTAGGGCTTCGGAGCGGAGCGCGTGAACAGAGCGGCGGGCTTCGGAAAGTCCCTTGCGGGCCAGATCGCGGGCCCGGCGGATGTAGGTTTGGGCGTCTTCGAGGCTGGCGGCTGAGGTGCTGTTGTCTGGGCTGCCATCTGGGCTGCCATCTGAGCTGCTGGTCTCGGTGAGTTTGCGGGTGAGGCCTCGGACGGCTTCGAGCTGGAGCGATACGCCCGTGAAGGACTGGGCCAAGGTGTCGTGAATTTCGCGGGCGAGGCGGGTGCGTTCGTTGTTGAGGGCGGCGCTGAGGGCAGCGCTTTGGTTTTGCTCGGCGAGGCGGGTGAGCTGAATGGCAATGATGGCCTGGTTGACCAGAGCCTGCATAAATTCTATTTGGGCGGGGGAGAGAACGGTGCGATCGCGAAAAGCAATTCCCAAAAAGCCTACCGGCTGCTGCCCAGCAATCATCGGAATACAGGTCACTGCTTTGTGCCCTTGGGCCTGATGCCACACAATGGCTTCGGGCCACCAAACTTTGTCGTCATAGGGGGTATTTTCATCGTAGTTGAGCGGTTGACCAGACTTCATCGCCGAGGCCCAAGCTGGGGTATGGTCTGCAGGAATAGGCTGCTTAAAGAAGTCTGAATCGTTGGGCCCGGTGCCGATATAGATTTCACCATCTTCAACAACAAGACTCAAGCTGAGGGTGTTGGTGAGCGCATCAAAGAGAAACATATGCACTGAGTAAGCGCCCACTTGCTGGGCGATTTCAGCGAGCGTACTGCCTAAAAACTGGTCGAGTTCGGGGCTGGCGGCGAGAGCGGTCAGCGTTTTGCTAATTGATTCATTAATTCTGGTAAGCTCACTCGCACGCTGCTGCGCTGCTTTTTCCTGTTCTTCGAGGACTGCTTTTTCTCTTTCTTGAGCAGCCTGGTCACGTCTGACACCGGCTTGATAAATGGCGCTGGCTACGCAGGTTGCTGCGGTTCTAAAGACCGCAATTTCTGCGGCTTCTAACGGCTTAACTTCACGGCAGTAATCGATACAAACCGCACCCCATAAACTCCCTTCAACCATCACGGGCATCGCGTAGCCAGCATGGACGTCGAGGGTGTGTTGAATACTGCGAAAGGGTTCAGAGGTTTCTTGGGTGAGGCCGCCCACCCACTTGCCGGCAATGAGCTGACGGAACCAGTGTTCAATGCCATCGCTGGGAATATCGTAAAAACCGGCGTAGTCTCCTTGGGGCTTAATGCCCGGTGCGCTCCACTCGTAGAGTAATCGCATGAAGCCCAGATCAGGGGCCGACGTATGGGCCGGGGCATCGGGGTCGGTGATGTATTGCAAGACGATGACGCGATCGCACTCCAAATTCTCTCCAATAGTCTTGAGGGCGGCTTTAACGCTGG
>JBCBIK010000182.1:0-9710 GCA_038524545.1 Cyanobacteria bacterium J06623_4 | reverse complement strand
GTTTAACCGTCATCGCCCCAAAGCCAACCACCGTCGGTACATCGTTAAACGCTTGCCAAGTCGGGTCGCTCTGCATCGCCATAAACCCCTTAAGGCCAATGCCAATCGTCGCCAAAACCACCATGTAGCGAACATTGACCCAGTTGAACAGATCTCCATTTCTCTTGTAGGCATCGGCAAACGCCATGCCGAGCGCAAACTCCCACAGGTGCGACAGACAGGAATTTTGAAAGACCCGCAGGTCAGCTAGGCCCCAGTAGGCAGTCACCATCCAAAAGCAGAAAGAAACCGCAGCTGCGAGCAGCGCAAATTTGGCGGGCCGCAAGCGGCGCATCAGCTGAGCCAAGAAGGGATACACCAAATACAGCTGAATAATGAGAGACATAAACCAGAGGTGGTAACCCAAACTGGTGATGATGCTCTCATCGAACATTTTGTACCAGAAGATATGGCCAAAAAATGCGTACAGGCCATCCTCTGGATAGATCGGATACACCTGTTTGATCAAAAACACCAAGCAGACAAACAGGTAGTACGGAATAATAATCTTGGTGAATCGGCGCTTGTAAAAGCCGATAAGATTCAGCCGCCTAGAAGCTAGAAAAAGGGTAAAGCCAGAAAAAATAATAAATAGATGCACGCCAGCCCCGCCCAGCTGAATAGCCTGCTCCCAAACACCTGAGACAAATGACTGACTGTAGTGAAATACAACAATTCCAAGAATGGCAAATCCCTTACCAAAGTCTATAAAATTTAAGCGCTTTGGCGGATTGATATTAGGGAGATAGGTCTCTCCAACTGCGTTCAAACGATTCATACTAAGTTTGTAATTAATAAAGTTAAGTTAAAATGGACGAGCTCATTGCTCGCAACCGGACAGTTCTAAGTAAGCATCCAAGCCACTACTCGAACAGCACCCAGCCCGGTATTTCAGCGCTGGGTTTACACCCCAAAAAGCAGTTAATAAAAGAACGAATTACAACAGATGCTCAGTTCCGTCGTAAGCCATGCTTGAGCTGAACCACTACAAAGCGAAGCAGGTTTCGGTAAACCGAAAGCGTCACTACGAGATAAATGGTCACTGCTATCCCGGTATTACGACGATTTTGTCTGCGACGAAGCCGTATGAAGACAAAAAAAGGCTGTGGGACTGGCAAGACCGGATTGGCAAGCAGGAAGCGCAGAGAATCACCACGCGCTCTGCTCGCTCTGGGACTCGCATTCACAAGGTGATCAAATCCCACCTAAAACGTGAGCCCTACGAGTTGCTTGATGGATTGGACGGATTCTGGCATTCAATTGAGCCCGTTTTACAGAAAATTGATGAAGTTTTATTGGTCGAAGGCGCTGTATGGCATCCATTGAAATTTGCAGGGTACCCGGATGCGGTCATTGTGTACGACGGCGAACTGTGCGTCTGCGATTGGAAAACGGCCCGGCGACCCAAGCAGCTTGAGTGGATTAGCGACTACTGCATGCAGGTGGCCGCCTATTGCTACGCGGTGAACTGGGTGTATCGCGATACGGGCATCAAAATTGAGCGAGGGGTCATTGCGATCGCACTTGAAGACACCCCTGCCCAAGTCTTTGTCCTAGAAGCTGACGACCTCTTCTTCCACTGGCGAAACTTTCAAGCACGGCTCAGGCAGTACTACCGGCAGCGGCTACGATAAGTCGTCCAAGGTCATTTAGGTACAATTGAGACAGATTCGCCGCGTTAATTGCATCAATGGCTTTTCCCCTTCAAGAGCGCTATGTCAATCTGCTGACTGACTTTGGATTTAAGCGTGTATTCGGTTCCGAACCGAATAAGCAGCTCTTGGTCAATTTTCTGAATACCCTACTACCAGCCCACCATCAAATCCAAGAGCTGTCTTACAAAAGCACCGAAAACTTGGGTAATACGCATATTGATCGAAAGGCGATTTTCGACATCTACTGCCAAGGAGCCAACGGCGATCGCTTCATCGTAGAACTACAGAAGGCAAAGCAAAAATTCTTTAAAGACAGAAGCGTCTTCTATGCCAGCTTCCCCATTCAAGAGCAAGCACTCAAAGGGGAATGGAACTTTAAGCTCGCGCCGGTGTATTCCATCGGCGTGCTCGACTTCGTATTCGATGAACACCGGCAAGAAGACACTATCATCCACACCGCAAAGCTCAAAGATCAGAACTGCCGGATTTTCTACGATAAGCTCACGTTTATCTACATTGAACTGCCAAAGTTTACAAAAACCATAGAGCAGCTCTCCTCACAGCAAGACAAGTGGCTGTATTTGTTTCGGCACCTCCCTGAATTAGAAGATCAGCCGCGCCCATTTCAAGACCCCGTGTTCCTACAGCTCTTCGAAATTGCCGAGATTGCCAACTTCTCACGCACTGAACAAGAAAGCTATCAAAGCAGTTTGAAATACTATCGGGATATGAACAACGTCATCGATACCTCTCGCGAAGAAGGAGAAGCAAAAGGACGTGAAGAAGGACTGAGAGAAGGACTGAGAGAAGGCCTAAAAGAAGGCTTAGAAAAAGGGGCGCAAAAAGAACGCTTGCTAAACCTAAACCGACAAAAATTGCTCGTTAGCAGACTGCTAGACCAAACCATCGGCCAGCGCCCTAGTGACATCCAGGCCAAAGTAGACAATCTTTCACTAGAGCAACTCAATCAGCTCACAGAAGCCCTACTCTCGTTCGAGAGTGTAAGTGACTTGTCGCGATGGCTAGCAGCTCAAGATAATTGAACCTGAGAATGTCCGATTAAGCGCGATTCTGATATTCTGTGAGGCAAAGCGGCTCACATGAGCGGCTTACACGCAAGGAGTCTGTGGACCTATGGTTGGCCTTATCATCACTTGGATCATTACCACTATCAGCTTCATTATTCTCACCAAGCTGCCTACCGGCATTGAGGCAGATGACTTTGGCAAAGCGGGCCTAGCTGCCCTCGTCTTCGGCTTGCTCAATGGTCTCACCGGCTGGCTGCTAAATAACACCATTCTCAATTTTCTGTCGCTAGGGCTGGTCTTCTTGATTGGCAATACAATTCTGTTCGGCCTAGCTGCGCTGATTGTCAAAGGATTTAGGCTGCGCTGGGGGATTATGAGCGCGGTGATTGGCGCACTGGGCGTCACCATTATCAATTCCATTCTGTTCAAGATTTTGGCCGCAGTTGGTATCTTAGGCGCCGCGGCTTAATCTTGATGCTTCACTATTGCCGATGAATCACTAGCTGACGCTGTGCCAGGGTCTCTTCAAATAGGGGTGTAGGCAGAGATTGCTCCACTGGCCATACGCCTGGCTTTTGCAAACGCCCTGAGAGGATGAGCTGAGCGATCGCACCTGTTCCACATCCCGCACAATACGCCGTATCTTCATGGTCAAACGTTGCCAGATACGTTGCAGCTTTCCCCGCCTTCTCTCCGGTTACCGCTATTCGCATAGCGATGCCGACCCCCGTCGCCGGGTCAGTCACCTGCGTCATCCGATAGCTAATCCGAGAAAGCGCCTCAATCAGAGCAGTTTGTTTTAGCCAAGAGTTTGGCAGCCGGGCCGTCAGCCAAGTCAGCCGGTTGTAGTAGTCGGGCACCGAGCCAAACTTGGTCACAATGGTTTGCAGCTGAGGAAACGTGTCTGCAACCGTCAGCGCTTCTACCGTGTTAAACCAGTACACCCCGCCACGGCCATAGCGCGGAAAATCTAGTACTTCTCGCTGACTGTAAGGCTCCACGGCTCGCCAGCGCCCCCCAATTTTCGACATAAAAGGCGTCTGCAGCTCAATGAACGTGGTCCGCATCACGGTCACCCCGGCACCGCCCGACCCCGCGACTAGGTAGCTCAGATGCACAGCGGCAGCACTGTCGAGCTGCTCCACGCCTTGGCGCACCATACTACCCGAGATTCCGGGGAAAATGCCGGTGCTGATGATCGCCGTGACCCCAGCCGCCTGGGCAGCGTCCCGATAGCCGAGCGCTTTGTTGACATAATCTGGGCTGTCGGCAACGTCTAGGTAGGGCGTCTTCTGGGCGATGCAGGCCGTCAAAACATGGTGGTTACGGCTGCGAAAAGGACCCGCGCAGTGAATGACGAGGTCGTGAGCTGCGATCGCCCGCTCCATCCCATCCTCATCTGCCAAATCCAACACCTGATAAGTCTGACCAGGCAACAGCTCAAAATCAGGCATCGCCCGACGACCGGTTATAGTCACCTGCGCCGCCGTGTATCTCAAAATATCTACCGCAACGCTGCGCCCAATGCGCCCGCCGCCGCCGATAATCAACACCTGCTTCTGTGCCATTGCCCCAGTTCGTGTGGTCTAATCCGCGTGATCTAGCTCGCGACGTCTCAGCCCAACCTACAGACCCAAGTCAGACAAAATGTCCGTCGCGTGGGTCTCTGTATTGATGCTCTCGTACACCTTAGTGATCGTACCTTCACCATCAATTACAAACGTCACTCGCTTAGCGTAGCCGCCCCCTTCAACGTCAAAGGCCTTGGCAATCGAACCATCTGTATCCACAATCAGCGGAAACGGCAAGCTGAATTTTTCTTTAAAGGCCTTGTGGGAGGTTTCATCGTCCATGCTGACACCCAGCACGACAATATCCTTACCCTGGTACTCACTGTAAGAATCCCGGAAGCTGCAGGCTTGCTTCGTGCAGCCTGGCGTATCATCCTTAGGATAAAAATAGATAACGACCGTCTTACCGGAATAATCAGACAGAGAAACGGCATTGCCCGCATCATCTGTAGAGCTAAAATTAGGGGCTTTAGTGCCTGCTGAAAGAGCCATCGTCATCTCCTAAACAACTACTGAAAATTTACGCTTAGCGGCGGGCTTTGCCGCTAAACCTCAGTGATTTTAACAAGACCCTGCCCATAAATGTAGGTTATGTACGCCCTCGCCCACCAGATATCACTATTTAGATACATCCCCTATGGAGTTTGAAACCCCGCGACTGATCCTCAGGCCGTGGCAGCCCAGGCAGGATGCTCGCCACGCCATGGATATTTTCGGAGATGCCCGGGTAATGAAGTGGGTAGAACCCAACAGTGAAGACAAATCTATTCGCCAAGTGCAAGGGCGGCTCCAGCGCTACCTCGACCAGAGCATCCTCGCCCCACACCAAAGAGGAAGCTGGGCTGTCGTTCAAAAAGACATCTACAGAGTTATTGGCCACGTCACCCTCCTGCCCCTGCCCGACCTCAAAGAAGTGCGCGCTCAGCACACAGCAGAAGACATCCCAGACGGGCTACCCACCGACTACATCGAGATTGGGTGGCACTTTCGACCCGCCAGCTGGGGCTTTGGCTACGCCACAGAAGCCGTCCACCGCATCGCCAAACACAGCTTCGAAAAGATGGGCCTCACCCTGCTGCTCGGCGTCACCCATCCCGACAATAAGCGATCTATCGCGCTAATGGAACGCATCGGCATGCGCTACGACGGCATTACCACCAGGTTGTATGGCGGGCAGGAACTACTCCTGTATCGAATGTCACCAGAAAATCTGTCCGATCAGCCTTCTGACCAGCTACCTATCCAAAAGACTGGACAGATGTCTGAGTAGCAGGAAGGGTCCAAATCAACGTAAAGAAACGATAAACCTTACACATCTCCGCAGAATTTCCCCGGTCATTTCCGATAGTTCACCATACAGCATGTTCTTTTGGACTACGAAAATGAAAACTGCGCACCCCAAAGCAGCTGCTCTATCAGTCGTCGATCCCCATCCGTCTTCTACCCAAACGCCTCATCACATCGGCATTCTCCGCGCCGTACTGGGCAGCTTGCAAGACGGGTTCATTATCGCCAGCCAGTCGGGCCATATCCACCAAATCAATAATCCCGCACAGCGGATATGCCAGCTACTCACCGACTCAGCACACCCCAATACGTCGCCTGCAACAGAAAGCAACACATCAGCGCCTCTCAATCAGCAGCTACCGGTCGAAATCTGGCGCATCTGTCAGTCAGTCCTGCAAAACCAAGACGTGCTGTCATTTAGCAAAATTGGCCTTGATGCAGATATCATTTTGCCAAAGGTCGGCACGGTCCGCATCCGGGTTCAAAATATCGCGATCGCACAACAGCCCTACCTACTCATCGTCATGGAAGACCGTCAGCAAACCCTGCGAAACAGGGCCCTCTCTGATGCTGCGCTATATGGCCTCACCGAACGTGAGACCGAAATATGGCATATGAGGCTGCGGGGCGCCGCCTACAAGGAGATCTCCGCCGCCCTCTGGATCAGCATCGACACCGTAAAGAAGCACGTAAAGAATATCCTGGCAAAACAGCGCAGCCGTCAGGACGACATCACCTTCGCCCTGATGGCCTGATTTTGACTCCCTGATGGGTATGGCGGTTCGGGAAGGGTTACTTGAGCGTCTCTGGTGCGATCGCAGCAACCGGACTCACCTCAGCCTTCGTCTTAGCAATCTCAGCGGTACGCGCCAGCACAGAACGCTGCAGCAGCGGTGTCCGCGCGACCGAGCTATTGGCCAAAGTCAGCAACGGATTGGCCAGCACACCTGATAGCGCAGTAACTACCACAGCTAGCACCAGACTCACCTGCAGAGGACGCATGCCAGGCAGCATCCAATCGTTCTCGACGTAGCCCTTGACCGCATCAGACATCTCCTGTGGCTCTTTGACGACCATCATCTTCACCACTCGGATGTAGTAGTAAATGGAGATAACACTCGTAATCAGGCCGACCAACACAAGGGTGTAAGCGCCCGCCTGCCAACCGGCCCAAAAAATGTAAATTTTCCCGAAAAAGCCTGCCAGGGGGGGAATGCCGCCCAGCGAAAGGAGGCAAACGCTCAGACACAGCGTCAGCAGCGGATCCTTTTGGTACAGGCCGCTGTACTCACTAATCTGGTCGGTACCGGTGCGCAGCGAGAACAAGATCACGCAGGTAAAGGCGCCCAGGTTCATAAATAAATAGATGAACAGGTAGAAAATGACGCTGGAGTAGCCCGCATCCGTACCAATGATAAAGCCGATCATAATGATGCCCGCCTGACCGATGGAAGAGTAGGCCAGCAGACGCTTCATACTCGTTTGCGCTAGGGCGACTACATTCCCCAGCACCATGCTCAAAATAGCCAAGGCCGCAAAGACAAACCGCCATTGCTCCGACACCATGGGGAATGCGGTCAGCAGCATTCGAATTGCCAAGGCAAACCCAGCCGTCTTAGAGCCAACTGAGAGAAAGGCCACCACCGGCGTGGGTGAACCCTCATAAACGTCGGGCGTCCACTGGTGAAAAGGCACCGCCGCCACCTTGAAGGCAATCCCGGCAATCACAAACACCAGCGCAATGATCAGGCCAATGGGAGCAGCGTCGTTTGCAAGGGCGATTTGGTCTGCGATCGCACTCAAATTCGTCTGTCCGCCCGAGAGGCCATACAGCAAGCTCATCCCATACAAAAAGATCGCCGCACTCGCCGCGCCAATCAGCAGATACTTCAGCGCCGCTTCGTTTGAACGGGGGTCGCGCTTCATGTAGCCCGTCAGCAAATACGACGAAATACTCAGCGTCTCCAGGGAGACAAACACCGTCACCAGCTCATCGGCTCCAGAGAGAAACATGCCCCCCAGCGTCGCCGTGAGCAAGATCGCCAAAAATTCCGCCAGCGCCGTCCCCGACCGCTCCACATAGCGAATGCACATCGGCACCGTTACCGCCGCCGAAAGCGCAATAATGCCTCGGAAAACAATACTCAAATCGTCGCCATTGAAGCTGCCCAAAAACGCAATCGGATTGGCCGCGCCCCACTGCAAAAAGAGGTCAGCAACGGCCACTAGCAATCCTGCGATCGCCAGATAAGGCAACCACTTCGTGACCCCTCGTCCACCGATAATGTCCGTCACAATAATGGCCATAATCGTGACGATCACGATTCCTTCTGGCAAAATGACGCCCGCATTCAACTGCGCGGCAATAGTGGCAAAGTCCATCGAGTACGGCCAATAAGTGGCCAGATAACGTTTTCCACTTGAAATCTTACCTTGTATCTTCCGATATCCCCACCGTCCAAAGATGTTTTTTGCAGAAATGGCCGTCAGCTCGTTCTGTTAGCAGACCTATCGACAACCGGGCGGTCATCCCTAAAAAAAATTAATAGACAGAATTCATGGAATAGCGCTACAAAGAAAAACAAGCATCCGCCAACGGATTCGCCCCACTCGCAACCCTGTACCTACTCGGTAACCCCGACGGTAAATTCGACGAACCCAGCCGCCAGATAAAAAATCAGGGTAGACGGATCGAACCATTTTGATCTATCGCTATATATAGCAATCGTACGGATAAATACTGAGGGTCGCGGTCACCTTGCTCTAGCGAGATCGGAATGTACACAACCGACAATCACCTCTGCAGCAAGGCGAAAGATGTGTCATACCTTCCATGTGTCATATATATAGAGGCCACTCGATTTATCCAACGCAACGTAGCCTCCTCCGATGGGTTTGTGGGAATGCTTTAGCCAAACACGCTAGGCTGCTTCTTTTACAGCCACTGACAGCCGCTAACTACCGCAGCAGACAGGCCAATAGGCTCGGCTACTCACCCCATTACACACCCGTCCACCCCCGTTGAGAACGCATAGGTCGTATGTCTACGCTCGTCATTGTTGAGTCTCCTACCAAAGCCAAAACCATTCGCAACTACCTGCCCAAGGGCTACAAGGTAGAGGCCTCAATGGGTCACGTGCGAGACTTGCCCAAGTCCGCCAAAGAAATTCCGGCCAAGGTCAAAAAGGAAAAGTGGGCTCAAATTGGCGTCAATACAGACGCAGACTTCGAACCGCTGTACATCGTCCCGACCGACAAAAAGAAAGTCGTCAAAACGCTCAAAGACGCCCTCAAAGGCGCTGACGAACTTATTCTCGCGACTGACGAAGACCGCGAGGGCGAAAGCATTAGCTGGCACCTGATGGAAGTGCTCAAGCCCAAGGTGCCAACCAAGCGCATGGTCTTCCACGAAATCACCAAAGAAGCCATTCAAGATGCCCTCTCAAACTGTCGCACCATTGACGACAAGCTGGTGCACGCGCAGGAAACTCGTCGCATCCTAGACCGGCTCGTGGGCTACACCGTGTCACCGCTGCTCTGGAAAAAGATTGCCTTCGGGCTCTCCGCCGGACGGGTGCAGTCGGTATCGGTTCGCCTATTGGTCGAGCGAGAGCGGGCCAGACGAGCCTTTCGTAGAGGTGCTTACTGGGACCTCAAGGCCGCACTTGTTAAGGAAAAGAGTGCACCTTTTGAAGCCAAGCTGGTCTCCGTCGGCGGTACTCGCGTCGCCAATGGCAGCGACTTCGATGAATCGACCGGCCAGGTGAAAGCAGGCCGCAATGTGCTTTTGCTCAATCAAACAGAGGCTACTGCGCTCAAGGGTCGCCTACAAAGCAGCGCTTGGACCGTATCCAACCTAGAAGAGCGACCCAACACACGCAAGCCCGCCCCGCCCTTCACCACCTCCACTCTGCAGCAGGAGGCGAACCGCAAGCTCGGCCTCTCCGCGCGAGACACCATGCGCACCGCCCAAGGCCTGTACGAAAAAGGCTTTATCACCTACATGCGGACAGACTCCACCAGCCTGTCTAAGCAAGCGATCGCAGCAGCCCGCAGCTGCGTCGAAAAGAAATATGGCAAAGACTACCTCAGCGCCAAGCCCCGCCAATATTCCACCAAGAGCAAAGGCG
>JBCBIK010000181.1:0-9758 GCA_038524545.1 Cyanobacteria bacterium J06623_4 | reverse complement strand
TAGACGCTACTGTGCCGCTGTATTGAGCGCTGCCGATATTAGCGGTGAGGAAAGTGAACGTGCCAGAGAATGGGTCAGCCTCCGACGCGCAGCGATCGCAATCAATTCGCAAAATCTCTGGAGCTAACCAGCCAGATCTCAAACCAGCCAACCTGTCCGACTATCGAATGATCTCACTGGTCGGGCAGGGGGAGTTTGCGCAGGTATATTGTGCCTTCCAGCGATCTAGAAAGCAGCTCGTGGCGATCAAACAAATTCGCCACGCCAAAGAACACGCTTCCCAGGAAGCAGCAATCCTTAGTCAGCTCGACCATCCAAATATTGTTCGCATACAGGCCTGTTCAACAACTCCCAGCGGTGATCGCCTCGTGCTCGACTATTGCGAAGCAGGTACGCTGCGATCGCAAATCACTAACGCCTTCGAGACTGAAAATAACCTACGAGCCGGCCAGCTCTCCCTTCTCGAAACCAAAGAGCTAATCGGAGATATTTTGAAGGGCCTCAGACACATCCATCACCGAGGCATTTTTCACGGCGACCTCAAGCCTGAAAACATTCTCCTAACCCACCAATCTCCTACAGCCACCCCCCGCCGCTCCCAGCTCATCGCCAAAATCAGCGACTTTGGCCACGCCTGCTTCGCAGCCGAACCCTACCACACCTCAAAAGACATTGGCTCTCCCACCTACGCTGCTCCCGAGCGGTTTGCAGGTCACCTCACAGCAGCGAGTGACCTCTATGCCGTCGGCATCATGCTCTACGAACTTTTGCTAGGCATACGTCCCTTCGCTGGCCTACCCGATGCATTGCGCATCGCTCACCAAACCCAGCCAATTCCGCTCCCGAAAAACATCACCCCCCAAGCTGAGCAGCTCTTGCTCAAGGCGCTGCACAAGCAACCCAAAAAGCGTTTTGCAACGGCCCAGGCTATGCAATGTGCTCTAGAGCAACTTTCTGAGGTCATCGCCGAACATCCAGCCCACCCCCACCCCTTACCCCAGCTTCCAAAAGCACAAGACCAACCGCTTTCCGAACTGCCAACCATTGCGGAACCACCCCCGCTCCCCACCAACTCGCTCGCGCCGCTTCTGACGCCAATCCCTTCCAATGGCATTGTGGGTCCTATTCAGAATTTGTTGAAAATTCCCCAAGGCTGCTGCATCACCACGCCCTACTCTCTGCATGTGCTCACCCGTCGGGGCAAGCTGATGTCGATGGCCCGTTTTGAGCAGCCCTGTTGGATTGCCGTTTCGCCAAATGGGCAATGGTTTACAGCCGTTTCAAAACAGCTTCAGCAGCGCCGAGCGAGTGGCATGGTAGGCCAGCTTTCTCACCACTCTGGCCACCGTTGGCATGGCAATATCTTCCTCACTGGGCGGCTGCTTACCGGCCTTAGCACCCAAGTCCTCACGCTGATAGCCCTCGACAACCGCCATCTGCTGCGGGTGAGTACCGCGCCCACTTCCGACAATACGTTTTTAGAATTTTTTACGCGCCGTGGCCAGTTTGTCGGTGAGCTATGGCTCAACTTCCGTATCAAACAGATTTACCCGACGGCGAAGCCCTATCAGCTCATCGCACTGAGTGCCGCGACCCGCACAGCTCCCGCCCAACTCATGCTAGTCTCCCTCAAACCCCTGCAAACAAGGCGCATTCGTTTACCTCTGCAACCTAGCCATGTGAGCCCACTTCCCTGGGGCTACCTTGCACTACAGCAGCGTCAAGCCCTCGTGCTCGACCGTTCGGCACAGCCGGTAAGCTGGCTGACAGGGATACCTTCTGTCAGTGCGATCGCTGCTATCGACCACTACAAACTCTTGTTTGCGGGTTCGCATGTGTCATCACAAACCTCCACCAACCTTCAACCCCAGACGAAAGAAACAACTTCTCTGATGATGGCCGATATCAGATCGCTCGACATCGGCCTAATTTTCTAGAGTTGTTCTTTCAGGCTGTTGATATTTTTAGAAGACTGCTGAAGTCAACATGTTGTTGATCAAAACTACATTTTCAACAAGTACCTTCAGCGGTATTGGTTGTTAGCGCTAGCGGATATACTCCACCCGCACATCGAAGTTGTTGTCTTCTAACAATTCCCTTCTTTCTTCGGCTTCCTCTTCCGTTGGGAAGGCGCCCACCTGCATCATCATCCGCCCTTCAAAGCGAGTCCGAAAAGCATCTGGAACAACTTCTCTTACCCTATCCTGAACAAATGGGTCGCTCGCTTCAACAAATACTCGGTAGTACAGTCCCAAGGCTTGCGCTCTAGAAGGAGGAGCGGGGGGTGCACCAGCCCCACCCGTTGGTGGGGAAAACACCGTACTTGAGGTGCCACTGCCCAACGGGATAGAGGTGTTCGGCACTGCCAATCGATTGTTGTTCACAGGGCGCTCTGGGATAGCTGCTGGTTCCGGATTGTTCTCTTCTCTGCGACGTCTTCGTCTATTTCGCATTCGTCTATTTCGCAATAGAGAACCCGGCGAATCTGGATTCTCTTCAGTGACTGCTCTAGGACCTAAGGCAACACCCGATTGCAGCGCTTGCAGTGCTGCACCGGGCGCGCCCGCTGGAATCGGGTCATTAGCCTGGTCTACGCTGTCAAGCTGCTCTGTACTATCGACAGTTGGCTGCTGACTGTCGATCATCGCAAGATCCTGGCCGCCAGTATCCGGCACCTCCAAAACACCTTCTTCAGGTTCTATTTCTTCAGGCGCTATTTCTTCAGGCGCTATTTCTTCAAGCTCTACGTCAGTGTCGAATGAGTCAGGGGAAGGATCAGGTATTTTGGCAACCGGGGGAAGCGGTGCTTCTGCGGCTAGGTTTGCAGAGGAAGAAATTTCCCTTGAGCGCGCAGACACTTCCACCACGTCGTCGCGGCGATTGCCGGTGATCTGATTGTCTCTGAGCACGGGGCGAGCATCGCCGATGAGCACCAGCCCAGCGTCGTTATTAGTAATCCGGTTGCCTACTATCTCTGGGGTCGCGCCATCTAGCACGCGAATGGCATCGCCGGTTCCATCAAATATATTGCGCTGAATGCTCGCCTGCGAAAGGCCAAAGACAATCACTCCAGCAACCTGATTGCCTGAAAAATAACTCCCCTGTACGCGAGGCGATCCGCCCGCAACGTAGATTCCAGTTTGGCGGTTACCCACAAAGGCGCTTTCCAAAATAGTTGGGCTAGCAGACTCTATCCACACGCCATATCCGTCAGGATTAGAGATGGCGACCTGCGCAATGCCTGCACGGTCCGCTGCCAAAATAGCCGCATTTTGCTGCGATCGCGTAGGACTCGTAAAGTCGCCGCCGCCTTCAATAATGGCCGTGCGATCGCTCGACCCCGGCGTTCCCTGAATCGTCACCCCCGGCTTCAACTGCAAAGGAAACACCTCTCCGCTGCTTTGGGTGTATCGACCAGGCGCCAGCACAATTACCGTGTTTGGCGGTGCAACTTCCAGCGCTCGGGTCACAGTACGTAGCGGCTCAGCTGCTTCACCATCGGCGCTGTCACTGCCAACTTCAGGATCTACATACAGCGTGCGATAGCTTGCGGACTGGGTGTTCTCTGCTCGACTAGCCAAGTGCTGCCCACCAGCGACAGTGCGCTCAGCGATGCCAGTACGAAAGGGGGCTAATTCTTGGCCCTGTGCCAATGTGGCAACCGGTCCGAGTAATAGCGTGCCGGTTGCGATCGCCACCGATAGTGAAGAATATCTGACCAACATGTTGTCCCTCGCTCTCGCGAATAAACCCTGAAAAGAGATAAAAATGCGATATCACGCAGTGCCAATTTTCTCCCAATACCCAATAAATTAAGAAAACCTGACACGTAGATGTCCCTGAAATATTCGGTTCTGAGCCAGTGTTTGTCAAGCCTTTTGACAGTATTTTCACTTAACCGCGAGAGAATAGAGCAAAATTAGCCTCGCAACGGCCCAAAAAGAGCTAGTAGGATAGCTTTAAGCACTTTCAGCTCTTGCATCTGCTATCTTGGTCGTCCATGGCACTCCGCCAACAAAAGCTTGTGCGTTTTTATACATTTGCTGACGTTCTCTATTGCCGATCCGCTCTCCACCGAAATGTCTTCAACTGACGCTCCAAACACCGCAGCCCATGACATCGCTGCTCCACCGTCCGATAGTCTCTCCGAAGAGAACTTCCACAATTCGTCAACTGACCATCCATCGGGTAGCAATTCATCAAGTGGCAATTCATCAAACTTTTCTCATATAAAGTCTTCCCCACTCCATCGGCGAACTGCCACAGATCTTTCTAAGAATTTCTTATCGCCGTCTTCTGCCAGTAGCGTTGCTCCACCCGATACCGCTGAACGCAAGGCATTGTTTCGCATTCTCGATGCCAATCTCGATAGGGCCAGAGAAGGCGTGCGCGTCGTCGAAGAATGGTGCCGGTTTGGCCTGAACGACGAGTCGGCAATGGCTCAGCTCAAGCACTTGCGTCAGTCCATTGCCAGGTGGCATTCCTCCGAAATTAGAGCCGCCCGAGATACCCCAGGCGACCTAGGGACAGCGCTGACCCATCCCCAAGAAGCCGTTCGCAGCAGTTTGGCCCAGGTTTTACAGGTAAACTTGGCACGGGCCCAAGAGGCGCTCAGGGTCCTAGAAGAATATGGCAAGCTCCACAGCGTGCAGATGGCGACTGACTGCAAGCAAATGCGCTACCAGCTCTACACCCTAGATACTCACATCATGGAACCGTTTCTCCACTCAGACCCATCAGCTAGCCAGCCCGCTGAACCTAAAGATGAACATGCAGACCTCAGGCAGAAGCGCTTGCAGCAGCTAGCCAAGGCCCGCACTTATCTGGTCACTTCCCCGGTAGACAATCTGCTAGCCGTTGTCGAGTCTGCGCTGCAAGGGGGGATTGCCATCGTTCAGCACCGAGAAAAAACGGCCAATGATGAAGACTGGCTGGTGATCGCACAGCAGCTCAGGGCTCTCTGTCATCGCTATGGCGCTCTGTTTATTGTGAATGACCGGGTCGATATTGCGATCGCTGCCGGTGCAGATGGCGTCCACCTTGGCCAGCAAGACTTACCCATGGCCGCTGCCCGCCAAATCCTCGGCCCCGATAGAATCGTTGGCCGCTCCACCACAAACCCGCAGGAGCTGCAGCGAGCCATAGACGAAGCTGCCGACTACATCGGTGTCGGTCCTGTGTACGCGACGCCGACTAAGCCAGGTAAGGCCGCTTCCGGTCACGACTATGTTCGCTACGCTGCGCAGCATGCGTCCATGCCTTGGTTTACCATCGGTGGCCTCAATGCTGACAATATTGAACAGACCCTAGCCGCCGGGGCAACCCGAGTAGCCGTTGTGAGAGCACTCATGGAGGCCAAGGACCCTGCGGCGATCGCCCGTTCACTGGTTCAGCAAACCAAACAAGAAAGCTAAGCTGTCTCTCTCACAGATTCCTTAAGACAATGCCGCAAGATACACCGCCACAAAAAGGGCCGCAGAATGCGATTGAACTTCAGGTCAACGGCGAATCTAAAACCTGTTTGCCAGAAACAACCCTGCCTGATTTCTTAACCAAGCAGGGGCTCAATCCTAAACTGGTCGCTGTTGAATACAACGGTGAGATACTAACCCGACAGCTCTGGGCAGTGACGGTACTGCAGCCAGGCGATCGCTTAGAAATCGTCACCATTGTCGGTGGGGGCTAGCACCTACCAATTGCAGAGTCTATTTGAGTACGGAAATCCCCTCCTTCTGGCAGGTTTATCGAGGCAACTCCCTCCCTGGAAAAGCGCTACAGTAAAGGAACTTATAGACAGCCTTTCTTATCAAAATCATGGTTAAAACCTTGACATCCCAGGCACGCGAATCCTTCACTCGCTACCTGCAGCCGAAGCTCAAAGTCGTTTTGCGGACCTGCCTTATTTTTGGGCTGGCGTTCGCACTGATTTTTTCTCAGGCCGATGGTGCTTTAGCCGCGCGCTCAGGGGGTCGCATGGGTGGCGGTAGCTTCCGGATGCCCAGTCGCTCCTACTCTTCGCCCAGTCGCAGCTACTCTAGGGGGCCGTCTGGCTACGGCGGTGGATATGGTGGCGGTTACTATCCTGGCGGTGGCTTTGGGATGCCCTTTATATTGCCGTTCTTTGGCTTTGGTGGGGTCGGCAGCTTGTTTGGTATTTTCATTGCGATCGCAGTGGCCAACTTCCTTATCAGCAGCTTCCGCAATGCAGGGATCGGGAGCGACGGGCTAGAAACCACTTCTAGCAACCCGGTGGTTTCAGTCGCCCGATTGCAAGTAGGCCTACTGGCTCAAGCCCGCACCCTACAGGCTGACCTAAATGAAATTGCAAAGCGCGCAGACACTGGAACCTCCGCCGGACTGGCCGAGATCCTTCAAGAGACAACGCTATCGCTGCTACGTCATCCAGAGTATTGGGCCTACGCAGACATTGACTCAGACCAAACTCGCCTGCTAGCTGCCGAACAAGCATTCAACCAGCTCGCACTGGCCGAACGCAGCAAATTTACCGGTGAAACGCTCTCCAATGTGAACGCGCAGCTATCCCAAGCCAAAGCCAAAGCGGCTTTGGGCACTGGCGGAGACCTAGCGACGGGTGAGGCAAGTCTTACAGAAGCCCCCGGCGAGTACATTGTTGCTACCGTTTTGGTGGCTACTCAGGGCAAGCTTTCTCTGCCAGAGCGTACAACTTCTCCTGAAGACGTTCGCCGCGCTATCAATCAGATTGGCGCTATCTCCAGTGACAAACTGATGGCACTTGAGGTGTTGTGGACACCGCAGGTTTCTGGTGAAACCCTTACTGCTGATGAGCTAATTGCTGAATACCCCAATCTTAAGCTGGTTTAGTCAGGCCCACAGTCAGACTCACAGGCTAGCCTTGGCGCACTGCAACAGTCGCCTGAGAGCATAAGACAGCTGTAAATCTTTGCGAGAAACGAAGGCCATGGAAATGGCTTTCGTTTTTTTTATGGATGAAATGGGCTGAATATGCTTAACTCTTCAACAAAGTGCTTAAATATATCGTCAGTCACTTTGCAAGGCGGCTTTCTCGCCCGGTGGGCGCGCTATTTACTGAGCTGAGTGACTGTTGAGCGTACGACTGTTCCCGGCGTTCGCTGTAGATGCGGTCGACATCATCGCAGTCCACACATTCAGAGAGACACAAATGCTGGTATTGCTTACCCGTATGCTGCTGTGGGCCTCCATTGGAGTCCTGCTTTGGTATATCCTCACCCGAATGATTCCTAGGCAGTACCTGTCTTGGTTTGGTGGATTTATTCTCATCGCCTTGCTGATACTCACCTTCGTCGAGTCAGACAACGATACGGTGCGGATTATCTGGCAGATTCTGTCTTTCCCGCTAAGTCCCTTGGGCCTCTCTGTCGTGTTAATTGGAGGGGCACTGAGCGAAGGTCTCAAAAAAATTAAGGCCGGCCCAGTAGCCGCCGCCCTAGGGATTCTTGTCTTTTCGAGTATTCCGCTGGTCGCTCAGTCCCTCGTTGTCGATGCAGAGACGCGGGTTAGCGAAGTTTTTGAGCAGCAGGCTGCGCTGTGTGGTGAAGTTTGCCGAATTGAAGATGTCCCCGGTGCGAACTTGGTAGAGGCAGGTGCGATCGCTGTGTTTGGCGATAGCCGAGACGCCGATATCTCCATTGAGGGACCAGAAACCACCAGCAACGTCGCAGTCAATACCCTACTCGCGCCTCGCCTGATCTACGCAGCAGACGTCTACAACCGCAGCGGCGCCGCTCCCCTGGTTATTGTCACCGCAGGCTCCGGCGAAGAAGATTCACAGCAACGCCGAAATATTCGCAGCATCCTAAATAGCAACGGCGTTCCCGATAGAGATATTCAGATCGAAAGCACAGATCTCAATATTCGCAGAACGGCTGAGCGCGTCGAAGAAATCCTAGAAGACAATCAAATTATCGCCCCGCCCGGCGAGCGCACAGAAAACGAACGGCGGATTGTGGTGGTAGCTCCGGCCATACTGATGTCCAGAGCAGCCCTAACGTTTGAGCGCATGGGGCTAGAAGTCATTGCCAGACCCACCGATTTTTACTCAGCTCGGTTCAACCGGAGCAACGACCTACTCGAACGGCTTCCGCAGATTTTGCCTAACGTAGATGCGCTGCAGCTCACCACGCGCTACTGGAATGAGCTACTCACCTCCATGTACTACTTCCTCAGAGGGTGGCTGCCAAACTTTAACTTTGGATGGGATTCCAGCATTGAGATTTAATGGGTGAGCTAGCTCATCGCCACAGACTGCACGCATCTTCAAGAGCATGCACATCAAGATATTAGTAACCTGTGTAACATTAAGTGAGGGGTCCGGGCGGCGATCGCTCCGGCCTCACAGTTGGACATCACAGTTTGGTCTCATATTTTTGGTCTCATATTTTAGGTGAGCCCCACTCCTAACTCTTCCATGGCCCAATCCAAATTCAACCGGCTGGTCTCCTACCTCAGACCTCACTGGCGCAAGGTTTCTCTGGGCCTACTCGCGCTGCTCGTTGTCAATGCACTTGGGGTCACCATTCCCCTCATCATTGGCTACATCGTAGACGAATTGACTGTCTCCTTTACCTTTAACCGGCTGTTGCGATACGTCATCTTGGTGCTGGTGCTGGCCAGCGTCATGTGGGTGATTCGGATGGCTTCCCGAATTTTCCTATTCGGAGCCGGGCGTCAGGTCGAATTTGACCTTAAGCAGCGGATTTTTGAACATTTGCTGACCTTAGAACCTGCCTACTTTGGCCGCAACACCATCGGAGATCTGATCAATCGGGCAACGAGCGATGTAGACAACATTCGTCGGTTGCTGGGTTTTGCAATCCTCAGCATGGCCAATACGCTCTTTGCCTACATCATGATCGTGCCTGCCATGGTTGGGCTCAATGCGGGCGTCGCGCTCTTTTCCCTGGCGGTGTATCCGCTCATGTTCGGCATCGTTGCTGTCTTTGGCAGTCGCCTGCGCAAGCAGCAGCTCGATGTGCAAGAAGAAATTTCTGACCTCAGCGATCTCATCCAAGAAGACATGGGCGGCATCTCGCTCGTCAAAATCTACGCCCAAGAAGAGAACGAGCGCCGGGCCTTTGCTCGCCGCAATCAAGCCTTGCTAAAGGCCAATCTCGCCCTCGCCAAAACGCGAAATACCCTGTTTCCGCTGCTAGGCGGCTTTGCTAGCCTAAGCTTGGTCATCGCGCTGGGCATTGGCTCCCAGGCCATTGTCGCGGGCCGACTCTCCCCCGGTGATTTTGTCGCCATCATCCTCTATATTCAACAGCTCGTTTTCCCAACGGCACTGCTGGGCTTTACCATTACTGCCTACCAGCGAGGCGAAGTTAGCCTAGATCGCATTGAAGCCATCTTCGACGCTCAGCCAAAAATTCGAGACGACGCCACAGCGATCGCACTACCAACGCCCAAAGGCCATCTCCAGGCCCGCGACCTAACCTTCACCTATCCCGGCTCGAAAGTGCCCGCCCTAGACCGGGTTACCTTCACCATCGAACCCAGCCAAACGGTGGCAGTGGTTGGTCCTATCGGATCAGGCAAATCGACGTTGGCCATGGCCCTGCCCCGACTGTTAGAAATCGAGCCGCAGCAGCTTTTCTTAGACGGTCACGACGTGACGCAAGTTGCGCTTTCAGACTTGCGCGGTGCGATCGCCTTCGTCCCCCAAGATAGCTTTCTCTTCAGCACCACCATCAAAAACAACATTCGCTACGGCGACCCGATGGCCGAGCAGCCCGAAG
>JBCBIK010000180.1:0-9874 GCA_038524545.1 Cyanobacteria bacterium J06623_4 | reverse complement strand
TGCGACATGGTCGCCGTGTACCAAAGCTGGGGAAGGCTGCTGACCAGCGTAAAGCCCTAATGCGATCGCTCACCACAGAGCTAATTCGCAACGGGCGAATTAAAACCACCGAAGTCCGGGCGAAAGCGATTCGCTCTGAGGCTGAGCGGATGGTTACCCTTGCCAAAGACGGTTCCCTATCGGCCCGTCGTAAAGCTATGGGATATCTGTTCGATAAGCAGCTTGTGCATGCTTTGTTCGACCAGGCGCCCGACCGCTACGCAGATCGTAATGGTGGCTACACGCGGATTGTGCGGACGGTGAGCCGCCGGGGTGACAATGCTCGCATGGCTATCATTGAGCTGACCTAAGCGGGTCGGTCGGATGTCTGATAAGTCGCAGATATCTGACGCTCAGTCTGGTTTCCGCTCGAACGCTCGGTCCGATGACCGAGTGAGTGCCCGGGTTACGAAGGTGTCTCGTCAGCTTAGTAAGCTATCCCCAGTCCAGCGTCAAACCCAGCGAGTTGCGCTGGTTATTCAGTACAAAGGCTCTGACTTTAATGGTTGGCAGCGTCAATCTGCGGAGCAAGCTGTGCGTACGGTGCAGGCAGAGATTGAAACTGCGATCGCAATCGTCCTCGGACAGCGAGCGCCTCTAATTGGGGCGGGTAGAACCGATACAGGCGTACATGCTGCGGCGCAAGTTGCGCATTTTGCTGCGCCTGCGGCGATTCCCGCTGAGCGATGGGCCACCATCCTCAACGACCGGCTAGACAATGACATTGTTATCAGAGCGTCTGCCGCTGTCGCCGATAACTGGCATGCTCAGTTTTCAGCAGAGTGGCGCCGGTATCGCTATCTGTTTTACACAGGCCGCTACCCCAATCTGTTTGTGCAGCCTTTTGTCTGGCACTACTACTATCAGCCGCTGAATGCAGCGCTGATGCGCGAGGCCTTAGCACCCATGGTGGGCTATCATAACTTGGCCGCGTTTCATAGGGCCGGGTCAGACCGCACGCATTCTTGGGTAGAGCTACAGCAAACGCAGTGCGATCGCCTAGGTCAGTTTGTTCAGGTTGAGCTGCAGGCCAATGGATTTTTGTACGGCATGGTTCGTCTTGTGATGGGCCTGGTCGTCCAGGTAGGCCGAGGTCAGCTCTCGCCCAAAGAATTTACCAATATTTGGCAAAATCAGCGCCGCGATTTGGTAAAATATAGTGCTCCACCCCAAGGCTTATGTCTTTTACGGGTTGGCTATCCAGATTTTCCGTTTGAACCTGAGGTTTGGGTCGACACCCAGCCTCACTTTTTACTTCCGTCTCAGCCAGCCGATCAGCCATGCATTAGCCCACTGGTTAACGAATCTGAGCAGCAAGCCGGTTAGCTAACAGGCGGATCCACCAGCAAATTAGTTTATTCATAAAACGATTCACTCGACGCCTACGGTACACCCTATGTCCACTAAAACGACCCTAACCCCTGTAAAAGAAATCGAGCGCGATTGGTATGTGGTAGATGCCGCCGACCAGCGCTTGGGTCGTCTAGCTACTGAGATTGCTCAGGTGCTACGCGGCAAGAAAAAGCCTAATTATGCACCTCACATGGACACAGGCGACTTCGTCATCGTTGTCAATGCCGATAAGGTGATTGTCACGGGCAAAAAGAGTGAGCAAAAGCTCTATCGCCGTCACTCTGGCCGTCCCGGCGGGATGAAGACTGAGACATTTAACCAGCTGCAGGCGCGGATTCCTGAGCGTATCGTTGAAAAAGCTGTCAAAGGCATGTTGCCCAAGAACGCCTTGGGTCGTAAGCTTTTCACCAAGCTGAAAGTATACGCAGGCCCCGACCATCCCCACGCGGCTCAGGCCCCACAACCCTTAACTGTTAACACTACTTCCGGAGCTAACTAAACCATGGCAGACCAATCTGATCGCGCTGTATATTGGGGGACAGGCCGTCGCAAGTCCTCCGTGGCGAGGGTTCGCCTGGTGCCTGGCGATGGAACGCTCACCATCAACAAAAAGCCTGGCGACGACTACCTACAAAACAACCCTGCCTATCTCACTGCGGCAAAAGCGCCCTTAGAGACGCTAGGCCTAGAGGGTGAATACGATATCTTGGTAAATGTGCGGGGTGGCGGCCTTACTGGTCAGGCAGATTCTATTAAGCTGGGCGTTGCGCGGGCGCTGTGCATGCTGGACCCCGACAACCGCATGCCGCTGAAAACAGAGGGGTACCTCACCCGTGACCCACGCCAGAAAGAACGTAAGAAGTATGGCCTGAAAAAAGCTCGCAAAGCGGGTCAGTTCTCCAAGCGTTAATTTCAACCCTCAAAGTCTGCTTCCCGGGTTACCCCGCTGGCTGCGTAGACACTTCAGTTTTTCAAACCTCCAACAACAAGTCCAACAACTCTTTTCTAGAACGATGCCAAAAGCTGATATCCATCCCCAGTGGTACCCGGAAGCCAAAGTATTTTGCAATGGCAAGCAAGTGATGACGGTAGGATCTACCAAGCCTGAACTCAGTGTTGATGTGTGGTCGGGCAATCACCCTTTTTACACAGGCACCCAAAAGATCATTGACACGGAAGGTCGTGTTGAGCGCTTCTTGCGGAAGTACGGCATGTCTAGCGAAGTCGATACGACCGAAGAGACGGCTGCATCTGAGGATGGCGACGCTAAGAAGTAGCAACCATAGTCTTACAACGGGTCCGGGTGGCAAATCTTGCGAGATTGGCTACTCGGATATTTTTTTGCACCTCTTTTTGTGACCTCGCAAACCTATTCCGGTAAAAGACGATGGCTGAAACTTACCTAATTCAAAAACTAGACTCGGTAAAGCAGACGTTTGAAGAGCTGACTCGGCGTATGGCCGATCCAGACGTGGCCAAAGACCCTGACGAGTTTCAAAAGATTGCCAAGATGCGGGCGTCTTTGGAAGAAACGGTCAATACCTATCACGATTGGCAGCAGACCGATCAGGACTTGGATGGGGCGCGGGAGGTTTACAAAGAGTCGACCAGCGACCCCGAGTTGAAAGAAATGGCTGGCCTAGAGGTTGAGGAGCTAGAAGAAAAGCTCGCCGCTCTCGAAAAGCGTCTCAAGATTTTGCTGTTACCCCGAGACCCCAACGATGACAAGAACATCATGCTTGAGATTCGGGCGGGAACTGGCGGCGATGAGGCGGGCATTTGGGCGGGCGATTTGTTGCGCCTGTACAGTCGCTATGCGGAGGGTCAGGGCTGGAGGGCAAATCTGCTGAGTGAGTCGCGGGCGGATATGGGTGGTGTGAAGGAAGCCATCATGGAAGTGCAGGGTGACCAGGTATATAGCAAGCTGAAGTTTGAGTCAGGGGTACACCGCGTGCAGCGAGTACCCCTGACAGAATCGGGTGGCCGGGTACACACCTCTACGGCGACAGTGGCTGTGATGCCTGAAGTAGACGATGTGGAGATTCACATCGACCCAAAAGATATTGTGATGACGACGGCGCGGTCTGGCGGTGCGGGCGGTCAGAATGTGAACAAGGTGGAGACTGCAGTTGACCTGATGCATAAGCCGACGGGGATTCGGGTCTTTTGTACTGAGGAGCGATCGCAGCTACAAAACCGAGAGCGGGCTATGCAAATTTTGCGGGCCAAGCTGTACGAAATGAAGCTAGCAGAACAGCAGGCCGAGATCACCTCCATGCGACGCTCTCAGGTCGGTTCAGGCTCCCGTTCCGAAAAAATCCGCACCTACAACTATAAAGACAACCGCGTCACCGATCACCGATTAAATCAAAACTTTTCGCTCCCACCCATTTTGGAAGGCGATATCGAAACCGTGATTCAAACCTGCATTTCCCAAGACCAGCAGGAGCGCCTGGAAGAATTGGCCACTTCTACAACTGAAACGGTTTAAGCAGAGAGGGCTGCTCGAAGTAGAGTTTCATCATGACAGGTAGAGCAATTGAGCCAATTGATGGGTTTCGTTTTTTATTCTGTCGAATGATCATACATCTGCTCATGTGCATGTCAGAAAGGGAAAAGGCAAAGGCGCTTTTGAAGTAAAAATAGATATTTCCGGTTCTGAAGCTGCATTGGTAAGAGGCGAAGTGTATAGTCGAGCTGCCTCTGACGCTAAACTGAGAGGTAAGGCCCTAAAGTTAGTTGATGAGAATCTTGAAGCGTTGCAAGCGGTTTGGAGGGAGATTCACGGATGAGTACTAGTACCGAGATTCAATCAGGCGTCAAGCCCGTTTTAGGACGATTCATAGCAGAGACTAGAGAGCTTGAAATAGAGTTCAACACTGGCTTTAAGTATCGGTGGCCCGTGGATAGGCTAGAGATGAAAGAGCGAACAGAAAATGGCTGGCAGTTAATTTCACAGCCCGATAGCCAACAGCTTGCGAATGTCGAGATTTGGAATAATGGTGAAGTGGTTGAATTTGTGGATATTGAACAGTGCTTTAGTATTTCAGGACTGATGCGTGGACAGCTAGGGTCAGAAAAATGGATGCGTGAACTACTGGGCGCTAGCGTATGAAAGATATTGATAGTCTCTATAAAGGCCGTTATGAGGAATTACGACAAGTGGTGTCAGAAGGCGTTACTGCGGCTAATAGGGGTGAGTTGATTGATAGCGAACGTGTTTTTGGATCGGCTTCAGCGAAAGCTAGATCAGAAGCGTCAGCGTAGTCAACGGCTATAGAAATTTGGAGCGCTTATTTGAAGAGGACTGACGGTTTTGTAGAACGAAAGCGTTGAGTCTTAATACTCTTGTTCTATAATGAGCGACTAGAATCTAAGCCGATAGGTTTTGAGGCTCATGCCAAAGTTTCTGCATATTTCCGATATCCATCTTGGCTTCGACCGCTACGACAGCAAAGTCCGAACGCTAGATTTTTTCTACGCACTCAAAGATGTATTTGAGAAATATGCCATTGGTGAACAGGTCGATTTTGTCATTATCGGTGGTGACCTGTTTGAGCATCGCAATATCAAGCCTGCCGTGCTCAACCATGCTCAGGTGTGCTTGCAACTGCTGAAGGATGCCGACATTCCTGTGTTGGCGATTGAAGGCAATCATGACAATGCGCCTTACGGTACAAAATCCAGCTGGCTGCGCTATCTGTCAGATTGGGGGCTGCTCAAGCTGCTGGAACCGGGAGATGTCAATGCAGATGAGCCGTTTTATGCCCATTGGAATGAGGAAACTCAGCGCGGTGGCTATATCGACTTAGCCTGTGGCGTGCGAGTGCTTGGGTCTAACTGGTACGGTGCGGCGGCACCCCGGGCCATTGAGCAGATTGCGGCGGCACTGGGCGAGCTGCCAACAGCACCGGGGCCATCGATTTTGCTGTTTCACCATGGGTTAGAAGGTCAGATTGCCCGGTATGCTGGCGCTTTGCGCTACCGGGAAATGCTGCCGCTGAAGCAGGCGGGTATTGACTACTTGGCGCTGGGCCATATTCACAAGAGCTACTGTGAAGAGAATTGGATTTTTAATCCGGGCTCTATTGAGGCGAACAACGTTGAGGAGAGTCAGTTTGAGCGGGGCGCTTTTTTGGTAGAGATAGATGCCAAGGGCGTGCGCGCTGAGCTAATGACAGACTATCAGCAGCGACCGATTGTAAGATTGCTGCAGCAGCTGCGCGGGACAGATGAGATGGAGGCGGTGGAAACAGGCGCGATCGCACTCATCGAAAACGCCATCGAGACCAAGCAGCTACGCCCAGAGCAGCAGCCCATCGTAGAGCTGCGCATTACTGGCAACGTCGGCTTCGACCGGCTAGACCTCGATACTCGCGAACTACAGAAAACATTGCAGGCGAAGTGTCAGGCGCTGATTTTCTTACTGCGCTACGACGTCGAAGAAGCGGCCTATGTCTCACACATCTCAGATGAAGCTGACCGGCTAGAAGTAGAGCAAGAAGTCTTTACCGACTTGCTAGCTGCAAACACCGTGTACAAAAAGCGAGCCGCTCACCTAGCCCGCGGGCTAATTGACTTGAAAGACCGGCAGATAGAGGGCGCAAGCGAAGAGAGTCTGTACGCCTTCGTCGAAGGACTGCTCGCGAAAGAGGCCGATGGATAGGTGTTCTGGCCATATGGGATATCAGAGTTTCTCGCATTAGACCCGTTTGCTACATCTCGGGCAAATTTGCGTACCCTAACGCTGAGTCGCTACCATCACATGGCCTATGAGCTCGGCAACGGAACTAGACGGGATGTTTCAGGCAGGTATTGCTGCCTACCAGGAGGGAGACTATGCCCGGGCCATCGATGTGCTGTCTCAGCTGAGCCAATGCGAGAGCCGTGCGCACCGCGTCAAAGCCAATATGGGCCTAGTGCGGGTCTATATGGCTCAGCAAAAATGGCAAGACGCAGAAACCCTCTGTCAGCAAATCGGAAATAGCAGCTCAAAGCCCGCCCTCAAAGCGTGGTCTAAAATGACGTTGGAGAAGCTCCGGCGGCGCCGGTCGAGGCCTCAGAAAGTAGCCTCTGGCTTTTCTCCGCTCGAGGTTGCCAGCCCTTACGTAGCGCAGCCAGTGAAGTCAAGTTCTGGTTTTCTGCCCCTCAGTGCACCAGCTTCAGCTGACACTAATCAAGCACCCAGTAGTTTTCAGCCGATTACCGAACGGGCCGATGTTGCTTCGCCTGCAGCGATATCGATGTTTCACTATGCTTACCTGAATGGAGAGCCAGATGAGGCGGCTGCGGTAGAGGACAGCTCGGATGATAGGTCAGATGAAGGTGTGACCGATAAGTCTGAGAATGAAAATTACCTTTGGAGGTATGCAGGGAGGTTAAAAAAAGGGCGATCGCTCGGCAAGAAAAAGAAAACTCAGCTCTGGCTAGCTCAGGGGAGTAGCGCGATCGCATTTTATTTTCTTTTGCGATCGCTCATCCACGGCACCGTTGCCTTTATCAACGGCTACCTCAATTTTTTAGACAATCTTTTTCCGTTCTGGGTGCGAAACTTGCCCGGTGCTTTTAGCGATGTAACCTGGCCTTTGCTGGTTGGGCTAGGCGTATTGACACTGGCCATGCCTTGGCTGTGGGATGCCTGGCTGCGGCTCACAGTCAATAGGAAGCCGCTGACAGCTAGTCAGCTCCGGACGCACTCTGCAGAAGCCGCAGCACTGATCAACTGGTATTGTCGTCAGCGGCGATTTCAATTTCCAACGCTGTGGACCTTGAAAACAGATATTCCGTTGATTTTTTCTTACGGCTGGCGACCCCACAACGCCAGACTGGTGCTGTCTCAGGGATTACTCAACCAGCTCAAAGAAGATGAAATCGCCGCGTTGGTAGCCTATGAGCTATCACATTGGAAGGGCTGGCATTGGCCATTACTCTCGGCGCAGGGGCTCATTTTGCAGGTGCTGCTAGAGGGCTATTGGCAGCTGTCAGTATGGGGAAATCGGCAGCCGTCAAAGCTTTTGAAGTGGACTGCTGGTGGGTTGGCGATGGTGTGCTACGTCATCTTTTGGCTATTGGGTATTCCTAGTCGCTGGGTTTCTCGGCTGCGCACTTACGACAGCGATCGCACCGCCGTTGAGCTGACCGGCAATCCGAATGGCCTCACGCGTGGATTGGCTAATCTCGCCTTTGGCCTGGCGGTTAGCGTAGAGCAGCAAACCTACACCCCACCTCTCATAGAAAGCCTCATGCCGTTGCTACCGGCAGCTACAGACCTTGCCCGGCAGCCGCTCTTTGGCAAGTTGCCCCTGCCGCAGCTGTTCGCCTGGGATAGCCAGCAGCCGCTACGGCTGTGGATGAGCTGCGCCGAAACCCATCCGCCGCTGGGCGATCGCCTGCGAGTGCTCATGACGTATGCAAAGCACTGGCGGCTGGAGCCAGAAATTCAGCTATTACCCGCTTCCCGGCAACAGTCCCGGCAAACACAAACGCTCACCCAGCCAGACAAGCAGAGGCTACTTCAGCAGGGAACGCCTTTCTTTGGATTTGCTTTTGGACTGGTGCTCGGATTGGGACTGTGGGGAATTGGCTGGGTGGCCGTCGGGTTACAGTGGCCCGCTCTAGACTGGATGTATAAAGATGGGGGGCTGCTCCAAGCCTGCTGCCTACTGGGTACCAGCGTTGGCATTCTGCTGAGAATGAATCGGTTTTTCCCTGATTTAGACATGTCAATGCCTGCTTCGCAGTCGATGTCTGAATGGCTGAGTCGCCCAAATATCTTGCCTGCTGATAGCCTTCCGGCTAAGCTACCGGGCGTGCTAGTTGGTAGGCCTGGCATTGCTAACTGGCTCGGACAGGATTTGCTTTTGAAGACGTCTTTTGGCCTGGTGAAGCTGCACTACTTTTCGCTGCTGGGTCCTTTGGGGAATGTCTTGAGCAGAGGGCAAACGCCAGTGAGGGTTCAGGGGCAATCTATGCAGGCGCTGGGCTGGTTTCGGCGGGGTAATCGCCCTTGGCTAGATGTTGACAGGCTGCGCCTGGATAATGGCACTTTGTTGCAGGCTGCCCACCCTTTCTATTCGCTGTTGCTGGCTGCGGTGACTAGCGCTTGGGGACTGTGGGCCTTGGTGCAGAGCAGTGGATATGTGGAGTAGCTAGACTACTATGAAGCGTGAATATGAAGAAATGTTGCGGATACGCTGCCATTAGTGCTACATTTTGGGCAAGAACTTGTTTTGTCTATCGACCAGGTGAGCCAGCAGTTATTTAGACTGTGCTTTATCTTGCGTTAGGCACGGGTTCTCCTACTCTCAACACAGCATCTAAGCCAGTCGAAACGCTCGACTGGTTTTTTTTGTCAGGGCGATCGCAAGCTTTTTGACCCCCTCCGTTGAATGACTCGAAAATGAGCCTCGAAAATAAGCGTTGCGAATGAGCTTTGGCGCGTGTTGTGTTCGTGTGAATGACTTGGTCGGGCAACTGACATCGTGATACTTTAGGTAAGGTTAGTTACAGAATGGGCCGCACGGTCTGACTGTCGGCTAGGTCACTAACGACCAAGATATTTCTGCTCGAAGTCGGGCCTAGGCAAAGGTCTTGTTCGTGTCAATGGGGGCTCAATAGAGCTGTTAGAACGAATCTAAAGGCATCTCTTTGGGTTCACCGGTATATTTCTGGTAGGCAATGACCATTGCGCCTATGCAATAGGTTTGCAATAGGTCCACAACAGCAGCTGTAGCTCCGTCAATCGTTGAGCTTGCACGAAAGGTTTGAACAAATCTTTCTTTGAACAAATCTTTCTAAATATCAGTGTGATAGAAAAGCTTTCATATACCCGCTGATCAGGCATCATGGGCGCTCTACTGTTGGTTTACCGCTCCTGAAGCTTGTTGTTGAATTTAAAAGTTAGAGGTTCCTCTCGATGTCAGTTCGTTTGTACTTTGGCAATTTGCCTCGCAGCTTAGAGCGCGAAGAATTCGAAGCTATCTTTACTGAAGATGCTGAAAATTTAGTCTCGGTGAAGCTCATTTCAGACCGTAAGACCGGTAAGTGTCGTGGCTTTGGCTTTGTGACTGCCAAGGACGAAGCGATCGCAGATACGCTAGTCGAAAAGTACAACGGCTTTACGCTACAAGATTCAACGCTCAAAGTTGAAAAAGCGATGCCACGGACTGAAAAAGAGAATGACGCACCCAGCGGCGGCCAACCTCGACGCAATAAGAAAAGCAATAGCCGTAGGGGCGGTAACAACGTTGTTGTTGCAGAATCTCAGACCGCAGCGACCGGTCCGGATCCTCGCTGGGCACAAGACTTGGCAAAGCTAAAAGAAATGCTAGCCGCGCAGACGACACCTTCCTAGGTTTTACTCACGCAAAGGAAAACAAGAGGCCCCTGCAGTTGTTGCAGGGGCCTCTTGTTTTCTCTTTTGGGTTGTTTAACGTCAGTTCGGGTTAAGCCGTAGTCCGTAAAGCTCCCTCAAGATGCAGAC
>JBCBIK010000179.1:0-9878 GCA_038524545.1 Cyanobacteria bacterium J06623_4 | reverse complement strand
TTATACTGAAGTTCCAAGTTCATGATCAGAGATTGCACGGTTTCGCAAAATAGCGGTAAGACACTATCGGGACTGACACTGTTGCCTAAGCCTTTTATTTTGCTTGTGCTTACTCGAAAAAAGGCCGAAAAAATCTGTAGAGATAATATTAAAATCGGTCTAGTTGCGAGGGAAAAGCATCTCTTATCCATGCCGCCGTTCTTGAAGACATCGGTCATAGATTAGGTGCGATCGCTGCTGAATGACTTTTTTTACAAGCGGACACAACGATTTACTCAAAGCTGACTGTGTCGATTGTCATGATTGGATCTTTTTTCGGCGTCTAATTTAGGGACCTATTTTTACAGATCTAAGTATTTTTACGGATACAGTAGTAACATTTATTCGTTGATCAAGGCTGGTTTCTTACTGCGTTTTGTCACCCTACTTGGTCCAGCATCTGGCTCAGGCATAAACAACGCATCCGACTCTCTGGTGAGCGGATGAGGGGAGGGTGCTTCGTACAGTGGTTCGGGCTCTGAAATTTGTGGCAGTGGCGGTAGCTGATCTTCTGGGATAGGAGCGATTGGCTGTACCGTCGGTTCAACCGCTGGTTGAACAGGCTGCGTGAGCTCTGAAGACATGGAGGAAGTAGCTTCCGCTGGCGCAGATTCGACGGGCGCAGGTTCTACAACAGGTGCAGGTTCTATGGGCGCAATGCGGGTAAAGGTGGGTTTGGCGTGTAGAACGGCGGGAAAGCGTAGGGGCTGGTCGAACGTTTGTGAAGCGTTGCGAATCCCTTTGAGAATGGCTTCGCCGCGATCGCCTGTCGCCATTTGAATTTGGGAATCTCGCACGCTGACCGGCAGAAATTCTACTTTCATCTGCTGGTTGCGGAGGGAAACACGCAGAGCCGCTGTGTCGTGGTCTTCGAGGGGGGCTTCACCAAATACGAAGTCGCCCAGAGAATAGGCAATGGCGCGATCGCGATAGATTTCTGCCCCTTGAATTTGGCTAGGATGGTAGCCTACGACTAGGTCTGCGCCCGCGTCTACCGCATCGTGCGCTAGGGATTGCTGCCAGTCTTCGGGGATGGTGGCAAGGGGGCTGGCGGTCGATGACTTTTCGGGCGTATTACCGAGGATGTCTCCCCAGCGATAGTTCACCACGATCCAGTCGACCTGAGGGCGAATCGCCCGAATGTCTTCGAGGATATGCGCCCGCTCCTTGCTGTTGGTGAGGGCAACACCAGCTTTGTCGTCTTTGGCTGCCTTGAGCGCTTCTGGGTTGTAGCCCAGGTAGGCGATTCGCTGCCCCTTAACTTCTAAGATTTCTGGGCGGTGGGCTTCTTGCTGATTGCGACCGGCCCCGACGCGATAAATGCCTTCGCTATCTAGGGTTTTGATCGTTTCGCTGAGCCCTCTGGTGCCGTAGGTGAGCGTGCCTTCGCTAGCGAGGTTTACGATATCTATCCCGCCCTTTTTTAGAGACTGCACGGCTTGGGGACGAGTACGGTGATAAAAGTCTTCTTGAAGAGTTGTACTGGGTGTGGCCAAGGGCTCAGCTAAGCCCACCATAGCCACATCAGCCTGCTGATAAATGCTCAGGTCTGAAAAAAGATTGTCCAGACTCTCAGCCGCATCAAAGACAAAATCATTGAGACCTAGCTCTCCCCCAAAAACGAGGGTAATAGTGGGGTCTTCTGGCTGCGCCAAATCGTTGTGAGGAATCACTGCGACAGTTTCGAGGGCGGCTTCTACGGTCCGGCCCTGATTTTGCTCAGCGATGGCCGACCGCAGCGCAACTTCAGTAGCTTCTGGAATATCGCCGTACCAGGGAATGATTTCTTCTTCGGTCGGTGAAGTGGCCTGCCGAGCAGCAGGCAGAGTCAAGCGGTCGGACAAGATTAGCTCGGTGAGTCCACCAAACAAAAACGCAGCCGTGGCAGCGCCCGAAATCAACGCCGCTCGGAAAAATTTGAACTGGCTGCGGACAACATTGCGGGCAACTTTGCTCCGGGAAGACTCGTGCAGGAGCTGAGGCGATGCCTTTGTAGCGTCAGACTCTGCGGACAACGCTTCTCTCAGGCTATTCGCTTCGGGAGTAGCGTCCTCAGCCGTTTTTACCCGACGCTGGCGAGCGGTAGGGATGCGAATCCGCTGCTCCCAGTCGGTTTTACCTGAACCGATGGCACGGGCGACGATGTGCACCCCTTCAATAACGTTGGAGTTGAGCTGGTAGAGGCGATCGCAAATAAACCCCATCAGTCGCTGCGGCTGGGGCGATCGCTCAAACTCAACCAAAACCCTAAGCCTGCCGGGCACTTCGTCAGAAAGCACTTGGGCGTACACATTTTGAGGCACTAGGGGTTCATTGAGCCAGTGAGCGATCGCCTGAAAGAACCCTTCCGCAGCTAGCTGCTGCACGTCTAACCCAACGAAACCCTGCTCGGTAGAAAAAACTAGCAGCGAGGCGTCCTCTAAATTTTGAGATGTGCTCACCATATACCCCGCTTAGTCCCCCCTTGAATCTACAAGCCTGGTTATCTTTAGCCAAAGTTGCAGACCCGAAGGGAAGTCGTTTTTGAAACATCGGTTTACCTGCGTACGAAGCTTACCCAATTTCTTTGATATTTCGTCATATCAGCATATCTACTCAATCCCATTAAGCGCTAGTTCTATTCAGCGCCATCGGTATTAGCTGAATTGGTCGGCGTCACGCTTCTGGGCGCAGTGCGCGGGTTTGCGCTGGGGTAGGGTGCTTCGGCAGGTTGGACTGAGGTTGGCGATGGGGTGCCTTCAGTGTCGGGGGCCTCTGGGTCGCCTAGCGGCGTCACCGCTGGCTGCAGTGCCCGGTCAGCTTCCTCAAAGGTACGCCCAGAAATTCTTCGAATGAGCTCACGGGCACGGCCATCATTTTCGGGCCGCTCCACCAGGGCGGCAACCACGTAGCGCTTGCCATTGGCCAAGTCCACCAGGGCCACATCGCCCAGCACCGAAGCGATATCACCAGTTTTATTAAAGGTGAGTGCGCCTTGCTGTATCAAGCTATCTGGGATGAGGCTCTTGTTGTAGGTGCGGTTGAGAATGTTGAGGACGCGATCGCGCGATCGCTGGGACAGGTCGTCCCCTTCGCTGATCAGCAGCATCGTATGGGAAAGATCTCGGGCGCTCGTGGTATTGGTACCTTCCAAATCTGGCAACGGGTTGTTGAGGACCGTTTTCTCTAGGCCCTGTAGCTTAAACCAGCTATTCAGTACTTCTTTACCGCCCAGCAAATCGATCATCATATTGGTGGCGGTGTTGTCACTATTGACAATCATTTGGGTGGCCACTTCTAGGGCCGTAAACTGCGTACCCGGAGGTGATAGCTGCATGTCGCCAGAGCCTTCAGCAATCTGCGTCTGCTGAATCGCCATCGTCTGATTGGGATCTATTCGGCCCGCATCGACTTCTTCAAAAAAGGCCAGCAGGATGGGCAGCTTGATGGTGCTCGCAGCAGCGATCGCTTCACCACCTTCAACGTTTACATACCGCCCCGTGTCCACATCCACATAAAAGACCTTCGGTGTGAGATTCGGATAGAGGTTTGGCAGCTCTTGCAGTTCGCTTTTGAGCGTGGGAATTTCTTGATTGAGCGCGACCGGAAACGGCTTAGTGATGGGCGTTGGCGGCGCTGTTTCTGCAGGCTCAGTTTCGGCTGCACTAGGAGCAGGAGGCTTCGGTAACACCTGCAAAAGAGTACCCCCGAGGGCAGCAACTCCAAAGCCGACAATCAGTAGCTGTAAGATGACCCGGAAGGCAGCCGGCATCTTGGTTGAGCGCCGCTTGCGCCGAGCCAGGGTACGAGAAGGGGGGACGCGGCCCGGCTGTGAAGGATTGGGCAGGGCCGGTCTTGCTTTTTCTGCGAGGGTCGCCTTAGCGGCCTTGCCGAGTGCCGGGCCGTCGGCTTTTTTCTTGAGCACTCGAACCTGCGCGCGACCATTAGGCCCACTGGCAGAGCGACCTTTTGCCTTCAGTGCCCGGGTACGGCTAGAAGACTTACTTTTGATCCGGTCTGTATTTGAACCAAAGAGGCGCTGTCGCTCAGCCGCTCTACCGGCCCGCTTGCGAGCAGAATCGGTCTGACCGGCACGCCGGGTTCGCCGAGCTGGCTTGTCTTCACCGGGACGCTGCTGGAAGCGACGGGTTTGTGAGCTGGAGAGCTGCGGTCGGTTAATCGGTGAGCTGTTGGGCTGCGAACCATTGCTCTGTGAGCCGTTGACCTGCGAACTATTGATCTGCGAACTGTTTATCTGGGTGCCGCTGGCTTGTGGTGAAGTGTGGGAGCCTGCGCTGCCCAGATTTGAGCCGCTCGAACGTATATTTCGCGTGCCATTGGCATCCGTCATAGCAGGTTAACCTTTGTTTGAGTCTGATAGTGCCCACTCCACTTGCCGGAGGATGCCTCGCAGGAGGGCAACTTCGTTGGACGTTGGGGAGGCCTTGTGTAGCAGCTGCCTGAGCTTCCGCATCCGGCTGGCTGCCGTGTGTGGGTAGAGATATTCCACCCGTAACAACAGAGATTCTAGATGCTGGTAGTACCCTTCTAGTTCATTGAGCTTGGCTCTCTTAGACAGCTCGCTGGTGTCGGACGGCTCACTAGATAAATCGGCGTTTAACAAGTCGGATTCCGACTGTTTAGCAGATGAAGGGGGTTTTTGTAAAGGGAGGTGTTTTGGGGTTAGGGCGCTGTGATGAAGGGCATTGTCAGGCAAGCTGGCGGATAAGACGGATTTGCCAACTGGCTGGCTTGCCCGGAAGAGTTCGTAACAGCAGATAGAAACGGCTTGGGCGAGATTGAGCGCGCTGTAGGCGTCGCTGGTTGGAATTTTTAGAAAAGACTGGGCGTAGGTCAGCTCTTGGTTACTCAGGCCGCGATCTTCGGGGCCAAAGATCAGCGCTGCCTCTGCCTGGGGTAGGCTGCTTACTAGAGCGGAAAGCGCAACTTCTGGAAGCTGCAAGGGCGCGTTGAAGCCTCTGACTCGGGCGGTGGTGGCGATCGCACTTTCGCAGCCAACCAGCGCATCGGGAATCGTCTCCACTTGCTTAGCGGCTTCTAAAATGTCGCTGGCATGTACCGCCATCTGCCTGGCCTCAGCACACAGCGGATCACACTGCGGTGACACCAACACCAGCTGAGATAGGCCAAAGTTTTTCATCACGCGGGCAACAGAGCCCACGTTTAGCGGCCCAGCCGGTGAGACTAAAACAATTCTGACAGTTGCGATCGCGCTCAAAAACAGCCCCTCCGGCACACCTCAACACACTTTACTGTCTGATACGATAGCGCCACAGCGTCTTTATTCGCTCTACTCCAGCTAAAGTTTTCTTTCAGTTCGCAGCATGGCCCGACAGCGTAAAAAATCTGATCTCCCCTCGAAGCCCTGTCAGGTGTGCGGGCGACCTTTTACCTGGCGAAAAAAGTGGGAAAAGTGCTGGGATGACGTGAAGTACTGTTCTGACCGGTGCAGACGACGGCGAAACCAGACATCTGACAGCGCAGCAGGAAACGGTCAGGGGTAGCGTTCGGGACTAAATCATTTACGAACGGTGCTTAGATCATCGTGTTCAGAGAGTTGTCTGTAAAATCTGCGATGGTTGCGATCGCGCCTACCGCCATCAGCTCTTCTGCTTGGTGAGTTGTTGTCATCCCAATAGTCGCGATACCGGCTCCCACCGCCGAGCGAATTCCCGCCCTCGAATCTTCAAAAACAATTGCCTCCTCGGCAGAGATGCCCAGTTTATCGAGGGCCGTCTGGTATGGGAGGGGATCTGGCTTACCGCGGGGCAGCTCATCAGCGATGATCACCGGATCAAACGCATCGCTAAGGCCTAGGGTTTGCAACATGAAAGTCGCGTTTTTTGGTGGAGCATTGGTGACCACAGCGGCGGCTAGCCCTATCTCTCGAATACGTGCCAAAAGATCCAACAGGCCTGGCAGCGGAACCAGCTGACTTTTTGCCCGCTCCCGAAAAGTTGCTTCTTTTTGGGCGCTAAAGGCTTCACCCTCTGCCGGAGAAAGCTCAGGGAAAAAATCGGCCATGATGTCGGCGTTTTGGCGGCCGCTAATTTTTTGCTTGTAGAGCGTTTTGTCTAGAACAACGCCTCTGCGCGCAAAAATCTCTTTGAAAACTTGGAAATGAACTTTATCGCTATCCGTCAGGGTGCCATCTAGATCGAAGATAACAGCTTTAAGCATGGTGTATTTAGGAGGGTTTTGACGTAGCAACAGCAACAGACCTTCACCATTGTGTCGTGAGCTGCCGTGCTAGTCTAGTTAACCTGAGACGTTAGCGATCGCTCAGCGATTCATACGGGGAAAGTCCAGTGAAAAACCGGCGCTGTCCCGCAACTGTGATGGTAGGCAAAAGATAGTTTTTTGAGAATTTCTTTTGACCGCCCTGCCTAAGCCAGAATGCCCGTACGTCTTGAAACACACTTACATCTCTATCTGCGAGGCACAGATCAGAGGAGGAAAACAATGAAAAATAGTTTGTTGACCAGTCAAGGGGCGACCGGCCATAGTTGGGTCCGTCGCGTGTCAGTCCATCGCCTTTTGACTAGCTTCTTAACTGGAGGCACGCTTAGCGTGATGGCCCTAGCCACCCTGGCGATGCCCGCACTAGCACATCACCCCTTTGGAGGCGATACGCCTGAGACGATTTGGGCGGGTCTGCTATCTGGGATGGGCCACCCGGTGATTGGGCTCGATCATTTGGCTTTTGTGGTGGCGGCTGGGCTGTTGGCGGCGGTCGTTCGAGGCGGGCTGGGCATTCCGATTGCTTTTGTACTGGCTACGCTCGTGGGTACCGGTACGCATTTGGCTGAAGTTTCGCTGCCGGGCGTAGAGTGGCTGATTGCAACATCGGTGGTGGTGTTTGGATTGTTGGCTGTGCAGCGGATGCCTTTGAATGCGGGCGTTGTGATGTTGCTGGCTGCGATCGCTGGGATTTTTCATGGCTATGCCTACGGTGAAGCCGTCGTCGGCGCAGAGCCAACACCGCTAGTGGCCTATCTGATCGGATTTGCTGCTGTGCAAGGTGCGATCGCCCTGATTGCCTACTTTCTCTCCCGCCGGGCACTTTCTACTGACAAAACCGCAGGTCTCATTCGCATACATCACGCGGGCTTTGTGGTGCTAGGCGCAGGCTTAGCGACTCTGGGCGGGCTGCTGGTGTAGGCGATAGATAGTAAACCCTACCAAAGCAAGCTGCCACAACACCTGCCGAAACACTCTGCAAAACCGGCAAACAAAACCATTCAGAACTAAAAACATCATGAATAAACTACCTGTGACCGTAATCACCGGCTTCTTAGGAGCCGGGAAGACGACGCTGGTGCGGCATCTCCTGCAAAATAATCAGGGCCGACGCATTGCCGTCATCGTCAATGAGTTTGGAGAAGTGGGCATTGATGGCGACATCTTGCGCGATTGCCAGGTGTGCGACGACCCCAATGAGGAAACTGCACCAGCAGCCGGTCAAGCCAACATTTTAGAACTCGCCAATGGCTGCCTGTGCTGCACGGTACAAGAAGAGTTTTTGCCGACGATGCAGGCTCTGCTCGAACGGCGCGACGAGCTGGACTGCGTGGTGATAGAGACCTCTGGGCTAGCTCTGCCAAAGCCCCTAGTGCAGGCCTTTCGCTGGCCCGAAATTCGCACCAGCGCGACCGTAGATGGCGTCGTCACGGTAGTGGACTGTGAAGCCTTGGCTAAAGGTGAACTCGTCGGCGACCTCAATGCCTTAGAAGCGCAGCGACAGGCCGACGACAGCTTAGACCACGAAACCCCCATTGAAGAACTGTTTGAAGATCAGCTGGGCTGCGCAGATATGGTGTTGCTCACCAAGGTTGACCGGATAGATGAGCCTGCGCTGGCCAAGGTCCAGGACTGGCTAAGCCATGAGCTGCCTGCCGGAGTGAAGGTTTTGCCTTGTCATGGCGGCAAAGTTAGCCCGGAGGTGCTGCTAGGCTTCGAGGCGGCGGTAGAAGATAATTTGGAGCATCGCCATAGCCATCACGATCACGAGGAAGAGCATGAGCACGATGACGATATTGTCTCTATTCCACTCACGCTCAACCAAGAATTTGACCCTAAGCGATTGGTCAAGCAGCTAACCACACTGGTGAATCAGCAGGAGATTTATCGCATTAAAGGGTTTGTTGCAGTGCCCGATAAGCCCATGCGACTGGTGCTAAACGGTGTCGGTAAGCGGTTTGACTACTTTTATGACCGGCTGTGGCGCACAGATGAACCTCGGCAAACAAAGCTGGTGGTGATTGGTCAGGCATTGGATGAGGCGCGGGTGAGGGGTGCGATCGCCTAATTTTCAACAGATAGTGCTCAACAAAAACGATAGAAGCCCCAAAGCTCCCCTTAAAATAGAGACAGGTTCACTATCTACATTGAGATGACGTTTCCGACGTCGCTGCTCGACGCTAGGCTAGCCAGAGAGAAGCAGCAAAATGAATTAGACCGCATACGGCTCTTAGAGGAAGCGAAAGTTTGGCTCGCACAAAATGCTGCACGCTACGGCGTGAAGACAGGCTACATTTTTGGTTCAGTGACGACGCCTGCTCGATTTACGGCTCGCTCTGACGTAGACTTGGCCGCTGAAACGTTCAAAGATCGAACTCGAACAGCTGCGACCAAATCTACAAACTGCTCAAACGCTTTACCGCACCATAGCTGAAGATACCAATACTTTCATCTCGCAGCTAGTTCCTTTTCATGAACTGGAAGGGAGAGATTAGCGACCTGTTTTTAACAGCGTTATGTTGTTTTCAATGGCTGTGGATGGCGCGGTGAAGTACAGTACAGCGGCATGATTCTCATCGATCTTCTGAGGTGGAAAGTAGAGAAGAAATTCTGCTTGTTTTTCGAACCAATGAGAATTCGAGTAATCGGAAAACCCGATAGGACAAACAACAGATCTACGCCAGTCTGTCCGAGTTTTGATTGGCGGCGGCGTTTGTCGGGAGGTCATTGAGCCTGTCTGCGTATTGCCGTAATATCTGATGTCAGTGCTGCTAGGGATTTCACGGCTGTGAAAAAGATCCTGATTCTGACTGCAAATCCTAAAAATAGCGATAAGCTGCGCCTGGATGAGGAAGTGCGGAAAATCCAGGAAGGGTTGCAGCGATCGCGCAGCCGAGACCAGTTTGAGCTTATTGCCAAGTGGGCGGTGCGCCCGGATGATTTGCGCCGGGCGCTGCTGGACCATGAGCCGCAGGTTGTGCATTTTTCGGGGCATGGGGCTGGGGAAAAGGGCCTGATTTTGGAGAATAATGCGGGGCAGATGAAGCGGGTGAGTGGCCCGTCGCTGGCGCGGTTGTTCAAGCTGTTTAAGGAGAAGGTGGAGTGTGTGCTGCTGAATGCCTGCTATTCGGAGGTGCAGGCGGCGGCGATTCATCAGCATATTGATTGTGTGATTGGGATGAATCAGGCGATTGGGGATGCGGCGGCGATTGAGTTTGCCGTGGGTTTTTATGACGGGCTGGGGGCGGGGCGTCCCTATAGTGATGCGTTTGAGTTTGGGGTGTCGGCGATTGATTTGGAGGGGATTCCGGAAACGGCGACGCCTCAGCTGAAGCAGCGAATTCCGAAAGGAAAAGAACTATCGGAACAAGGTGACGCACCATCGTCTCAGGAGGTGCTACCCATTGAGGATTCTGTGGCGACGGCTCCTTCGTCCTCAGAGGAAGCAGACGTGATTCCAGCAGTTTCTCCAACTGTGCAACCGATGGGAGCCCCATCATCATTGGGCACCAAATCCCGAATATTTATTAGCTATAAGCGCGGTGTGGAGCCGGATGAGCCGATTGCGCGGGAGGTGTATGAGGCGCTGAGTGCGGAGC
>JBCBIK010000178.1:0-9993 GCA_038524545.1 Cyanobacteria bacterium J06623_4 | reverse complement strand
ACCACGGTTTCTTTGGTGGTGCTGAGCAGTACTTTGCCCGAGCTACCGCTTGGCATATTGCTAGTTTGCGCGGTTGGGATTGGGGCTTTGCTGACGCTTATTTTGTATGGATTGGTGAGCCTTCGTCGTCCGCCTGAGAGCAAGTATCGACCTATGGGCCGACGGGTTCCCTATCCAGATAGTCCGGGTAGTAGCACGCTACCGCCCTCTGGCCCGCCATACAAACCAGAAGACAGTTCAGCTACTGGAAGTGGCTATGGCAGCACGCCTTCTGCCTTTGTGAGTGAGCCTGCGACGACAGCAGACCCCGCGCCTGCGTCGCCGCCACCGCCGCAGGACACGCCTATCCAGGATAGGTATGCTCAAGACCGCTATGCTCAAGATAGCTACTCAGATAGCTACGCCCAAGATAGCTATGCTGCTCGAGATACCTATTCTCAGGCTCCTTCGTATCAACATACCTATCAATCTCAAGACACCTATCAACAGGACACTTATCAACAAGACACCTACGGGGTTGGTGCTGAAGGTCAGGGCCCAAATTATGGGGGAGTGCCGAGGAGTAATATCAGTCAGGGTGTTGGGGTTAGTGGTCAGTCGAAGAGCGATCGCACAGGTTTCCCCCAGCAGCCGCTTGCTGGCTTAAAGTCGGTATTCGGTAAAAAAAAAGATCGCAACAGTGATGACCCTGCAGCGACCGACCGACCTGTCGGTGACGACTGGGGCGAACTTAGAACCACGGCGCAGAGAAACAGCTGGGAAGTGATCGAAGGTGAGCGGTCAAACTTTGAAGCGGGCGCTAGGGAATTACTAAAATTTGGCCGCGACGTAGGGACGCACGCTGGGCGCCTAGCCGAAGACATTGCCAGCGGCTGGAATAATCGTGACAATGCGCCCTCTGGAGCGCGTCCCGAAGAGATAGCCGGGAGAGAGTATCCAGCGGAAGGTTACGACGCCTACTACGCAGACGACAGCTACTACACGGGAGACCGATCAGAAGGGTACGAGCAGGCACCCGGCGCTAGAAAGCGAACTTACGGGGAGAGCTTATACGATGAGCCTGACGCTCGTGGCACAGGCGAAGATGGAGATTATCCTGCTCACGGAGACGCGGAGGGGCGTGATGAAATGGGGCCTGATGGGGTTTATGAAGCCGACTTTAGAGTGCTTGAGCCACCTTCCAAGCCATTGAGCGATGAAGACGATGACTATGCCTGATAACGGCTCTGAAATATGAGGTGAAGATTCTGGCAGCCTACACGGATGACTGACGGGTCGCTTTTACAGGCGGTTTCTATATTGGTAACCGATGGGCGAGCGTTGCAATTCATCGTTATCCTAGGCATAGTCATGTTTACTGTTTTGGCTTTTCCGGGCCTAAACTTCATTGTCTTGGCGCTCTCCTACTGCTGATATTTTGCCTGCCGGTATTCCGCTACGATGGCCACGCCAGCTGCTCAACACAACCGTAAAAGCTATACCGCTGGCAGTTGCAGACTAGAGGTGACTGCGGTTCATTCTGCACTGTCGCAGTGGTCTGCAAGGACAATTATTCAGTCGCTGTCTTTTCAGCTGTGGTTGGCCGATGTGCCGGGCGGGCAGATTCCTGACGCTGCTACCCTGGCAGACACTCGTCAATTGCAGCTCATTGCGACGGGCGATCGCACCCAACTTCAGTCTTTGGCTCGCTACATTCAGCAAAAGACTCAGCGCGTGTTGGCCGTTGCCGCCTTACAGATCCGGCGCGACCCAAGGTCTGCCAGCTCTGTAGGCACTGAGGACGTGCCACCACAGTGCCTACAGCTACAGCAGCCGCTGACTTACCTACAGCTATGCGACTTGGCGAGCGTGCTGGGTCAATACGAACAAAGCGCTCAAGCCTTACCGAGTTCGCTTGCGCTACCTGCTTCATCTACTGAGCCGACTGCTCGTAATGTTATTTCACTACGCAGGGCTAACTCAACGACTGGTTCGTTCTCTGATCGGTCGGTAGCGGCAGCAAGGCGCAAAAATCGCCGGGCGCTGTGGGCCAGCTCTGCGGCGGCAGCGCTCTTTGCTGTTGGCCTCACTACCAGTCTGTGGTCGAGAGACCCTGAGCTGCAGCAGACTGCCGTAGAGTCTACTGTCCCCGACGCTACTGAGGAGTCTTTTCCACTGGGGGCGACTCCAGAAGAGCTGGAGAAAATTACGTCTGCTGAATTGGATAATTCTGTGCCTGAAACGGCGGGTACTGATGGCAATGTGGCGACGACAGCACCCGCTCCGACTGCAGAGCGCACTCCTGCTGCTGGAAGTGCGACCGCTGATAGCGCCAACGTGCCTACCGCAGAGAATGAACGGCCCAGTAGTGGTACGCTGCCATCGTCTTCTGGGAGTGTGGGCAATGGAGGTTCCACGTCTGCCGCGCCATCTGATGAGCGCGTGGAGAGAGGTGCGATCGCAAACACTGACAGCGAAGCGAATTTCCCAGCCGCTGCCGACGGTGAAGCGGACCCTACAGATACGACCATTTCAGAGACTCAGCCCTCTGCACCTGCAGGCCCTTCAGGCATTACACCAGCGGCTGAACCTGCGCCAGAGGCGAGTGATGATGCGTTCGATGCAGATGCTGCGCCTGCTGATGCGATCATCCGCTCAGCCCCTCCTAACTCAGCTGCTCAGCGTTCAGAGCAATTTGCAACTTCTCCGTCTATTGCCCGTGCACCTACGACAACTGCCGCTCAGGAGAGTGCTACACCGGAAAGTGCCGCGCCGCCGTTAGCTGCATCACCTGCTGCGCCCGGGCTATCGAGTACCGTTGAGCAAGTAAGAGCGTATTTTCAGCAACGTTGGCAAGCTAGCGCTCAACGCGACGAAGGCCCGCTGCAGTATCGTCTGCAGCTGTCTGCAACGGGAGAGGTGGTGAGCTTTGCCGCGCTTAATGAGGCTTCTCAGCAAAGTCGCGATCGCATCTTGCCAACCGATAATCCGCCAACCTTTACCAGCGCTATTCAATCGAACGAGGAGGTAGAAGAGTCTGCTGAAAGTTCAATCTCGGACGACCAAAGCTCTGCGCTGCAGATAATTCTGAACCCAGATGGTGTAGTGCAGGTTTTTCCGCTTTAAGACGCCCGATATCTAGTGTGGCTAACGCTAAGACTGCTTTTGCTTTTTCTGTCTTTGCTGCACGGTAACTGTTGCCTTGTCGACCGGAAAGCCGACGAGTGGAATGACCTGATGCTTGCGATCGCGCTCTAGCTGTCGCAGCTCTGTGTAGTCCACCCAATGAATACAATCTACCGGGCAGGTATCGATTGCTTCCTGTATCAGCGCTTCAGAATCGCCGTCCTGACGGATGACCCTTGCCCTGCCATACTCTGGCTCAATGTAAAACGTGTTACGGGCAACGTGGGCGCAATGGGTACAGCCAATGCAGGTCGGCTCGTCTACATAGACACCGTTTTGGCGGAAAGCACCACCCAGCTCAGGCTCTAAACCCGTACGTTGCTGCGCCGAACGAAGCTGTCCGCCCAGTTCAGGCTCTAGACCTGAACGATCAGTCCGCTGAGCGTGAACGTCAGCCGTGAAAGATGGTGTCTGGTCGAGAGCCTGATGTTTGGATGTGGGTTGTCCCAATTCTGTCCTATCTGTCATTCGGTTCCCTATTGACAGTAGTAAGCGCAATGTTGAGCGCCAGCAAGTGTAACCTGCTCAGTGCGCGACGTGAGGTAACACTGCTGTCTGTGTGAATTTTCTATGCGCCCCACCGCTGAAGCACTAAGCGGATAGAACCGTCTTGATTGTCTACTTCTTCAGCGACCTGAAAGCCTTGACTTGCAGACTCATTTACAACGGTGTGATAAGCGTAGCGTTGGGTAATCCGGTTCAGAAAGCCTTCTACAGAGAGTGACTGCTGCCAATACTGCAAATCAGCAACGAGTTCGTAGTCACCGGTTTCGGCATTGTGCTTGAAGCCCACATCGTAGCCATTCTCCTGCTCAATGACGATCTCAGCTGTCTGAGTGTCGCCTTGGTAGCCGCGCACTGCTTTGGGTCCTGCCTGCCAAGAGATGCCAGCGTCATCAAGTGCTAGCTGCAAAAAAGGAAGATTGCGGAGCTTTGTTTTGATTTGGCTAAAGTGAGACATGCTAAGAAACCGGCTAAATGTGCAGTTAAATAAGGTGAAATGAAAATGGGGCGCTTGGTCGAAACAAACCAATCTGCAAAGACTTGACTTAGCCTCTACATGGCAGGTGACGGCGAATGGTTACCAGCGGCTTGCGGTCGTGTCAGTAGAGACGTGAGAACGAGCGCTGTTTGTAATCTGTACTGGCTGGGCGTAGTACTCAGAAGTGGTCTTTTGAGCAGTTACTTCGCCTAGCTGAGCTTCAATGGCTGCGGTCACCTCAGCACAGGAGGCACCAACAATGCCTGTGACCATCTCCTTTACTCTGCCGTCGGGATAAATCACAAACTCAAGTGTTTCCATAGACAAAGAGATCTCCTCCGAGGGGCCGGGGCAGGCGGGGTCAAAAATTGGGCTGCGTTTGGTTGTTATCGTAGTCAATCTCACTAAAATAAACTAGTTACATCGCAGCAAAACTTAATAGTTTTTAGTAACCGGTGAGAGTGCTCGCGTCATACTACTATACGTCTCTCTTAACCTTTTTTGAACACACTTATGGGGTAGACACGGCGTATCCTTCGTAAGATATTGCTTGTCCTCCTTCTTTTGACATAGGCCATGGCAGCACCCTTCTTCGACTTCGAACAAGATTTTGTAGGGTCTCTGCGCTGTATTCCAATGGTGGTGCGTCACCACCTAGATACCTGTGGTGTCAAGCTGCAGCTCGACCATTGGAACCACTTTAGTCAGGCAGAGCGGCAGGCGCTGGTAGATTGGCCGTGCGAGACGCCTGCGCAAGCCGTTCAATATAAAACGCAACTGCAGGCGCTGATTGTTCAGCAGACGGGCACACCGGCCAAAACATTGGCTGTTGCCGATCAGCCGCCTTGGAAAAACCTTCAGTCAATTCCCGATGCTGTCTTAGCTAAGTTTGCTGAGCAGCAGGTGCCCCTGACGCTGCAACAGTGGGCAGACCTTGGAGAGCTGCAGCGGTTCGCTCTGATTAAGCTCAGCCGTCCTAGTCACGAGAATCGAAATTTTATGCCTGCGGTTAAAGAGTTTGGCTTGTTGCCGACGGCTGAAAGAAACAGCTGAAAAATACAGTCGTGACGTTACATCTGGCATGGCTGATGTAACGATAGGTTCCGGGTTCCTCGGTATACTGCTCTAAGCAATCCTCTGAACGAGCGGCCATCTGGGCAAACAGTCCTGATTGCAAACGCTCAGCCACCGACCTACTGAATCAATGAACGGCTCGAATTCTAAACCGCCTCAATTTAGCCAATCTCGGCCTGGTAAGCGCCGGAGGCCTGTAAAACAGCCCAACATGAGGCAGTCTAATCCTTGGCTGATGATGGTTGTGCTGTTTGTGATACATCTGCTGATGGGGCTACTGCTGTCGGCACCACAGCCGCCTTACTGGGTTTGGATTGCGGCGTTGGTGGCTGTGCCGATGATGGTATTTGGGTTCAATCGTCCTATTCGCGTGAGCGGTAAGTTTGATCCTGGGGGATTGATGGCTTACGCGGGCGGGCTGTTGATGGTTGTCGCGCTAGCGATCGCTGCAAACTACATTGGCAGTGAGCAAAGTTTTGAGTCGGTTCGATTCTTTACGGCGATATTTGGTCTGGCGGCGTTGACGCTGATGGTGGTGTTTCTGACGGCGGGGGCAGCAATTGTCAGTGCGCAGGTTGGCGCGCAGCTAACGTCTAAAAACGGCTACCAAAAGAGCATGATGATAGTGCTAAGCCTTTGCTTCTTGGGGCTTTGTTTTGGTGGGCTGGGTGGTCTGGCAATCATTTCACTGACGGCGCCTTAGAGTGTTCGCAAGCTGGAACATTTGAAAGTTAGAGCATTTGAAAGGTAGGGCATTTAAGCTGGAGCATTTACAAGATGATTGTTGTGTGTGTGCCGTTTTTGTATGTATGCCATTGATTTTGGGACCAGTAATACGGTTGTTGCTCGGTGGAATGAGACGACTCAGATGGCTGAGACGCTATCGCTACCGGCGATCGCTTGGCAGCTGAAGGGCAATCCGCCGCTGGTGCCTAGCCTTTTGTATGTAGAGCAAGTGAGCGGTGGGTCAGCCGATGGTCTAGCTGATGGGCTGTCTGATGGACTGTCTGATGGACTGACGGTGGAGGCAACGGCTATTGCTGGGCAGACTGTTCGCGATCGCGGTCTAGATTTGGCCAGCGACCCTCGCTTCTTCCGCAATTTCAAACGCGGCATCGGAACGTCCGTGCAGGGCTTTATGCCTGAGCTAGACGGTCATGTGATTTCGTTTGAGCAGATTGGTGGTTGGTTTTTGCAGCAGGTGGTGGGCCAGCTCAAAGCTCAGGACCCGACACTCGATTCACTGGTCTTGACGGTTCCGGTCGATAGCTTCGAGGCGTACCGGCTGTGGCTGGGCAAGGTGTGTCGGACCCTGGATATTCAGCAAGTTAGATTGCTGGATGAGCCAACGGCGGCGGCTTTGGGTTATCAGCTGAGTCCGGCCCATCGCACGCTGCTGGTGGTCGATTTTGGCGGCGGGACGCTGGATTTTTCTCTAGTGCAGCCTACGTTTTCGGCAGAAAAGCCGCCGGGCTTTTTGCTGCAGTGGGGCAAAAAGTCACGGGCGAGTCAGTCGGTTGCCAAGCGATCGCCCAAAACGGTTCGCGTGCTGGCTAAAGCGGGCGAAAACTTGGGTGGGGCAGATATTGATCGCTGGCTGGCTGACCACTTTGCCCTGACCCAGGCGTTACCCATTAACTCACTGACCCTCAGACTGGTCGAGAAGCTCAAGATTGAACTCTCTGCTGCGGCAACGGCCAGTGAAGCCTATTTTGACGAGGAGACGCTAGATACTTACGATCTGTCTCTAGATCGTGAGAAATTTGAGCAAATCCTGACGGAGCAGGGATTTTTTGCCCGTTTAGACAATCGTTTAGGCCAGGTGATGCAGCAGGCACAGCGTCAAAATATTTCGGCAGCGGATGTTGACGCGGTGCTGCTAGTGGGAGGAAGTGCTCAAATTCCTGCGGTAAAAACCTGGATAGCCCGCCATTTTGACCCGAGTAAGATTAAGCGCGATCGCCCTTTTGACGCCGTCGCCCAAGGTGCGCTACAGCTGCAGAAAACTCAGCTACAGGACTTTCTGTACCACAGCTACGGCATTCGCTACTGGGACCGGCGAAACAATGCCCATGGCTGGCATCCCATTATCCAGCGGGGACAGCCCTACCCAACGACTGATCCCGTGGAGTTTTTTCTGGGCGCTTCGAGTGAAAATCAGCCCAGTATTGAGCTAATCGTGGGTGAGCTGGGCGATCGCACTGCTGGCAGCATGGAGGTTTACTTTGAGGGCGATCAGCTGGTGACCCGCCGGGCAAATGACGATGGCACGGCTGCCCGGGTAGTGCAAGCTTTGAACGACCGAGCGGGCGCGCAGACCATTGCAAAGCTATCGCCGCCTGGTTTCCCGGGCAGCGATCGCATTCGTATTTTGTTCAGCATTGACGCTGACCGCTTCTTGCGAATGACTGTAGAAGACCTCCTAACCTCAGAAACGCTGTTGAACAATCAAGCTGTTGTGCAGCTGTCCTAGCGCTTTTAAGGGAAGCTGTTGAGGAAGGATTCTAGAACGTGTCTGTCTGAACCTTCTTTGGTCTTTCTGTGAATGTTTTTGCGGTTATTCGCCGCGTTCCTCAAAGAAAGACTCATTGTCTTCTTCAATGACTTGTGGCGCGTTCAATCCGTCGAGTGCTTCTTGGTTGGCACGGGCAGAATCAGATTCTAGTCGGAGGATAATGAAAGCCTGAGTGGCAATCAGGACCACTAGGAACAAGATGCCAGAGACTAGAAAGCTGAGTTTGCGAGAAGGAATGCTCTGCCCAAGGGCGAAAAGTGCGATCGCAAAGACTGCCGACACGAAAATCTTGGAGACCAGCAGCATAGAAAAGGCTGACCAGCACAGCGCAACCAAAATAGACGTGAAATAAAAGAACAATAGCAGCAGGTGCATGCGCTTGGCGTACAGCGCCTTCATGGCCATTTTGGAGCGAGCAAAGGGCAATACCATCGGGTTGCTCAGCGCGCTCAGCGTATCGACAAATAGCCACAGCGCCGAGGGCAACACGCAAGCTACAAAGACAAACCACAGGGGCGGCTTAACCATGGATATGTCGACTGTGCTGGTGGTCGTGATGGCATTGACCGCGCCGCTCAAAATCACGCCGAGCAGGGCTGACAATAGCAGTACAACAACATCGACACTGATAGACTGTCCGACAACCGCGCCTTTTGGAAACTTGGGAGACGTTGGAGACGTGGGCGGATGCATAGGGTTAATGGGCTTGGGCGTAGGAATATCTACTGTGTGTGGAGCTCTGTATGGCATGCCTTAGGCACCTAATTTTGTAACGTTGAGTACGGTAATAAAAAACTATAGTGTGTGCGATTACGCGCGGTGGAAATTGACGGAAAGTTTCAATGAATTTTCTCGTTGATATCACCGTTGAATAATCGCACTAGAGTCGCGCTGGTAGACGCCCGGGTAAAACAGAAAGCTCGGGAGAATGCCCCGAAGCAATCACGCAGATATTGGCGCTGTTAATCGCACAGATATTAGCACTGTCTATCGATTTCCTGATGATTGGCCGTACGGAAAAGCACGTAAATATCAATGGAAATACGTAGAACGCTTAGGCAAACATGCCTATGACTTATATTACAGATAACAGTCAGCCGTCACATTCATCAGGATGGAACGTTAGTTTCACAAAGACTATACGGTTCCTATGAAAAAATGCGGTCATCTTTGTCTTTGTCTAATATCTTGGGTGCCTAGGGGCGATCTCCATAGCGTGTTTATACGGAACCGTTGATTGGAACCCGCCCCCTGAAAAGACCATTGCGGGATACCATAAGCGGGAGAAATGCCACCCTGTTTCACTTTGGAGTGTTGCCCCTGTGAGCCTAACTTATATGTCCGCTGCTGATTCTGAGTCGACTGCTAGCAGCGAACCGGCCAAGTCACCTGCAGAGTCACCCAGAGGTGCAGCAGAGCAGGCTGAAATGTCTCAGAGGTGGACGATTGAGAATAGTGAGGACCTCTATCGAATCGAGGGTTGGGGGGCGCCGTACTTTTCTATTAATGCGGCGGGAAATATTACGGTTTCACCCCAGGGTGATCGCGGCGGCTCGCTGGATCTTAAGAAGCTAGTTGACGGGTTAAAGTTACGAGATTTTCAGCTGCCATTGCTGATTCGCTTCTCGGAGATTTTGGCGGATCGGCTAGAGCGGATCAATGCCTGCTTTGCCAAAGCGATCGCTCGCTATGGTTACGAGGGGGTTTACCAGGGCGTTTTTCCGGTGAAGTGCAACCAGCAGCGCCACATTGTTGAAGACTTGGTGCGCTTTGGTAAAGGCTATCAGTTTGGTCTAGAGGCAGGGACTAAGCCCGAATTGATGATTGCGCTTGCCAGCTTGAATACGCCTGGTGCGCTGATTATTTGCAATGGGTACAAAGACGAGTCGTATCTTGAAACTGCCATGCTGGGCCAGCGGCTAGGTCAAAAGCCGATCATCGTGCTGGAGCAGGTGGAAGAAGTGGAGGTGGCGATCGCCACGGCAAAGCGGCTTGGCATTCGTCCCAACCTAGGCGTGCGGGCCAAGCTGGCAGCAAAGGGCTCTGGTCGCTGGGGAATTAGCGCGGGAGACAGGGCAAAGTTTGGGCTGACCATTCCTGAAATGATCACTGTGGTCGACAAGCTGAAGGCTGCAGATATGCTGGATAGCCTGCAGCTGCTGCATTTTCACATTGGCTCTCAGGTCTCGGCAATTAGCGTCATCAAGGAAGCAATGCGCGAAGCCTGTCAGATTTACGTTGAGCTGGTGAGCCTGGG
>JBCBIK010000177.1:0-10240 GCA_038524545.1 Cyanobacteria bacterium J06623_4 | reverse complement strand
ATATGTGCTGGACCATCTTCAATGTACTTGTTGAGAACCTTCAGAAAAGTAGGCTCAGAAAAAGCATCTAAAAGTCCAGTGAGGCGAAAGATTTGACATTTCCCCCTAACTTCGCGGGTGCCTCTTAGACTAACTGTTAGGGTAAGCGACTCAGCGATGGGATCCTCCTGGTATGCCTAGCATTGAACGACAATATGACGATTAAGTATAGGGCAAGTTACTATGGACCGCAAGATGAAAACGGGTGTTTTACTCGCGCTGACTTAAGACACTGATATCATGCCCTATCGGGGGACGTTATCTGTCAAATAAAACAGATTGTTTTGTTTATATTGACGTTGCCTGGCGTGCATATCTGGCGCAGTTATCTGGCAAGGATTGCCTAGGCGGTTTGCTTGCGATGATCCCGCATGGCTTGGACAAAGTTAGCAAATAAATAGTCGGCGTCGTGAGGACCCGGACTGGCCTCTGGATGGTACTGCACCGAAAAGACAGGAAGTTGGCGATGGCGAATGCCAGCCACCGTCTGGTCGTTTAGGTTGAGATGAGTAATCTCGACGGGACTATTTTCGTCGATAGAGTCAGTGCTGAGCGCAAAGCCGTGGTTTTGGCTGGTGATTTCGACCTGCTGAGTGAGGCCGCAGGGTTGGTTGAGTCCGCGGTGGCCAAACTTGAGCTTGAAGGTTTCTGCGCCTAAGGAGAGTCCAAGAATTTGGTGGCCCATGCAGATGCCGAAGGTGGGAATTTGGCTGTCGATGAGTGCGCGGGTGATTTCGGGGGCGCCGGTAACAGCGGCAGGATCACCCGGCCCGTTCGATAGAAAAAGACCGTCGGGCTGATGGGCAAGGATGTCTGCCGGGGGGGTATCTGCAGGAACAACAATGACTTTGCAGCCGTAGCTCGCTAGCCGCCTGAGAATATTGCGCTTAATGCCAAAGTCGAGAGCAACTACCGTGAGAGGGCTCTCTTCTGTTGAGCTAGGTTGGGTTGGGTCGGAGACAGCGGTTTGTAAGGTAGGCGGCGCGCTGAAGGCCCATTCCGGGTGGGTTGTTTCTGCCCATTCGTAGGCCGTTGAGGTTGTGACTTCTTGAACTAGGTTGAGCCCTTCCATGGAGGGTAGGGTCTGCAGCTGACGCAGAAGTTCTTCTGGATCGAGGACTTCGCTGGAGATGATGCCGTTCATGGCACCGACGCTGCGGAGCTTGCGCGTGAGGGCGCGGGTATCGATACCAAAGATGCCGGGAATGCGGTGTTCTTTTAGGTAGTCGCTGAGAGATTGTACGGATCGCCAGCTGCTGGGTTTGGTGCAAATATTTTTAGCGATCGCACCTCTCACTTGAGGCCTAGCAGATTCTTCATCTTCAGGGTTGACCCCGGTATTGCCAAGCTCAGGATAGGTAAACATGACCATCTGACCGCAGTAGCTAGGGTCTGTCAGGACTTCCTGGTAGCCAGTCATGCCAGTATTGAACACGACTTCTCCCATGGCGGTGGCCGTAGCCCCAAACGACCATCCTCTATATAAGGTGCCATCTCCTAGAACGAGCAATGCAGGTTTGGCAGCAGGATCGAACATAATGACCAGTGGAGTAGTGACCAGTGAAGTGACTAATAAATGAGACCGGACAGACAGCAAATTCCGTATAAGGCGCGATAAAAACCGGAATTGTGCCCGGGCACGTTAAGTATGGGCACACGATGTATTTCTTATGGGCTGGTTCCGCTTCTCGTCTCGCTTCATATTATTGCCTAGTTTCGTCGGATTGGCTTGTTATGGCTGTGGTTCGACCCAAAGGTTGCTCTCCGCAAGCGAAAGTAACCTCGGAGAATCCACCATTCCACAGCAGATGAAGACCGGATCGGTTGCGCCTGTCGCTTCGGTCGCTACGACAGTGTCGGCACTAGCCACAGCAGAAGCTGACCCAGCGGCAAAGCAAACCAATGAGGCAGCAGAAAGGACTGACCAGGCGGCCGCCTCTGCGGCGGCTTATCGTGAAGGAATAAATTTGGCATCAAGCGCTTATGTGCTCAGTCAGTCGGCATTTTCGCCGGATGACTGGGGACTCATTGCCAGCCGCTGGCAGCGGGCAGCGGAGGCCTTGGCCAAGGTGAGCAAAAAAGACAAAAACTACGGTGTCGCCCAGCAAAAGATGGGTGAATATAGTCGGCACGCTGAGGCGGCCCGAACCCAAGCTGCCAGCATGCAAGCACCTGTATCCGTTCCTGAACCGGCAGGTCGGCAGCCATCTTCAAATTCATTGGAGCTTGCTCCTGCCCCCCATCAGCAGAGTCACCAGCTACCTTCTCAGTCACCTTCTCAGCCAATAGCCCATCGCGGCGTCCGCGTTCCCATCGTGCGTCGGCTGCAAGGAACGCCAGTTGTACGGGTGACGTTTAATGGCGTTAAGACCTACGACATGATTTTGGATACAGGCGCAAGTCGGACCTTAATCACTCGAGAAATGGCCGACGAGCTCGGTGTCGTTACGACGGAAAGGATGATAGCGGCTACGGCTAGCCAAGCAGAAGTTTCTTTTGATGTGGGTCAGGTTGAGTCCATCGCGATGGGAGAGGTGACGCTGATGAACGCTCGGGTAAGCATAGGTGAAGCAGTCGAGGTGGGCCTGCTAGGCAATGACTTCTTACGCGGTTATGACGTCATTATCCGAGCGCGTGAAGGCATCGTTGAGTTGATAGATGCTGGGTGAGCAGGCAGAATTCCTTTCAGCTCGCCAGTTCTTGGGCGCTTGCTGTCCGGGACAACGACTACCGGCAACTACGGCCAAACGATGCGCTGACGGTATCTTCTTGAGTGCTGGGTCAGCGAGTCAATGGCGGGGATCGCTGCGCGCTGAGAGCGCTGAGGCGCTTCTGTCGCAGCCTCCACTGCAGCCTTCAGAACATCGAACACGATATCTGGATTTTGCTCGCCAACTTTTGCTGGGCTCAGGCGCTGAGCACTCATTGCCTGATTTCTCAGCAGGCGGGCAATTTCTGAGCCTTGCTCTGATGGTTCCGCTTCGAGGCGGGTTGCCTCCGGTGAATCTACTGAAGTCTCATATAGGGCGGATGGACCGGGCTGGCTGCTTGAGAAGGGAACGGTGGTGACCTCGTTGCCTAGGGCTGCGATCGCTGCCTGAATAAGTGCCGCAGAAGCATCGACCGAAATCTCCTCAGAAATCGGAACATAAATCGTCGATAGAGATACGTCATCGGGGCCAGCACTCAACCCCTCAAGTAGGGGGGAATCTGCCTGACTAGAGTGCGTGTCGGCTTCATAATTGAGCTGGTGGATAGAGGGATTAGCCGCTTCCTGCTCAACTTCTCCCTGGGTCTGTAGTACGTCTACTGCTTGGTCTTTGATGGCTTCTCTTTCTAGCAGGTCATCGACCGACCGGAAGCTAACCAATAGGGGAGAGTCCTTTCTTTCGGGAATGGAGCGGACAAGGTCTTCTAGGGTGGGGCGACCTTCGGAAGCCGACGCAGTGTCTGCTGGCATCTCTGTGAGCAGCGCGATACTGGGAGCGTCAAGGTCTTGCTGTTCGGTTGGCTGCTCGAAAATCGATGGTGCGGAAGCAACTGTCTCAGCTGGCTCGGCAGCAGGCAGGGATTCGGCAGCAGAGGGACGAATAGACGGCTCAGCAGCGAGCGTATCTGACTGGTTGCGCTGCAGGTCTCTGAGGATGGAGGTACCGATTGAAGTTCGGCGCGTGGTCGCAGTTGCCGTGAGCGCAGGCTCGGCAGGGCCAGGTTCGGCAAGGGCAGCTGAATCGTCGATGGGCTGGCTGGGCTGCAGGACTGGTAGGCCCTCATCGAGCTCGGGTGCGGCTACTACTGTAAGAGGTGTTGTTGTAAGAGGTGTTATTGACGAAAAGACGTCTGCGGGGGCAGGAGTGGGGGCAGCGGCTTGGGGAACAGCGACACCGTCGTAGAGGGAGGGGATTTCGCTAGTGGTCGTGGCGGCTGCCGTGGTCAGAGGAGCGGGCGAAGACAACGGCGCAGAGGGAAGGGCGACTGAGGTCTCAGGCAAGGCTGAAATGCTAACCCCAGCAGGGCCTGTGGGAAGAACAGCCGCAGCCACAGGGGCCGGTTGGGGCGTGGGGCTTACAGGGATAGTGCCGAGGGCTGAGAGCGGTGCTGCCGGTGGCGAGGAAGGAAGGTAAACGTCGGATGAGTAGGGGAGCCGGCTGGTGAGTAAACCTGGGCTGGAGCGGCGGCTTAGGTAGCTGCGGACATCAGCGATGGGGTCGGGGCGAGCCGTTGCACGGATGAAGCTGCTTGCGTTGGAGCTAGTGGCTGTAGTGACTAGCTGGCTAAAGTCGGCACTGGCTAAGCTCTCACTGACGGAAGCCGCTGGCTGCGTAGCGTCGGCTGTGACCGGCTGCTCGGTGGCTGGCCCCATTACGACGGAGCCATGAGAAGGCGCTGCAGACGCTTGTGCAGCAAGGCTAGACGCTTTGGCTTGGAAAGCTGAGTCTTCAGCAAACAATTCTGAAGAAGAGAAGCTGCCAGTCTCTGAAAACACTGCCTGATCATCGGTTGGGACTTCGAAGCTCCACTCGTTGCTGGGAACCCCATTTTGGCTACAGCCGGTCAGGGCTGTGAGAATTACGGCTGAGGCAGTGACTTTACGCATTTGACTTGTAAGCTCTCCGTATTGGCTGCTGTATTTATTCGTTAAGGCAGTTAGCTATTTATACTTAAAATTTACCACTCGGCTTGTATTGTCTAAAACGATTAAGACGTAATTACACGGACTCTTTAAAGTCGTAACGTACTAATTGAGGCTGACTTATCCGTGATCCCTCATGGAAAGTTGCTCGAATTTCATGCTTTCATTTTGACTGCGCTTTATCAGCACCTGACTATCTTCAATTGGTGACGAAGATTAAAGAGAAAAGTTCTCTGGGAGATATACCGAGATGTGATTTTTTGAGCTTTAAGTCTCTTTATTCGTCTTTAGTCGCTATTTTCACCGCCGCTGTAACCAACTAGCTACGTTGTATATTCAGCGTTTATCTTGACGTAATCGTAGCTCAGGTCGCAGCCCCAAGCTTTACCGGATCCCGTTCCGCTGCCGACATCGATAGCAATTTGGACAGGGTGAGCAAGGGACTCTATTTCATTGGTTAAGCAGTCCGACAGCGCGCGATCCGGGGGGGAATCTGCCAATAGGATTTTGGACATGGCCTGGGTGCTGTTTGCCGACTGCTGCTTGAGATAGGTGCTTGCCGCATTGCGGTCAAACGGTTTGGGGGTTCCTTTGCTCATAAGGGTGAAGCTGCCGAGGTGAATGCTTAGCTCAGTTTGCTCGAAGGGGATTCCAGCCCGTCCGGCGGCACCGGCAATTCGGCCCCAGTTTGGGTCGCGGCCAAAGACAGCAGATTTAACTAAGGAGGAGCCTGCAACGGTGCGGGCAATTTGGTTAGCAGCGCGATCGCTCATAGCGCCGGTCACCGAAACTTCGAGCAGACAGGTGGCACCCTCACCGTCTCGGGCGATCGCCTTCGCCAAATGAATACAGACAGCTGTGAGCATCGCTTCTAGCTTGTCGGCCTCGGGACCTGGGTCGGTAATCGCCGGAGTCCGAGATTCGCCGTTGGCCAGTGCTAGCAGGCAGTCGTTGGTGCTGGTGTCGCCGTCGACGGTGATTTGGTTGAAGCTTTTGGCGGTGGCCCGGCGGAGCATGGCTTGCCACAGCGGCGGAGAGACGGCGGCATCGCAGGTGATGAACCCGAGCATAGTGGCCATGTTGGGATGGATCATGCCGGAGCCTTTGGCGATGCCGCCAACGCGGATAGGGCGATCGCCGAGGTGGGTTTCGAGGGCAATGGACTTGGTGATGAGGTCGGTGGTGACAATGGCTCTGGCCGCGCTGCTGCCACCTTCGGTAGAGAGGGCGTCGATCAAGGCTGGAATGCCTGAGCGCAGCGCGTCTATTTTTATGCGCTGTCCGATGACGCCCGTGGAGGCGAGGAGGACGCTATCGGGCGAGAAATGAAGGGCGGCGGCGGCAGCTTGGGCGCTGGCGATCGCATCTTGCATGCCCTGCTCACCAGTGCAGGCATTGGCCTGCCCCGCATTGCACAGTATTGCCCGGGCCGATGGCTTGGTTTCGAGCAGCTCTTGGCAGTAGTCTACGCAGGCGGCTCGTACCTGAGAGAGCGTGAAGACACCTGCTGCGATCGCCTCACTATCGGAGACGATCAGCGCCAAATCTGGAGAGCCAGAAGGCTTCAGCCCGGCGACAATTCCAGCTGCTCTAAATCCTTTGGGGGCGGTGACCCCACCCGTAATCACCTGCCAATCTGCCATAGCTATTTCTGGAATACTTTTGTTCGAATTTTGTTTGAATTTTGTTTGAAAACTTCTGGAATAATGCTGGAACTTTCCATATGAAGTCAGGATTATACCAAGTTGGGCTGTTCGCTGAAGCTCTATGATTTGAGAACTGACTGGAAAATGATTTGACAAGACCAGCGACCGCAGGATTGTAATGCCCTCTGATAGCACCCTGACAGATTTCAACCACAGCGCTAGGACAAGTTGGTTGAAAGTGACAGGGTCTACGCTCAGCTTGGTGGGGGGTGGTCTGCTGATGGGGATTGCGCCTGTCAATGCGTGGCCGCTCGCTTGGATCGCGATGGTCCCCCTGTGGCGGATTGCACTCGACGATGGTTTGGCATGGCGGCCTGCATTAGCGAGTGCGGCGCTGTGGGGTATGGCCTACCACGGTGTGGCGTTGTCTTGGATTGTGTGGTGGATGAATCCGCTGCTGGCCATGGGGATGCCCTGGCTGGTGGGCGTTTGCCTGGCGCTGTTTGCCTGGGCCTTTATTACCCTGTGGGGAGCGGCGATTGGAGTCACTTGGCTATGGCTGATGCGGTGGATTGCCCGCTGGTACGGTCATCGGGTGCGTGGTAGCGGGCTGACGCTTTGGCAGCGGTTGCTGGTGGGTACTGCGCTGTGGTGCGCTGTGGAGTGGGTGTGGAGCCGGGGCCCGCTGTACTGGACGTCGCTGAGCTATACCCAAAGCCCTGGGAACCTGTGGGTCCTGCAGTGGGGACAGGTTTCGGGGCCGATTACGGTAACAGCAGCGATTGTGGTGGTGAACGGTTTGCTGGCGGCAGCGCTGAGGCCGAGTACGACCTCTACGCTTGAAGATCGTGTTGCAGAGAGCAGGGTACCGGAAAGGCGCCGCTACGTGATGGGCGCTTTAGGCTTTTTTATCTGTCTACATCTACTGGGCGGATGGCTGTATGCTCGCCCGCTAGCTGATGATCTAGATCAATCTCTGCGCGTCGGGCTGATTCAGGGCAATATTCCAACGTCGCAAAAGCTGTCGCCGGAGGGGGTGCGGGTCTCTATTCAGGCGTATTTGGAAGGTTACGAGCAGCTGGTCGCTGAGGGTGCAGAGCTGGTGATAACGCCGGAGGGGGCGATTCCCCAGCGATGGAATGCCTTCACTCAAGACCGCAATGTGTTTGTGCGGGCAGTGGTGAATAGAGGCGTGCCACTGATATTGGGCTCTTTTGTACATCAGGATATTGCAGATACGCGATCGCGTCTTACCCAGAGCTTGCTAACCCTGACACCTGCAGGCAAAATTGAGGGCCGCTACAACAAGGTCAAACTGGTCCCGGTGGGTGAATACCTCCCCTTTTCTAATGTGCTCGATAGACTGTCGCCTTTTGAAAGTCTGGCACCGGGGACGGTTGACCAGCAGCTGAATACCCCATTTGGGCCAGTCGCAGCAGGGATTTGCTACGAGTCGGCTTTTGCAGAGCTGTTTCGAGTGCAGGTGAAGCGAGGAGGGCAGCTAATTTTCACAGCGTCTAATAATGACCCTTATCCGCCTCGGCAAATGAGGCAGCATCACGGACTCGATGTGATGAGGGCAATTGAGAGCGATCGCTGGGAGGCGCGGGTCACCAACACCGGCATTTCTGGCATTGTCGACCCTCGAGGCCGCACAAAATGGCTGTCTGCCCCCGATGAACGGGTAAGCCATCAGGCCGAACTGTATCGCCGAGAAACACTGACTCCCTACGTACGGTGGGGCGATTGGCTGACGCCAACCCTATTGATTTTGGCAGCTATTTGCCTGCGGAAGTAGCGTGTTCAATTAGCTCGTTTCTGTTTACAACCTTCACCGGTCGCTTTCACCAGCAACCAGCACGTCAATGTCTTCGCTGGGCAAGGCATCCGCTAGCCATAGCCCCTGCCCTCGCCGACAGCCAAGCGTCGTTAGCTGATTCATGTGCGCTGCAGTTTCGATCCCTTCAGCAATCACATCCATCCCCGCACTTTGGCCAAAGGCAACAATCGTTTTGACGATGTCAACGCCCTCTTCGTAGTTGAGTTCGCTGACAAAGGATCGATCAATCTTCAACATATTCACTTCGAGCTGACGAAGGCGGCTGAGGGAAGAGTGGCCTCGACCAAAGTCATCTACACAGAGACCGAAACCCAACTGTTGGAGCTTTTGCAGGGTGTCTGTAATGGCTGGCTCACCACTGATTAAGACACTTTCGGCAACCTCTAGCTGAAAAGCGGATGCTGGCAGCTGATACTTTTTGAGGGCTGCTTGCCACTGAACAATCAGCTGCGGGTAGCGAATCTGCGTTAGAGAGAGGTTGATGTGGATCTTGAGCGGTAATTGATCCGGGGAGAGTGGCTTATCCGCAGGCTGGAAGTCGCCGTTGTTCTCTTGTTGAATTTTGCGCCATCTGACCATTTGCTCGCAGGTGAGCTGTATGGTGCGACTGCAGAGCTGGCGAATGACGCCAATGTCTTCGGCGATAGTGATGAAGTCTCTCGCCGGGAGATAGCCCTTGGTTGGATGATTCCAGCGCAACAGCGTTTCCAAGCCGTATATCTGGCGGGTGTTGAGGTCAAAAATTGGCTGGTAGTGAAGGTGCAGCTGATCGTTTAGAACGGCGTGGCGCAGTTCATCTTCAAAGCTGAGGCGGGCCTCCATGCGGTCTTTCATTTCGGCATTGAAGACGACGAACTGCTGACCGCTGAAGGGAATCTCATCCTGGATGAGAATGGGTGATTTTTGGTCGGCACATTGCTGCTGGAGCTGGCCTTCGAGCTGGGCTTTGAGCTGTGCCTGGACGCGCTTTTTGGCCTGTTCTTTTGCCTGGTACATAGCGGTATCGGCGTCTCGGAGGGCAGATTCTGGCTGACGGTAGCCCAAGCTGCTGAAGGTAATCCCGATGCTGGCACTGATAAAAATTTGGTGATTGTCTATCTCACAGGGTTCGTTGAGCTTTGCCTGCAGCCGTTTGACGGCGGTGATGGCTTGTTCTTCATCTGAGAGAGAATCTAGCAAAACGGCGAATTCGTCTCCGCCCAGTCGGGCTACCAAGTCGCTCCTGCGCAGCAGTTGCTTGATTTGTTTTGCGACGTGGGCGAGCAGGCGATCGCCAATATCGTGCCCAAGGGTATCGTTGACCGGCTTGAAGTTATCAAGGTCAATAAAGAGCACCGCATACTGGTGGCTAGGCTGTCGGCTGGTCAGCTGAATAGCCTGATCGAGTCGCTGTAAAAAATAGCTGCGATTGGGTAAGCCCGTTAGCGGGTCGTGAAGCGCTCTGTGTCGTGAGGCGGCTTCTCTTTTTAGCAAAGCGGTTTGGGTCTTGAGCAGGCGGTGAAGCGATCGGGTTAGGCTCGCTGTCCGTTCTTCCACTCGCTGCTCTAAGGTTTCGTTTGCTTGCTGGAGCTTTAAGCTTTGACGACTCAGCTCCATCTGAGCGACGACCTGGCGACTGAGTACCTGCAGCGTCTTTCTTTGCGCTTCGGTGAAGGGACGGGGCACATAGTCGATCACGCAGAGTGAGCCCAGCGCATGGCCATCGGGGGTGAGCAGTGGCGCACCTGCGTAGAAGCGAATGTAGGGCGGACCGGTCACCAGCGGATTATCACAGAATTTACTGTGGCGGTGCGTATCTTCTACGACCATGACGTCTGGCTGCTGAATGGTGTGAGCGCAAAACGCAATGCTGCGAGGCGTTTCACTCACTTCCATGCCAATTTTGGCTTTGAACCACTGGCGACTGGCATCTACCAGGCTGACTAGCGCAGTGGGCGTTTGACAGATATGGGCTGTGATTGCGGCAATATCGTCGTAGGTGTCATCGGGTAGGGTGTCTAAAATGCCATAGTCGTTTAGCTTCGCGAGGCGAAGCGTTTCTTTTGCTGACCAGGGGGCTAATGTCATGGTTGAAGTGCTTTT
>JBCBIK010000176.1:0-10313 GCA_038524545.1 Cyanobacteria bacterium J06623_4 | reverse complement strand
TCAATTTCGCGGGTGCTCTCATCATCGATGGTGTAGAGCTTGAGGTGGGTGAGGTCGATGCGTTCAGAGCTGTTTTCTGCGGGGGGAGAGGCGATAATGTCGGCCACCTTTTCGGTGACTTCGGCGGGAAACTGGGTGGGAATTTGGCGACGCCGCAGGGCCAGGTTTTCGTGCTGCTCCCAGATGCCGAGGGCGACAAGGGTATCGAAGGCGGCCTGGGGAGACTTGTCTTGGTCGAGGGTGGTCAAAATGTCTTGGGCAGCCGCTTTCTGGGTCGACTCGTCACCCAAAAGTGCGTACCGTTCGAGCAGTTCTAGCCGAGGGCGATCACTTTTTTCCCAGTTTGCACTGTCGCCAGCCGAATCGCCAGCCAGAATGGCCCTAGCCCGACCAAAGAATCCGGCTCGCTCTTCTTCACGGGCGGCTTCGCGAGCGATTTTGTGCTGTAGCTCTTCTACTTGGCTAGCGGGACGAGGTTCGTAGCGATCGCCCTTTTGCTTAAAAAATATTTTGTCTTCGCTCAGCAGACGGTGAGCCGCGTAGCACAGCGGCGGACGCTGGTCTGAAAAAAGCAGCTGAGCCAAGGATTCAGGGGTTGCGGCTTCTTCTAGCTCGGTAAGGAGTTCCCAGGCAACTTCTAAATTGTCGGGGTCAATGTAGTTTTCTGCCTCTGAGATGAACCCCTCAAGCTCCGCAGCTTCGTAGGTGGCTTTGGGGATCTGATATGTCACCTGGCGAGGGTGGATGGTGTGCGACTGGCCTCGATGGTCGACTAGGACCCAATTTTTTTTTCCTTCGGGGCGGTCTGCGATCGCCAGATGGGGCGATCCTTTCAGCTTAAATTCTACGAGCGTACCTTTTTCCACCGATACCTATTTCAACCTACGTCCGATGACCTGTATCCAGATCTGCCCTGCTTAAGCGCGCCCTAAGCCGATAACAGAGCCGATAACAAAAAAAGCTATCTGCGCTTACTCGTTAAAGTAACAGACAAAAGAAAAATGCTTCTGCCAAACGCCGATAGCTTGATATTTATTTGTTTTGACCTACACAAATCTTGGTCCGGTTAGCCGTCTTCGTTTACGTACGGCAAGAGGGCAACGACGCGCGCTCTTTTGATTGCTTTGGTGAGATCGCGCTGCTGCTTTGATGTAAGGCCAGTAATACGGCGGGGCAAAATCTTGCCTCGCTCAGTGACAAACTTGCGCAGCAAGTCTACATCTTTATAGTCGATTTTTTCGCCCGGTTTGATGGGGGAAACGCGACGACGGAAGTAAGCCATAGGTCTTCTGTAATGCTTGAGGGATTAGTCGGTAATGGTATGGAAAGAATGCTTTGTAGATATTTGCTGTGAGAAGCCTGCTGAAGTATCCGTGTTGGAACATCTGCTATGGCATCCGTTTAGCTGCGTCTACTTAATTTCTTTGTGGTTTGTGTGCTTATTGCAGTGGGTGCAGAACTTTTTAAGCTCTAGGCGGGCCGTCGTGTTACGGCGATTCTTTTGGGTGGTGTAGCGAGAGACCCCGTTGGATCGCTTGTCGGGATTGCTACGACACTCGGTGCATTCGAGGGTGATTACGAGACGGACGCCTTTTGCCATGGTTCTTTGTGTAGTTCTTTAAGAAGTTGTGTCAATGCAGTCTCCAATTATTACATAAGAAGTCTCAATTTTGGGCTGTAATTTAGTCTGCGTCTGTTGACAGCTGCTACAGCGAGTCAGGGATAGATAACTTAGTCCGTCCGCTGAAGTAACGAACAAATTAGATGTGTGAGCTAGAACTGGGCACCTTAGGGAGAGAAATGAGGAGCTGAGTCACTAGATCATGGAAAAACGGAAAATACGTTTCGCAAAATCGCTGCTGGTCTGCTCAGCTATTGCAGGGGCTGCTCTAAACCCAGTCGTCAAGACCTCCGCTTCAACGATTGCCACTCCAGACGTTTTGGAGCTAGCGCCACCGACTCAGCTCGCTCAGGTAACGAGCGTTTCAGAACTTTCTGACGTGCAGCCTGGGGACTGGGCTTTTACCGCGCTGCAGCGACTGGTGGAGGAATACGGCTGCCTGGAAGGCTACCCCAACCGCACCTTTCGGGGCAACCGCGCTATGACCCGGTATGAGTTTGCTGCTGGCCTAAATGCCTGCTTGGACGTGGTGCTGCAGGCGCAGTCCATGCCCGACTTCTCCTCGGTCAGACGGCTAGAAGAAGAGTTTGCCGCTGAGCTATCTACCCTGAGAGGGCGGGTAGACACGCTAGAGAGCGACCTAGCAGAGCTTGAAGCCAATCAGTTTTCAACGACGACGACGCTGAGCGGTACGTTGGATACGCATTTGATCATTCCGTTTGGCGACACCACGGCTGTTGCCGATAGCGTTGTCTCTCAAGACCCGCAGGCTGCGCCGAATGCGCTAGACAAAGTGGTAGGCGGCGAAGAGGCCGATGCAACGTTTGAATACTGGTCGCTGCTAAACCTGAATACGAGCTTTACCGGTGAAGACAGCTTGGTGATCAGCCTGTCTGCTACCGATTCAACTGGCACGCTAGAAAATAGTGAATTTGGCCTGAACTACGTCACCTTTCAAGACGAAGACAACGTCGCACTCGATGAGGTGACCTATAGCTTTCCGGTCGGCGATCGCTTCTATGGCACCATCTCAGCCCACGGGTTGACGCCCGGTGATTTGGCGACCAGCACTATTTTGCCGTTTGGCGACTATGCGGTCGCAGCGGCAGGCTATCCAGAGTTTTACTTCCTCTATCCGGGGGGTGATCTGAGTGCGGCGGTCAATGTGAACATCACCGATAGCTTGGTGTTTGACTTGGCGTATCACACCGATGCCAGCAACGAGAACTTACCAGATCGCGGCATCTTTAATGACTACAGCTACATGGCCCAGCTGAATCTCCTGACCGACGGTCTCATCGATGCGGCTGTGGTCTATTTGGATGGCGACCAGAGCACCGATTTTACAGGTGGTACGGCTACCGATCCGCTGCGCTCAAGCGTGGCGCCTGAGTACACAATTGCCGGCTTACTCAGTCTCGACTTTGGTCGATTTGTGGTGTCGGGCCACTATGCTCACAGCCCGGCTGAAGGTGTCGATGGCAATTTGGATTCTTACACCGGGGGCGTTTCTTTCCCAGGGCTATTTGGTGAGACCAATGAGCTGGGTATCTACGGCGGCGTCTCTCCGGCAATGGGTCGCGACCCGCTGCTGGTAGAGGCTTACTACAAGCTGGATGTCAACGAATTCTTTACGGTAACACCTGCTGTGATTTACACCGATAACGACTCGGATGTGGGTGATGACAGCAACTTCTACGGCGCGGTGCGAGCTAGCTTTAGCTTCTAGTTTTGGTGTTTGGTTCCGGTGCTTAGCGCTTTTGTTCTACGCCGAATCCAACGAGGGCCAACTTGTCGAGGGGTTGGCCCTCTGGTGGACGAAAGTAGTTGAAAATGCGGCGGATGCGCATCTGCGGGTTGATCAGGGTGATGGAGTCGACTGAGACGATGCGGGTGTAGCGCGTGGTCATCAGTAGCTCTTGGGTGCGGGCGTCGAAGTGGAAGTCGGAGATGATGGGCCGATCTTCTTCGTAGGCGCGATCGCGCAGATAGGCGCCTTCCAAAATATGCTCATTGTCTACCGTTTCATCGTTGGGCACGAAGGCCAGATTGAGCGACTGATCTTTGACCGCGCCGGTTTCAGAAACGGTGTGAAAAACCAGATGAAAGCCCGGGCAGATGTCCATTCGCTCAACGGTGTCGAAGGCGTTGTCTGTGAGGACCTTGACTTTTTTTTCGGGCGTGAGCGGATCGACGCGAAAGTCGGTGTGCGATCGCTCAATGTCTGATTCACTCAGGTAGTGGTAGGTGCGTTCAGAATCCCAATGACCGACGCAGCTATCAAAAAACTGATGGAAAGTTGTCAGCGCTGACATGGCAGCTTGCCCCTACAGAAACGACAGAAAAGGTACAGAAAAACGATAGATAGAGAACTACAGGGATTTCAGCTTTTCTTGGACTAGCCAGTCATCCACTTCTGGACTGATTTCTGTAGGTGGTACGCCCAAGCTGCGCAGCGCCATGATGGCGGCATACTGCAGGTCCCAAATGGGTACAGTTAGTGCCGATTTGAGTTCATCAATGGCGGCTGACTGGCCGAGTTCTCCAAGGGCGATCGCAGCGGCCACCCGAGACTTTTGGAACTGTGGCGATCGGTTGTGCAGTGCCTCCACTAGCAGATCGTAAGCTTGGGTCGCCTTGAGCCAGCCAAACAGTCTCATGATGTGATAGTGGGCGCCATAGTCGTTGTAGCCTGCTGACTCGTAGCTCTGGAGGAGGGCTGCGATCGCAGTTTCCGGCTGGTCGGCGTGCTGGCTCAATATGGCCTGGCTCGCTAGATAGCAGCGTCCAAAGTCTGTGCCGTACAGCTCTTGCACCAGCAGTCCGATATCCAGCGGTGATGCATATTCATGCACCAAAGCCACCGTATCAGGATGGTCTCTAAGCGTTTTTTCTAGCCAGGGCTGCGCTTGGGTAAAGGTTAGCTCACCTGCTGATATCCCAGCCTGCAACAGTGACCGAATGCCTCGTAGCCGAAACACCATCGACACTGGACACTGCGAGATATTTGGAATGGCTTTGAAATATTTGGCATCAATTAGGTCTTGAATGCTGCCGCGCCGCGCATTGACATTGGTACTCTGTAAAAATTCGAGCACGGGCTGCATCTGCTGAGCATCTCCCTTGAGCTGATACAGCGCGGCGCGGGCTGCGCTGGCGATGGGCGCGCTGTCATTGGTGACAAATTTTTCAATTCGCTCAGCGGCTGGCACGTAGCCCAGGTTTGCCAGGGTATGAATGATGGTGCGGTAGCTTTGGCCGGGGCGCTCTAGCTGCTGGGCGAGCTTTTCTAGGGTGGTGGCATTGTCGGTGCCAATTTCTCCTAGGGCCCAAGCCGTATTTTCTACCAGGTAGTTGTCTTCGTCGTTTAGGCAGCTTTTGAGGATGGGCAGCGCAGCTTTCACCTTTAGGCGGCCCAGACTTTCTACGGCTTTGCGGCGGACAATGCGATTGTCTAGATCGGGAGCGTCATTATCTACGGCACGCATAAGGGCCGCGATCGCGCCTTCAGTATTGAAGTTCACTAGGTGCGAAGCGGCAATGTAGCGGCTAGACGCCTCATCGGAGTCGTTAGCAGGCCCATCCAAAATCTCAATCGCCTGCGCTTCCGTAAGATTAAACAGACCAGAAAACCGATTATCCATGTCGTCCTAAGTTTGCTGCAGAAGCGGTGTTGCAAAAGCCGTTTACTACTTCATAGGATTGCATTAGATAGGGTCACTGCGCAAAGCCAGTGCAAAGCCAGCGCCAACGGTAGGGAAAGGGACGTGCAATAGCGCCGGAAGGTTATACAGCGCTAGCTTAACGGCGGCAAATTCGAAGCACCGTGGCGCTACGCTTAACTCTTGCTTAACAATGTCGTAGCATCTAGTTAGCCCCGTTCATTTCGATAAAACATGGCAGATATTCAGACCTCCCCTCCCCTGTCTCAACCGATGTCTCAGCCAGAGGTCGATGAGCTCTTGTGGTCTACGAAGGCGCAGGTCGCTGAAGGCCGCTTCGATGCGAACAATCAACAGCTAATTACGCAGCTAGTCGAAGGCTTTAACGATACGCGGGGTATGGTTCGTCTGGGGTTTGCTGAGCTGCTCGGCGACATTGGCAAACCTGCGACGCCCGCGCTGATAGAAGGACTCGCCCACCATCAGAATCCAACCGTCCGCAGAGCCTGCGCAAAGACCATGACACTCATCGCAGACCAAACGACCATTCCAACGCTGGTGCACTCCCTACTGCACGATGACGATACGGTAGTGCAGGGCTCGGTCGTCGGTGCGCTGGCGGTGATGGGCGAAGCGGCAGCACCCGTCTTGCTTAACATTGTCGCTTCTAATGACTACACAGATACGGCGAAGGGTCTGGCGACTTGGGGACTGTCTTTTGTGGGCACAGCGGGCGCGGACTATCTCTACCAGGCAGTTGACTCTGACCAAGCGGAAGTGCGTAGCGCAGTCATTGGCGCGCTGACCACCCTGGTGCAAGAAAATGAAGACCAGCAAGCGCTAGCGATGATTCTCAGCGGACTGAGCGATCCGTCTGACATGGTGCGCTCCGAGGCGGCAGCAGCACTGGGCAAGCTGAATGATGCCACCGTGGTGCCCCATCTGACGACGGTACTGACTGACAAATCAGTGGATGTGCGAAAGACCGCGGCAATGGCCATGATGAAAATTGGCGATGCGAGTGCGATCTCGCCTCTGCAAAATGTCCTTGACACAGAAACTGACGATACGCTTCAGCCGGTGCTCAAGCTAGCGATTACGCAGCTACAAAGAAAACAAGAAGAGGAAGAAGACAGCTGGGAGTAAACGGTTTGATAGACAATCTGCTACTGGTTGTTTATCGCAAGACTTAGTTCGTTACCGGCGACGATATCTGTTGCCAATTTTGCCAAGCTTGAATGTCATAACCAAAAGATTGACCGGTTAACACGCTCAAGGCACCAACAATATCGCCCTTTAGCCATAGCGGATCGTCTGAATTGCGTAACCGATCAAGCAGGGCGTTTACTGTGGTTTCGTCAGCCTGACCGATTTGAGCAACTGTCCAGGCAGCTGCCGGAACAGTTTGCCAGTATTTTTCTCGTTTATTCGCAGGCGTTGTCCAAGGTTGTGTCAAAAGCTCGGCAGGGACGCGCCCCTGACCATTCAAGCCAATAGCCCATAAGGTATACCAGCGGGCTACATCGGCTGCAGGCTCTTGGACATTGTTTTCAAACAGGTTGGCCGTTATCGGCGGCAGTGAGCTGTTTAATTGGTTAGAAAGGGCATCACCTGCCTTTTCAGTTTGACTCAAGGCTAGGGGTAAGAGCGTCTGAGCCAGAATATCTTGGGTGTCGCCTCCGCGATAGGTTGCAGCGGAAGTTAGCGCATCCTCAGAATTTTCTATGGCTTCGGTAACAGCCTTTTCAGTAATAGAGGGCATGGGCGGCAGTGGTGGCGGTACCCCAGGGGTATTTAAATACTTGGTAGGTGAGGATTTGTTGACTTGAGAGCTGAGAAGAACGCCGTGCTGATTGCGATCGCGTCCCCCTACATACACTTGCCCCTGAAAGGTTGTTACATCTAGCGGTCGTATCCCTTCAAACTGGTGAGCGGCAGTCCAGTCAACACCGTCGGCGCTGTACCACAAAAAGGCTCCGGCCTGATTGTCGCTCACGGCCCAAAGGCCAGTCTCATCAGTAGCTAACGCTCGAATTCGATAGTTTGCCAAGGCTGCAACAGGTTCAGCTTCGTTTCCATTAGTACGCCAGAGCGTAAGGCTATCGTCCAGATTTTGATTAACCCCATAAAGCCAATTCCCAAACTTGGTCAAGTTTGAAACTCGCTTGCCCCTGGGCCATGCTCTCACAGCTTGAAATATTTCATCCTCCCAGCGCATGAGCTGGATATCTTGACTTTGTAATGCGGTAAAGCCACCATAGAGATTTTGATTAAAGGAGGCGAGTGCTGCTAGCCGACTGACTTGACGGGGTGGGGTAGGATGGCGATAGGCTGCTTCCCAAGTACGGCCCCCGTCTTGCGATCGCTGCAATCCTGCCGACCAAGCGCCGGTTCCGGCCAGAAGTGTTCCCTGGTGCGTTGCCATGGTATGGACATGAAAGGCTTGCCCGCGGGGCAATACTCGCCACTGCCACTGGGGTCCGTTGGTCACCATATACTCGCCCAAATCTGCCGAAAAGCGAGGATCTTCGAAGGGCCAGTAGAGTAATCCATCGGCTACGACTGGGGTGCCGACAGCTTGGCTAAATAAGTGTCGCTCGTACCGGGTAGTTTGCGTAGTGGGGTCGTAGCTGTAGATATCGGCGGAGTTGTGGTTAATGCCTGTCACACTGTTGGCAAACCAGAGGCGATCGCCATAGCCAATCAGCTGAGTGACATCTCTCCAGGGGCCAGGCATGGCTCGCCGCGTCAGCCCACGATGTTCCAAAATTTCGGCATGAATTGTTGGAGACATCCGGGGCGTACTGGCTAGCTGAGTTGATGTCGAGAACAGGCTTCTACAGCTCACTATCATCAGGATTGATAACAAAAAATATCCCCACAGCACAAATCTCCGAACAGATTTCTGAAAGATGCGCTTGCTGAGAATTTTGAACAATGTTTTTCCCTCAAAATTGTTCTCTTTTATAAGTTGAGTTAGGGCACTGGCTGAAGGTAACGAATAATCCAGCTACCTAACACCTGCTGTAAATTTTGAATGAGATTGCGATCGCGATCTGTCCAATCTCTAGGAACATCGAACACGCAAGGCTCCAAAATGCCGTAAAACTCGGTATCGGCATAGATAGGCGCGTGGATTAGAGCGCGATGCCCGAAGAATGAACGCTCAAGCTGTATATCTAAGGTGCCAGGCGGGGCAGTTTCAATGTCGATAATAAATTTTGGTTCAGGAGACCGATAGGCCGATAGCGTCAAGGGATCTTTGCTATCTAGGCTGCGAGGTTCGCGGCTCCAACCGGGTTGTATCATCGTGGGCCAGCGATTCTCACGGCTGTAGCCGTGGGTAATTCGAGTACGCCGCCTGTGAGGATCGCGAATGAACAAAAAACAGCGATCGCACTGGAGGGTTTCGACAATAGCAGGCATCAGCGTCGTAAACATAGCATCCGGATCGGCATCATTCTGCACAATAGCGGCAACTGCGTCGGGCAATTCAGCGATTGAGGCAGGTGGCTCAGCGATGGGTGATGTGCTGGCGTCAGGCGATGGTCTGTCAGGAGAAGAGACTTCAGTAACTTGTTTTGCCATTGGCGATGGCATGCAGCTAGCAACAAAACAACTTCCTGCGAAGCCTCTGAGCAGACTCAGCGTTTTCCGACGTGGCCAATACGGTTGTTTGGCAGTCATTTTTTGTGCTTTCTTCATTGTGGTTCATAACGCCTTACAAATTCACCATTCAAAAGGTCTGTCAAATCGGGCGATTGAGAGATTTCATCTGTATCTATCAAGAAATTAGCGGCCTTCTGGGCTGTAAATGAAAGATGTTCTAAGGTTTCTCCGGGGCTGAAGGCAGCGATGTTTTCACTCGCAGACAATAGGTGAACCCCTTGCTTAAAGCGCCGATAATTTGTATTAGAGAGCCTTGAGCGTCTTAGCATAATGGCTTCAGAGTCTTCTGGATGAAGACGTATATACTCCAGCGTGTCGAACCAGGTATCGATCAGGGCTTGAACCCCGTCCGCCTGTTCTGCAATCACCTTTTGGGTGACTACAACAACTTGAGGAATTGCACCAGGAAAGTCGTGAGAACTAAGCAGTTCCTGACTATTTGGACGCTTTAGAGCAGTCAGCCAATCAGGTTGCCAGGCAACAACTGCGTCTAATTGACCAGTGGCAAAAGCGATCGCACCGACCGCAGTATTGAGATATTGAATATCCACGACATCGCGGGAAATTCCTGCTTTGTCTAGTATCAGTGTCAGCAAGAAATCGGTTAGTTTACCTTTCTCAACGCCAACTTGATGACCCGCTAAACTAGAAGGGGTTTCAATCTTCTCGGTCACAACAATTTTGTCGTTTCCGTCAGAATTATCGGTCACCAAAACAACAGCTTCACCATTGACAGCCTGGTCTGCGATGGCCACCGCATCATTGAAAACCTGGCAGTTGGCGTCCAGCATTCCCTGCGTCAAGGCCTCTAGTGCTCCGTAATAATCATCAAACCATCGCAGTTCTACATTCACGCCGTGCGCCTCAAAAAGCTTTCTTTCTTGTGTGATCGCCCAGGGCCACCATCCTGGCCAATCATAAGAGCAGCCCAACCTAATTGGAGGAGCAGCGGTATTTACAGCGGCAAGGTGAGTACTTTCTAAAATGCTTGCCAAAAACTGATTAGACAAGCGTGCCTTGGAAGAATAGCAAGCCACTGCCAAATATAGGGCACAGGTAAAGGCGATACCTGTTATCAAAACTCTTTTGGTTCTCATCTCGATACATCGAATAAAGGCAGATAACGCTTGTGGAAGAAACCTCTTCTCACGAAGTTTGTGAAATTTCACAAGATTTGGAAGTTTCAAACCTATCTTGCTCCAGTCTAGGTATGGAGGCTTTCGAGATGGCTTTTCTACGGCTCTAGTGTAGAGAAAGCTCTGTGACCCTGGCAAAATCAATTTTCTCAGGTGTATGATGAGAAAAATTCAGCTTGGGTTATACATTCATCTATTAGGCCTACTTCACAATGCGTTGTCTTC
>JBCBIK010000175.1:0-10515 GCA_038524545.1 Cyanobacteria bacterium J06623_4 | reverse complement strand
GCCATCAGCTCTTCGCGGTTGTACACAATCGTGTAGCCCGCAGCTTCGGCTTCTTCGATTAGGTTGCGCCCGTCTTCACGAGTGCCTTCCTCACCAAAGCGTCCGATGGTGCCCACAGGCAGATAGTCTGTTTCACCGGCACCCAAGATAACTTCGGCACCCGAATCGAGTACCTCAGCGGTAATCTCTTCGGTATCGCGGCGGCTATCTACATCGGAGAGAAATACGCCGGTTCCAGGCTCAGCGATAAAGCCAGAGTTGATGATGCCGATGGCCTTACCGGCAGCCTGCGCTTCCTGCATGATGGTGTCGGGCACACCAGAGAGCGACACGATTTCTTCGCCGCCTTCATCGACGGGGGCATCGAAGCCGTAGCTACCGGCGAAAGGCTTCACGCCATAGGCATGAACAACCGCGCCTGCGTTAGACGTGGCCACCAAGCGGTCGTCGATGTGGCCAAGGTAAACGCCTGCATCGCTCATTTGGTCCCAGTTGAGGCGACCATCGGTACCTACTGAGGAAAACCGAGCAGCCGCGTAGTGAGAAGGGCTCGCACCGTCTGGGTGAATGAAGATAACATTGCCCGTATCGGCGGTAGGCTCAGGCGCTTGCCGCGCATCGAGATCGTCGGGCACGCCTTCGGGCGCATCTAGGCTTACGTCAAACAGGCTCTCGTACATCAGACGATAGACCGTCGTGTTGTCGAGTGTGGCGGGTAGGCGCTCTGCCCCTTCGCCGTAGGCTTTGGAGACGATGCTACCGGCGAAGTCGGGTAGGCCCGCCCAGAGAACGCCATATTCAAACACGTCGCCATTTGCATCGGGTTGAGCGACAAAGGTCGCGGTGTCGCTGCCAGTGGTGCCATCGTAGGGGATGACATCGCCTGTGCGTTCGCCTGCCTCGTCTAGTCTGGCTTGTGCAACTGTGGTGCCAACGGTTTCTGATTCAAAAACATCATCGATTTCTAAGCTGCCGCCCGCGCTGTCGGCGGCGGTGATGACGAATGTGTCGGAATTCACGTTTTCGATGAAGTTGCGGGCAACGCCAATGGCTTCGTCGGAGCGCAGCGTGGCGTCGATGGTGCCGCGGGCGTTGTTGTTGTTGCCAAAGTTGTCGGTGCCCTCTTCTTCTAAGACGACCATGAAGCCGGCATCTTCTGCTGCGAAGGCGTCGAGCTTCAGCGTGGCATCTAGCATTTCGGCCACGGTGGGCGGGTTGGGGTTTGTGCCTGGCTGACCGTAGGTGATGAGTTCGCCGTTCTCATCGACTAGGCCTGCTTCGACCAGTGCTCCTTCGGGGACGTCATTATAGGTGTCGTCTGCGGCGAAGATGCCGAGCACTTTTTCGGTATCGGAGGGTAGGCTCTCCAGCTCCTCGCGGGTAAACACCACGGTGTAACCCAGGGCTTCTGCCTCTTCGATCAGGTTGCGTCCGTCTTCTCGGGTGCCTTCTTCACCAAAGAAGCCGACGGTGCCTACGGGCAGGTAGTCGATTTCGCCTGCGCCCATAATGACGCTAACGCCAGATTCTACGATTTGGGCGGTGATGCCAGCGCGATCGCTCCGACTCTCAGCATCTGCCAAAAATACGCCTGTGCCAGGCTCGGCGATAAAGCCAGAGTTGATGACAGCGGTGGGGCGCCCAGCTGCGATCGCCTCTTCCAAAATCGTCGCATCTTCAGCAGAGCCTTCTACATTTTTGCCCTGCAAAGCTGCCAGAGACTTATATTCTTCGCCGTTTTCATCGAAGCCGTAGCTAGGGGCAACGGGCTTAATGCCGTAGGCGTGGGCGACCGCACCCGCATTGGAAGTTGCAACAATTTGATCGTCGAGGTGACCGAGGTAGACGCCTGCCTTTGGCGCTTCGTCCCAGTTTAGCCGTCCATCGGGGCCGACCGATTCAAACCGGGCCGCCGCGTAGTGAGAAGGATCCGCGCCATCTGGGTGAATAAAGATTACGTTACTAGGCATATGAGGAAATTATCTCCTAAACCAATTTACGTTCGGAAAGATTATTAGCCTTGCGAGCACGGTAGAGCATCACAAGGTGGACGCAGCGCTTGCTGCGCTTGTCTAGTAGTCTTTTGGCACAGCGTTCGGTGCTGCCCTCTTTGTTTTATGAATCTATGAAGCCTGTAGCAGTTAGCTCCTGCGTCTTCGTGGTCCGACGACAGAGAAGGCTTTCCGAAACAGGAACGCTTATCAAGAAGACAAGTTCCCCGATTAGTTGGAACAATCGTTATATAACTGTCTCTCTTAAAAAGCTTTGATATTTAAATGAATTTCATTCCCGAATTGTTTCTCGTTTATCTTTGTGGAAGATTCTAATCAAAAGGTTAAGGACGTGATAAATCCTTGTTAAACATCCGAGCGGTGGTATCGAACCTTACAAAACAGCTGTATCGCCCTTGGTGTCGTCAGCCGTTGTAGAAGTGTTAAGGAGTAGAAGTATTAAGGAGTAGAAGTATTAAAGAGTAGAAGTATTAAAGAGAAGTATTAAAGCGTAGAAGAAAAAAGTGCCCGCTAGACCAACAGTCGGTCTAACGGGCACTTAAGGGGAGTAATAGGTAAGGGGAGCTTAGGTAAGTAACACACTCTTGTGTGCACTAAAGCCCCTAATCAGCTTCGATGAAGCCTTCGATGTCTCGGTTTACACAGCAACGAAGTCAACTTCGGTCAATGTACCTGTCGAGACGCCATTGAGCATGGCTAGGACTTCCTCGCCGAAGAGTACTTTGTCTTCCATGAGCGTCAGCTGGCCGAAGCTCAAGCCACCGGCAAGGCCGATGAGGTCAGTGCCCACTTCGAAGTCAACGATGGTGTCCGTGCCTTCGCCTGCAGCTAGAACAAAGGTATCTGTACCCTGTCCATCGGAGAAGTTGTCACCGGTGAGCGTGTCGTTGCCGAGACCACCAAAGATCAGGTCGTCGCCGTCGTCGCCCCAGATTTGGTCATCGCCTTCGCCACCGAACAGCTGGTCGTTGCCGCCCTTGCCGCCGATGCGGTCATTGCCCGCGCCACCAAAGATGATGTCGTTGCCGCCGAAAGAGGTTCCGGCTTTACGGCTGTCTGTGTCACCGCGTAAGATGTCGTCACCGGCGCCGCCATCAATGATCTGGGAGCCGTCGCCGCCAGCGAGAATGTCGGCAAGCTCTGTCCCTACGATGTCGGGTTCAGACCCCTCTGTTCCAAGGTCGATATTGAACAAGAAGATCTGACCGCCCTGGTCGGCTGCGCGATCAAAGGTGATGCCACTGGATTCGCCTCTGTGCTGCACAACGCCGAGGAGGGTTTGCTGTGCCAGGGGCAGGCTTTCGATGACTTCTTGTGCGCCAGCTCCAGATAGCTCTTCTTGGGTGTAGAAGCTGCCGTCTTCCTTTCTGGCAACGAGGTGAGTCACATTCCAAGTACCAGAGAATTCAGAGCTGGTTGCTCGGGTGAAGGTATTAGGAATCGCCGAAACTTCTTCAATCGCACGGGGGTTGAGGCTACCACCTGCCGAAGCCAAAAAGTAACCTGTGCCCTCTTCTGTCAGCTGAAGAGTATCACCATCAATAGGCAGAACCAGCTTCCGCTCACCGTAGTCGTTACCCGAGTCCTCATCCAGGATCAGATAGTTGCCGTCAGAAGTCTTGATCCATTGCAGACCGTCGGGCTGGTCTAGACGAGCCTCGCCATCTTCAATGTGGATTGCATGGGTCAGCGTACCGTCAGGATTATTCTCTCCCACGTGACCAGCACCTTTGCCGCCAGTCTTCAGCGTTAGGGCACCGTCGACGCCCGCCAAGATGCGTGTCACATCTGCAGACAAATAATCCGGTAGGCCGTTGCCATCAGCATCGTTGTTCTCGAGTTCGTTGACGATGTCGGTAAACTCGATGCCTAGTTGAGCACTCGGTACAGTCAGGTTCTGAATGTAGCGATGCTTGGTGGGGTCAGGATCGACTGCTGGGTGCTCAGTCTTGCTATCGCCATTGAAGTAGGTGTAGCCGTCTGGCTGTTCGTTGGCTTCAACGGTGCCATCTTCGAGAGTGTCACCATCTTGCTCCCAGAGGAACATCTCTGTTTCGTTGGCGTTTTCAGGTGTATCGAAGCCATCCCACTGGTAGCTGGTGGGAATGTAGCGCACGCTGAAGTCGTCGGGCGCGTCGGCATCTTTGGCGTACGCATCCAGCATCTTGACATCGGCGTCGATTTCTTCAATGCCCAGAGCAGTCAACGTTTCATTCGCTGCTGCCATGCCGTAGAGCTGACCGTACAGAAAACCGTTGCGACCAAGGAAAGAATCTCGCTCGCTCGCATCTGCAGTGAGCGGATCGCCGTTTGCATCTACCCCTTTTTTACCGATGTAGATTTTCATCGGTGCTGGCTCAATCTCCAAGTTGTAGCCAGCTGCGACCATCACCACATAGTCTTCGTGACCAGAGTTGAGCGGTAGAAGCTTCTCATAGCCAGACTGACCCAATACAGGTACCGTGTAAGCCGTCTTATTTTCTACGTCTACAACCATGGAGGCTAGGCCCATAGTCTGGGTGAAGAAATCTGCGCCGGGAGATAGGCGAGCTTCTTCTTCGGTCATACCTGCGGCAAGTGCAGCTTCTTCGAATAGCTGTCCGATGTTCCACTCTTCGGCCATCAGCCACACATCATCATCGAAGCCGATGCCTTCACCATACTTGTTGGCTTCTTCGTAGTAAGCACCACAAAAAGAATGGAAGAACCAGTCAGCAAAAGAGAGCTGCTGGTCAGCGTTGAAATCAACAACTGTTCCGTCTGCCAGGGTTTGGTTGCCCCACTTAGCGCTCAGGTCAGTGGGGTCGTAGTTCTTACCGTCTACGACTTCACCAAACACGTTGTAAACCGTGTTGAACAGGTGGCCTGCACCCTGGAACATTTCATCAGCAGATTTCTCATTGTTGAGAAAATCAGCGAAGGATTCACGGTCGTAGTCGATGGTGTGTACGTGAGAGCCTGTGAAAGTGGCGCCGCTGTCCATGACCCAGGGGTATGTCTCACCGACAGAAGCGGTGAGGGTACCGTACGACTCAGACTGATACGCGACGCGTATGGTGTCTTCGTCTAGCAGCCAAGCTGCCTGACCATCTGGATAGCCTGTGAGTACGTGGCCATTGTCTGGGTCGATTTCGCCCACTGTTGCCAGTGGCTTAAAGTCTCCGTAAGGAAAGGCTGTATCACCGCTGCCACCGTCTTGCAGGTGCTGGGGTTTGCTGGAGCTGCCCGCCTGAGGGATCAGCGCTGTAGTTTCTCCGATATTTGCCATGTTGATATTATCTAAACCTGATTAACAACCGAAGCCCAGTTAGACATCACAGTTCACTATGTTTCTCGGATCGCGAATGCCCCCGACGCTGGCTTTGCAACAAGCTAACCAGCAGACCCAAGTGCATCAATAAAGCCTGACCCGAAGTCAGCCCATTCTTGAGTTAAGAAAACTAAAGGAAGCGCTTAAAAAGACTGAATTAATGCTGAGAAAGTGCTGAGAATGTGTAACCGGGGCTACTCTCTATTAGTTCAATTAACAGGTCATTAAGACTTCAACAAGGTTTCGATAAACTTCAGAAAATAGCCATGAAAAAGTGCGTAAGTGTTTGAATCTTATTGGGACTACCTCCCTTTTGGAACAAAGTCTGAAAGGGCTGAATTCTAAAGAAGAAAAGAAGATGGAAGAATCTCCATCTCAGCAACGGCGTTCAGTCAAAGAAAACTTCAATTATTTTCAAAATGATCGCTATAAAACAAACAAGTTCTGTTGAAAACTTCTCTCATCTATACCAAGTTTAGCCGTCAACTACTGGCGTCCTCTGCAATATCCACGGCTCGCCTCTTCATGAAATAGTTTTGAGAAAGTTTACAGCCATTGGAACCTTGTCGGGACCATTTCTCCTTTGTTATAGAGAAAATTAGGTCAAGATTCTCTGTAACAAAGGGGGGATAAAAGGATCTCAAAGTCAGCAATACGCAAAAAAGAACACTTCAAGTCTGCTTGAAGTGTTTGTTACAATGCGAAAAATATTGTTGTTGATAATGTCTCCCGACTATGTCAGGTTCGACATCCAGTTGTTTGCGATCGCAGCAATATCCCCGGCTCGATCTTTTCCATTAATAATCCTACGCGCTTCTACAAAGTCGAGCTGTTCTTCTTGGGTGTAGTCGTCTAAGCTTCTCCCGGTAAAGACGCCCCGCTTCATGCCATCGACTAAAACAAAAAGAGAGACATCGGGTCGCATGACAAGGTCCGGCTGATTCACCAGGTCTAAGCCTGTCAGTGTTGAATACTTGCGATAGTTGTAATCCCAGGTCAGCTGCACGTAGCCCCGTCCATAGTAGGGATAGTACCTGAGCGTTTTGCGGTGCCGTTCGCCCTTTTCTTCACCCAGATAGTAGCTCTCTCGTACGGGCTGAAAGCTGCCTGCCGTCTCGTGCTCCACCGTTGCCAAAATGTAGGCCACATGGGAAGGATTATTGATCCCCTGTCGCTGCGCCTCCTGCTTGATAGCCTGGATGGCGGCTTCTCTATCACCCCCTACCCAATCTGGTAGCTGCCCTGACCCCGGACGCGCCGTCAGAAGCGCCTGAGCCGTTTCGGGCGTCAGCACATCTCCGCCGTCTAGCCGATAGATCGCTTTGAAGTTCCGCAGTGCCTCACGAGTTTTGGGTCCAAATTGTCCATCGACCGCGTCTAGCAGCTGGTTGGCCTGGAGGACGGATTGAATTTCGTAGCACAGTGACTGATTGTCCACCAGTTCAGAATCATTGACATCGCTAAAGTCTATGGAGCGATTTTGTTGAATTAGTGCTTGTAGGTGGCTGTTAGCGTTGGGTTGAGCCGATTCTGGTGAGGGCGGGGCGGGCTCTGGCGACACTGGACTCGCGGGAGTGTCGCCCTCCGTTCGGACCTGTCTGATTTTGGCGAGGGTCATTTCTCCGGCAGCGCCATCGACCTCTAGTCCGTAGATGGCCTGAAACTCTCGCACTGCGGCATCCGTTCCAGCGCCGAAGACGCCATCCACATCGACTGGAATATTGACAGCGGCTAAGCTTTGCTGCAGCTTGCGGACGCGCTCACCGGCCATCGGTGGGGAGACTAGGCGCAGTGAACCGGTCTGGTCGCTGCTGTAGGGCTCTGCCTTGGCCTCCGGTAGGAAAAAGCTAACGTGTAAATGATTGTCGTGCCCGGCCCAGGGCTCTACGCCGGTGACGTCGGGATCATTGAAAAAGATTACCCTCACCTGGGCAATGGGGTTGTTGCGAATGAGATCGACTAGCTGCTGAGTGCGATCGCGCGAATACTTCGGCGATTGCCAAGTCAAGGGAATTTCTTCATCTGTGCTGGCTATTGGTGCGAGGTCTACATCTACGCCCTTCTGGTGAGACTTGTGCGGATGCATGGGTCCACCACCCTGATAGCTCAAATTGCCTACCCCAATGCGAGGTCCGTCTGGATATTTCTTGTGCCACATCTGAGCGATATGCTTGATCGCTTGCACCGTCTCAGAGCGCCCAAATCGCTTTTCCGTCGGCCCATAGCAATCAAACCCAGGCCCAGCGGCTGACATTTCAGAAAATAGTGCTCGAATCCCTAGCTCTTCTGACTCCAGCTCCTCTTCTGTAAAGCCAATATCCGCCGCGCAGGGCGTCTCTTCGAAGTGCTCAGCCCGGAGGTTTCGCTGGTCTGCCATGACAAGATTCCTCTACAGTTCTTATAGGTTTTCTGCTCTAGTTTTCTGCTTTAGGGCCAAGAATTAAATAATCTGCGCAAGTTCAAGATTTATTGAAGGCCCTCATCCTAAATCCTTCTCCCTGAGGGAGAAGGACTTTGAGCTCCCTCTCCCTCAGGGAGAGGGTTGGGGTGAGGGCGGCAGGAACTGTGCATCATTAAATCCTCATTCCTTAGCTTGTTGCGCTAGTCTGTTGCGCTAGCACGTTCTGATATCAATACACCTAACTTCTATAACCAATACCAGAAAGGGAGAAAAACAGTAGAAGTATTAACAACCTTTTTACAGAAATTGCTGGCTCTCATCTCCAGTCCCAATGCAGGACTACGCAGCTCTAATAATTCTCAGCATTTCATTACCGCCGCGCTGCAGTTCATACTTTACCGGTTCAATTTTCCAGCTGTGGCCGCTAGCTGTGAGGTGCTGGGTGATGGCGGCTAGGTGGGGCGATCGCGCTAGCGACAGGCTCAGTAATGGAAAGATTCTGACTTCGGGGCAAATGCGCAGCAGTTCATCAATTGCAGCGATATGAAATGCGAGGTCCCGCTGCTCTGAATAGAGAAATAGAAAGTGTGAACACAGTCCTAACCTGTAGGCATCGTCTGCGTAGGGAAGGTGAGGTAGCTCTCCTATGGTGTAGCGGCCTTGCTGCTTTCCTAGGTCGAAGTCGGCTGCGAAGCGCTCGGTTACTTGCGATCGCCGCTCGCTCAAGTCATCGGGTGATGCGTGATAGGTCCATATCCAATCGTCGGGGCTTTGACGTATCTGCTCGATAATGTCATCTCGGACGGTGTAGAAGCGATCGCGAATATCGTCAGCGCTAAAAGCATACAGCGGATCGCAAGACTGAATAGAGTAGCCCTTAGCAGTTCCTTCCGCATTGAAGCTGGCCGGCCCATCAGCGGCGCTGAGTATCGGCTGATGCAAATCGGCTGCGGTGAGCGAAAACATCTGACTGTATTCGTCAAGCGATCGCCCGAAGGGCACCACTTGGCTGAGCTGCATAGCCATAGGCGATCACAAATAGCCTCTATTACATCAGAGAGAGTCTGGCTTCAAGACTACTCTTCCAAAGCAATCTTCTCAGTTGCCGACTGTTTTGTTGTTTTTTTTGCAGCCGCAGTGCGCGTCGTCTTTTTAGCGCCCGTCGCTTTGGTTGTTTTCTTTGCGGTGGAGGCTTTTTTAGCAGTTGTTTTCTTCGTTGTCTTTTTCGCTGTCTTCTTCTTTGTCGTACTCTTCTTTCGAGTGGTCTTTTTCTTGACTTCGCCGCCTTTCTCTTTTAGCAAGGCAACGGCTTCGTCCAGCGTCACCTCTTCTGGCTTCTTCCCTTCAGGTACCGAAACATTCACCTTGCCGTGCTTAATGTACGGACCATAAGGACCGTCGTACACGTTGACAGGTTCTTCGTCTACTGGGTGCTTGCCAATCTGGTGAATGGGAGTGGCCGCTTTGCGCCCTCGGCCTGCCTTTGGCTGAGCGAGCATCTCCAGTGCTCGGTCGAGGGTGATGGTCAAGACGTCATCGTCTCCTTTGATAGAGCGATAGTCGTCTTTGCCATCTTCTCGTCCTTTGGTATGCACCACGTAGGGGCCAAAGCGCCCGAGGCTGGCTTTGATATTGTTGCCGGTGCCCGGATGGACGCCTAGCAAACGCGGCAATGACAGAAGACCAACGGCCATCTCTGTGGTGACATCTTCCGGCTTGACGCCTTTGGGAAGGGAGGTGCGTTTGGGCTTTTTGTTTTCTTCGGTTACGTCGCCGAGCTGCACGTAGGGGCCGTATCGCCCAATGAGCAAATACATGGGCTCACCGGTTTCGGGGTGCAGGTCAATCTTTTCGGGGCCGTCTGTTTTTTGCTTGAGGAGAACTTCGACCTGTTCGTCGTCTAGGTCGGCAGGGCTGACGCCGTCTGGGATAGAAGCTCTGACGGTTTCTTCTTCTTTTTCTAGCTCCACATAGGCGCCGTATTTGCCGATGCGAACTTTGGCAGAGAGATCGTCTAGGTCGACTGTGCGAGCTTCGGTGGGGTCGATATTGCCTTGCCGCTGTTCTACCTGGTTGGCGAGGCCGTCGTCACCACCGTAAAACGATTTTAGGTAGGGTAGCCAGTCGGCATGGCCGGTAGAGATTTCGTCGAGGGTTTGCTCCATTTTGGCGGTGAAGTGAACGTCGACGAGGTCGGGAAAGTTTTTCTCTAGGAGTTCGGTGACGGCAAAGGCGGTGAATGTGGGAACCAGGCTATTGCCAATCAGCTCCGCGTAGCGCCGCGCCACGATGGTGCTGATGACGGTGGCGTAGGTACTAGGTCGCCCAATGCCTTCTTTCTCTAGCATTTTGACCAGGGAAGCTTCGGTGTAGCGGGCTGGGGGCTGGGTTTCGTGGCCGATGGCTTCTAGCTCGTTGCAGTTGAGCGGGTCACCCGCTTTTACTTTGGGTAAAACAACTTCCTGATTTTCGATGGCAGCGTCGGGGTTGTCTGAGCCTTCTACGTAGGCGCGAAAGAAGCCTGGGAAGTCGATGCGCTTGCCAGTGGCCTTGAAGACCGCATCATCCACTTCGATTTGCATGGTGATGTTGGTCTGGCGGGCCTCGGCCATTTGGGTGGCCACGGTGCGCTTCCAGATCAGGTCGTAGAGCTTGAGTTCACGCTCTTTGAGTGGGGTGTCTTGGGGGGTACGGAAAACTTCGCCTGAAGGTCGGATGGCTTCGTGGGCTTCTTGGGCGCCTTTGCTCTTGGTGGAATATTGGCGGGGCTTGGCGCTGAGGTAGTCTTTGCC
>JBCBIK010000174.1:0-10559 GCA_038524545.1 Cyanobacteria bacterium J06623_4 | reverse complement strand
TTCCCATCGCAATAGCTTAGAATAAAGAAAGACAGCTTAAACTTTCGTAACTTAATCCGCCTGAGTCGCTTTTTCCATGACCTCAGTCACCTCTCTATTTGCGCCTGTAGAAGCCGATCTTGAGCTTCTGACAGACAATCTCAAAAATCTTGTTGGCGCTCGTCATAAGATTCTCTATGCTGCTGCCGAGCATCTTTTTGGCGCGGGTGGCAAGCGTATTCGTCCTGCTATTGTGCTGCTGCTTGCTAGAGCGACCCAACCCGATCAGGAGATTACGACCCGGCATCGCCGTCTGGCCGAAATCACCGAAATGATTCACACCGCTAGCCTCGTCCATGACGATGTGGTAGATGAGTCGGCAACGCGCAGAGGCGTCGCGACCGTGCACAGTCGGTTTGGTAATCGGGTAGCGATTTTGGCGGGTGATTTTTTGTTTGCTCAGTCTTCTTGGTACTTGGCAAATCTCGATAACCTTGCGGTGGTCAAGCTGCTTTCGCGGGTGATCATGGACTTGGCTGAAGGTGAGATTCGCCAAGGGCTCAAGCACTTTGATACGAGCCTATCGATTGAGGCGTATCTGGAGAAGAGCTATTACAAAACAGCGACGCTGATTGCCAACAGTGCCAAGGCAGTGGGCGTGTTGAGCGATGTCTCGGAGGAGATGGCTGAAAATCTTTACCAGTTTGGCCGTAGCTTGGGTCTGGCGTATCAGGTCGTAGACGATATTTTAGACTTTACGGGCTCTGAGAAGGTATTGGGCAAGCCTGCTGGTTCGGACTTGCGCAGTGGTAACCTAACGGCGCCTGTGCTGTACGCCATAGAAGAGGTGCCCTACCTCAAGACTGTGATCGACAGAGAATTTTCGCAGCCAGAAGACTTTGAGCAAGCGATTGAGCTGGTTCACAACAGTCAGGGTATTGCGCGGGCGCGGGTGTTGGCACAGAGCCACGCTCGCCATGCTGTTGAATGCCTTAGTGAGCTGCCGCCTTCTGCGTCGCGTCAGGCCCTGGAAGATATTTCGGGCTATGTTTTGCGGCGTCTGAAGTAAGCGCTGAGCTTTGAGTTGTAGCCTTTGAGTCTTGGGCCTTCGAGCTTAGCGGGTGGGGAATGGACTCTGGAGAATAGGCCCTGGGCCAACAGCTTTTTGGGTAAGCTGTTGACTTAATGCGACTAGATCAGCTGAAAATTCATTCAGCTGGGGTGAAAAAGATTTGAATCACGCAATTTGTTTGGGAGAGATCTTGATTGACTGCTTTTCTGAGCAGCCGGGTGTGGCGTGGGGTGATGTGACGCGCTGGTTGCCTTTGCCGGGTGGTGCGCCTGCTAATGTGGCTTGCGCGCTGGCCAAACTGGGCAATACGGTTGAGTTTGTGGGGGCGGTGGGAGAAGATGCCTGGGGGGATGCACTGCTGCAGCTGTTGGATGATATGCAGGTGGGTCGCCGAGGGGTGCAGCGTCGCAAGAAGGCACCGACTCGCCAGGTGTATATCACCCATGATGAGCATGGCGATCGCACCTTTGCCGGATTTGGTGAGCGCGATCCAAGCTTGTTTGCAGATGCGCACCTGTTTGTCAGCGCGCTAGAGAGCAGCTTGTTTGCAGAGGCCAGCTTTTTAGTGCTGGGTACGTTGTCCCTCGCCTATGCCGACACCCGCGAATCGGTGATGCAGGCGGTGCAGCAGGCGCGCAGTTACCACCTGCCGATATTGGTGGATGTAAACTGGCGACCTATGTTTTGGCCGAAGCCTGCGGAGGCACCCAGGATAATTTACGACCTGATTAGGCAGGTTCACTTTCTCAAAGTCTCTGAGGAAGAGGCAGACTGGCTATTTGGCACGGTTTCGGTGCGGGCGATCGCCAGACAGCTACCTCATCTGAAAGGGGTGCTGGTGACAGCAGGTGCGCAGGGTGCCCATTATTGTTTTGGCGATATTGCGGGCAATATTCCTGGCTTTCGGGTAGACGTAGAAGAAACGACGGGGGCGGGCGATGCGTTTACCGCTGGGTTTGTTCATCAGCTGCTGCAGCGCGGTTTGCACTGCTTGCAAGATGCGGATTTGGCCAAGCAGGTGGTGACCTATGCCAATGCGACGGGCGCGCTAACAACAACTCGCATGGGGGCGATCGCTGCGCTACCCACACCCAGTGAAATAGAAGTTTTTCTGTATCTCAATACGCCCGCAGAGAACTCACTAGATCAACTGCCAAAGTAGTCTTCAGATAGTTCGCAGATGGTTTGCAGATGGTTCGCAGACAACTTGTTGATGGTCTGCAGGTGGCCTGCGAGTGGTACATTGCCAGGTGTTTGTCCTTTCCGATATTTTCTTTTTGAGCAAGATGCCTCAAGAAATAGAGCGTAAGTTCTTGGTTGCTACTGATGATTGGCGAGATGCCCTAGTGGAGAGGAATCTCACCGGGCAATTTTACTGTCAGGGGTACATTGCGACGGTTCATCCTGGACGGAGCGTACGACTTCGCATTGTAGGAGAGCAGGGCTACCTGACCATTAAAGGCCCTCCCGATGGACTCAGCCGGGCTGAGTTTGAATATGCCATTCCCGTTGAAGAGGCGAGAGAAATGTTGGAGACGCTGTGCGATCGCCCCTTCATTGAAAAGATTCGCTACCGGCTGCCCGTAGACAATCTCGTTTGGGAAATTGATGAGTTTCAGGGGGACAATACTGGGCTGGTGATAGCCGAAGTAGAACTCACCTCGGCAGACCAAACGGTGAACCTACCTGACTGGGTAGGTGAGGAGGTCTCCGGTGATATGCGGTACTACAACTCCAGCTTGGTGAAGCGTCCTTACTGCCAGTGGAAATAGCGATCGCAGTTAGCTGGCAGCCCAGTTTACATAGGGCAGCTGGGTCGCCGTGTTGCGAATGGCGTCTGCCTGAGCGACGAGCTGCCCGCAAGCATCCCAAGTTCCATTCAAGAACATTTGCCGGGGACCTTCTGCGAGGGTGATAGAGAGGGAGAGGTCGCTGGCTTGCATGGTCATCGCAGCCAAATCAACGGTGACGGTGACTGTAGGGTCGGCTGCGATCGCTGCCTGCAGAGCTTGGACGCTTTCGGTGTCGGCAGTGACGCAAGGAATGCCCATCGCGACACAGTTGCCAAAGAAAATTTCTGCGAAGCTTTCACCGACCAGAGCTTGAATGCCCCATCGTGCGATCGCCTGGGGAGCGTGCTCGCGGGAAGAGCCACAGCCAAAGTTACGGTTGACCACCAGTACGCTAGCGCCCTGATACTGAGCCTGGTTGAACGGATGCTCGGGAAGCTGCTGACGATCATCGGCAAAGACCTGTTCGCCCAAGCCGTCGAAGGTCACCGCTCGCAGGAAGCGGGCAGGAATGATGCGGTCTGTGTCAATATCGTTGCCGACAAGTGGTAGGCCGCGACCGGTGACTTGTTCAACTTTGGAAGACTTACTCATGGAGATGTTGCTAGAGAAGGGTCTGTTAGAGGAAGAGGAACTGGAAGAACCTTACGGCAAAAATTACGACAAAAAGATAAAAGCAGTTTTATTGACCGGGAACACACTGCTGCAGTGATCAAGAGAACTGATCTGAATCAATCGAAGCACAACGGACCATTGATATTAGCAATTCGTTCTTACCTATCTCTCCTCACCGTACTAAAGACACACGTAGAAGGAAAATTATCTTCTCTCTTTTGCTGGAGTTTATCCTACCTTGATTGTGTTGTTTTGGTGAAGCGCTGTGTTCATCGACGAGCCTTGTTGTAGCGCGATTGTTTGACTGGGCTGTTCTGTTTGACTGGGCTGTTCTGCTAGGGGTTGTTTTACTGGCCTACCTCTACTGGGCCATGGTCAGGCTGCACAACAACAGCGCTTCGGTCCACTCAACGACGGCGCCGTAGGTGTCTCCGGTGTGTCCGCCCAGCTGCCGGTAGAAGTAGCTGCTGACGAGTCCAGATAGCAGTAGCCCGCCCAAGGTTGTTCTGACTGAAAGGCCGATGGGAATAAGCCCGCTAATGCCCAGTACACCGCTGATAGCCAGCATTGCCAAGAGATGCGGAAGAGTCTGCCAAATGGTGGGAATGGCAGATTTGTGCAAGGCGCCTTTGCCCTCTTTTTTGAGGTAGGGGTAGCGGCCAATTGCCCACTGCTGAGCCCAGCGTCCCCACACTGCGATCGCGACCAGCACAAACCCTCTGTACTGAGCGATGGCAGATAGGGCTAAGACTTTGAGAAGAATCAGTGCGGTCGCTGCCATGCCGCCAAATGCGCCCATACGACTGTCGGCCATCACGGCCAGTCGTCTTTCTGGGTTGGGTACAGACAGGCCATCGGCAGTGTCCATGACCCCGTCTAGGTGTAGTCCGCCGGTCAGCGCGATGCCCAGCACTACCACTAGCCCGCTGCTCACGGTCACTGGCATTTGTAGGATGCGTAAGCTCCAGTCGGCCAGCGCAAGGATGCCACCGATAACCAGCCCGATCCACGGCACCCAGCAGGCAATCTGGCGGAAGCTCACCGGCCAGCTGCGGGGAATAGGCAAACAGGTATAAAACATCAGCGCGCCGTTCCAGCTTGCTAGCAGATTCGTCAGCCAATTGGCTGATGAATTAACCTCTCCGCCTGCGATAGAAGGCTTCTCTTTCATGGCAAGTCGACTCTTCTCAAGTGACGATTTCGATTAGCGGTTTCCTGCTAGCAACTTGTGCTAGCAGGGCGGTCTGCCAGCCTTTTTGTGAAGTTCAGAAGAAATTTTGAGGCCCACCGATTCACTTTTGTGACGTTAGTATCGGTTGGTTTGTGAAGAAAAAATCTACCTTATGCAGTATTTGAATAATCTTACAAATATCGTATTGCAAACCTCAAAAATTCGTTTATCGTTAGGGTGTATTTTCGGACTTCTCTGAGTTACCTTTACATAGAAGCCCCGTAAATAGCGAATCAGCCATCGGCTCTAGTAATGTCGCTTCAATAAATTGCCTCCAATGAACTATAAAAAATCCAACGATCTCCCTGCGCCATGCATTGTTGATAGCGGTATCGTTGTTCACAAAGCTGACATGCTCAGGTTGCTAAAGGGGCTCCGTCGTGTTCGCTATATCCACAGGCAAGACAACGAAATTACCAACACCGGTGAGGGCTGCGTTATGGAGGCCTTCTCCGACCCCAACCAAGCTACCCTTGTTGCCAACCGGGCCCTCTACCTAAACGTCAACAGCTTTGACTATTTGGAAATTGTTCCAAATGGTGGCGAAACCACCTTTGCCCTTGTGCAAGATGGCCGCTGCCTTTGCCTCACCCCCATACAAAATCCCAGCGAGGAACGCAGCCATCGCGAAATTGATGTGGCTACGCTTGAGGCAATTGTGACAGAGGCGCTCTCTGCAAGCTGGGATGCTTCAATTGACGATGATCGCAACTTTTAACGCCGGTAACAGAAAGACGCACTAGCGCAGACTTGAATTTGCAGGTGAGAGAATTTCACTTCAAAGTGCAGTAATCTGCAACAAAGCCCTTATTCAAGTACCGTCTTTTGAGCCTTTTTTCCTATCACCTTCAGGCAAGCTGTCGTCGTACACAGGCGAGAGCCGGTGTCTTTCATACGCCCCATGGCCCGGTGCATACGCCTCGCTTTATGCCGGTCGGGACGCTGGCAAATGTAAAGACCGTAACCCCCGCTCAGCTGAAGGACTGTCAGGCTGAGATGGTCTTGGCAAATACGTATCATTTGCACCTGCAGCCTGGCGAAGACCTGATTGCCGAGGCGGGCGGGGTACACAGGTTTATGAATTGGGATGGCCCGATGCTTACCGATTCTGGTGGGTTTCAGGTGTTTAGCCTGAGCGAGATGCGGACCATTACCGACGAGGGAGTGACTTTTCGCTCGCCGCGGGACGGGCGAATTATTGAGATGCCGCCAGAGCGCTCAATTGACATCCAAAATAAACTGGGGGCCGATGTGATTATGGCGTTTGATGAATGTCCGCCCTATCCAGCCAGCCGAGAGGCCGTAGAAAATGCTACTGAGCGGACGTTTCGGTGGCTAAAGCGCTGTATGCAGGCACATCAACGATCAGATCAGGCGTTGTTTGGCATTGTGCAGGGTGGAACTTATCTTGACCTGCGGTCGGCGGCGGCAGCAGCGCTCGCGGAATTGGATTTGCCGGGGTATGCCATTGGTGGGGTGAGTGTGGGTGAGCCACCCGAGCTAATTGAGAAGATTGTTCAGGCGACAGCGCCATTGCTGCCTGCGCACAAGCCGCGATACCTGATGGGGGTGGGTACTTATCGTGAGATGGCTCAGGCGATCGCAGCGGGCATTGACCTGTTTGACTGTGTGATTCCAACGCGGCTGGCTAGGCATGGGGCGGCGCTGGTGAGGGGCGATCGCTGGAACCTAAAAAACGCCCGGTTTCGCCGCGACCTGACGCCCATTGATGCGGACTGCCCTTGCTATACCTGTCAAAACTTTACTCGGGCGTATCTCTGCCATTTGATTCATGCCAAAGAGCTACTGGCCTACACGCTGATTTCCATTCACAACATTACAGAGCTGATTAGGTTTACAACTCAGATTCGGGAGGCGATTTTGGCGGGTCACTTTGCAGAGACCTATGCCAGCTGGCTACAGCCAGCGAGCGCTGATACCGAGCCGTAAGAAGGTAACGACTCTGTTACGATTTTTGACCTGCGATTTTTTGGCTAAAAGCACTGTCATCAGCTCTTTTCAGCGCTGTTCGAAGACGCTGAGGAAACGTTATCAACATCACATATCGTGATAAAGTATTGCTAACTATTACGTAAGCGTTTGGAGATACCGAGATATGGACGTTGCACTATTGGTAGCAGAGTTGCCCGAGGCCTATCGTGCGTTCGGTCCCCTTATCGACGTGTTGCCTATCCTACCTATCTTCTTCTTGCTGCTTGCCTTTGTATGGCAGGCTTCTGTTGGCTTCAGATAAGATGCATGCTTCAGAGAGTAGACGAATTGAGCGCTGAACAGTCGATGCCCGAAGTATTGGCTCGGTTGAGATATGTAAGCTAACTTGTTGGCCTTGGAGAGCTTCAGAGCCTAAGCGCTTACAGGTGTGAGAGCCTAGCCGCAGCAGGCGGGCTATCAAATTAAAAAGGCCTATCGAAAGGGAGTACACAGTCGTGTGTGCTCCCTTTTATCGTAAAGAAAAGATTTTAATTTTGAGAAAAGTATGGAATGGTGTCAATTAATTAGGGTGTTCAATCAGAGCGAGTGAGTAAGGCAAATAAGTGAAGCGGCAAGTGACTAATTTTCAGATGAATACTCTTTCAAAACAACAAAAGTTGTTTGATTAATCGCAACATCTAAGTCATCTGAAGCGTGTTGCCTAGTGCAATCTCCCTTCAATAGATCGCTTTACTTGAAATGTCTTAGCTGCCGATCTTTCTATCAATTCATGTATGCCTACCTGCTCTTTTGTCGCGGCTTGTAAGCTGCTTAGAGAGATAAAAGAGGCTTTAATCTAACAATAAAAGTTGATGTGAAAATATTCTTTACGTAGAAATTACGACGATCTTCATTTTTATTTAAGGTTTTATATGGCGCTTTTGCTATCTAAGGAAACTTTTTTCAGCGTTTACACCTATATATCAATTTTCCTTTGAGGGTAAGGTTCCAATTCCTACGTTCTTTTTCGGTTTGGAACAGCCCGACCTCCGTGAGAGGATTTCATCAAGAACGTTGCATGCGAAAAAACTTGTTTCGTTTTTAGGAAAAACCTTTAATTCAACTCTTATTGATGAGTTGCAGTCAGTTTCAAAGGTTAGGAAATCGTCTCCACCCATCAGCATCTTAGGACAGTTATCACATGCGCCCTTTAGAACCTGTTAGACCCGATTCCATCCAGCGCCCTGAAACTCAGCCTGCGTCAAAAGCCGTGCGCAAACTCATCGGTAATGCAAAGGTGCCTGCGCATAGCGCTTACCGATTTAGAACAGATAGCTGGCTATCTTCGGAAGACGCCAACCTGCTGCTGCGTAAGCGAGCACAGATGGAGGCTAAGCAAGAAAACTATGCCGGCGCTCTCAAACTTCTTAATCAGCTGATGGCCTACGAGCCCGAAAATGCAGACAACTACGCCAATCGTGGCCTGATGCACTACCATCTGCGTCAGTGCGAGCAGGCTCTGGCAGATTACAACCGAGCTATTGAGCTAAACCCTGAGCTAGACAAGGCCTATAGCAACCGGGCAAATTTGCATGCGACGCAGCAAAACTGGAACGATGCGATCGCCGACTACGACCATGCTATAGACCTCAATCCGCTCAACATTCGCGCCCGGCTAAATCAGGCCATTACCCTGCGTGAGATGGGAGACTGTGATGAGGCGCTGGTGTGCCTCGATATAGCTATGTTCTTTCGGCCACAGAGTGCGACACTCTACGCAGAGCGTGGCCGGACCTACCACTTGCAGGGCCATTGGAACTGCGCCCTCTCAGACTACAACAAGGCCCTAGAACTCACTCAAGACACTAGCCTCAAAGATATCAGTAGCCGAGAGCGCGTCAGCCGACGAGTGCTGAAGTGGATGAAGGCACTGGGCTAGGCTGATCAGTATCGCTCAATAACAATTACTCGATATCAATCGACTGGGGGCCTTTTGCATTGGAAGATGCAGGGCCGCCGGGCGTGCTGTTGGCTGTTGGAGTTGCGCCCTGCTTGTTTAGCCAGCTCTTGACGGGGTCTTCTGCAAGGTCTAGGCGGAAGAGCCCTGAAAAGAAACCGCCACAGAAGGCAACTGGCTGGCGAGCTAGCTCACGGACAAAAGGGGTTAGCTCATCGATAAACATAGCTACTTGCTCCTCAAAAAAGGTTGTGATCCTAGTGTAACTGGCAGGCAGAGCGTTTAGCTAATGGCTCGCCGCGTTGGTGAAAGCCCTATTTGAAGACTGCTATTTGAAGACTAATTGTTTGTTCTTGGTTGCGGTTACCACTTTTGGTTGCGATTTTGGTTGCGATCGCTCCTCAACAGATTGACCCCATAACAGATTGACTCCCATAACAGATTGACCTTACAACAGACTGCGTCTGCCATTGACCTGAATGGTAGACCAGTTTGTGCGGGCTGTGGTGAGCTGTTGCTCTGTGATGGTCGCGCCGGTGAGGTCAGCTCCGCAGAGATTAGCGCCCTTCAGGTTGGCCATTTCTAAGGTGGCGCGGGAGAGGTTTGCACCGCGCAGGTCGGCATCTTCTAAGTTGGCGCTGCCTAGGTAGGCGCCTGTCAGCTTGGCATTTTTGAGGTTTGCTTGGTTTAAGTTGGCTTGGCCAAAGTGGGTGTTGGTGAGATCAGCGCCGATGAGGTTTGTCTTGCGCAAGGTGGCTTTGGCAAACCTGGCGCCGGTTAGGGTCTGCCTTTGCAGGTCTAGCTGGCTAAGAATTTGGTTGGAGAAGTCTCGATGACCTCTTTCGTAGGCTTCTCTTAGGGTATCGGATGTGAACTTCTTATTGGTGCGTCTGCGCTCTACCCCTTTGTAAGAGCCGTCATTTTTGGTCCGGCGCTCTTTGCGGGCTCGGATAGCGGCGGCCATGCGAGACGAGGGAGAAACGCGCACTTCTTCGGTGGGTTGTTGTACTGCCTTGAGTGTCTCTGGGGTGGCGAAGGCCATGTTTTTAGCCAGGTCTTCGAGGTAGGGCTCCATCTCCAAATCGCGGATGACCTCTTCTGCCATTTGGTAGCGATTTTGAACGGAGATATCTAGCAGCTTGGTAAGAACCTGGGCGAAGTGGCTGCTGACTACAACGCGCTCTTGCCAGCGCAGCTCACCCGTCTGCGGATCGTAGGGTAGATCTTTGGGAGACTTGCCCGTGAGCAGATAGACGCAGGTGACGCCGATGGCGTAGAGGTCGCTGGCGTAGACCGGGCGCATGGCCATTTGCTCTGGGGGGGCGTAGCCGGGGGTGCCGATGGCGTAAGCTGTGAGCGCTGTTTGGTCGGTGGGGTCGACTTTGGGCTGGTTGACTTTGTCTTTGACTGCGCCAAAGTCGATCATCACGAGCTGTTTGTCTTGTTCTCGGCGGATGAGATTGGCGGGCTTGATGTCTCGGTGAATGATTTGGTGGCTATGGATGTATTGCACCACCGGTAAGACTTCGCTGAGAAATTGCTTGACGCTGACTTCGGTGAAGGGGCCACCTTTTTTGACTTCTTTTTGGAGGGTGGAGCCGCTGACGTATTCCTGTACCAGATAAAATTCGTTCGACATCTCGAAGTAGTCGAGCAGTCGGGGGAGCTGGGGATGGTTGCCGATTTTGCCGAGGATGTTGGCTTCTCGCTGGAATAGGTCTCGGGCCATGTCTAGCAGGCTGGGCACTTCTGTGGTGGGCCGCAGCTGCTTGATCACGCAAGGGGGAAGGCCGGGCAGAGACTGGTCTCTGGCGAGAAAGGTGGCCCCAAAGCCGCCGCGACCTAAAGCACCTAAAACCCGATAGCGATCGCGTATCCATAATTTGCTGCCACAGCTCTTGCAAAACCGAGCAGAGGCCGCATTTTTAGGCTTGGGGCAGCCTGTAGCGATGCAATAGGTCATTGATTAGGTACTTGCGTGGC
>JBCBIK010000173.1:0-10572 GCA_038524545.1 Cyanobacteria bacterium J06623_4 | reverse complement strand
CCCTAGATGACGTTGAGCAGCACCGCCTAGACGAAATTGCCGAGTTCTTCGCCTCCTACAAAAACCTAGAGAAAAAAGAAGTCGAAATCCTCGGCTGGAAAAACCTCGATCAGGTGCAGCCCCTAGTCGACCAGTGCATCAAAGCTGCCAGCTAATTCCAAGACCTAGACGCGATCGCTCACGAGCAGCGAATCGGGAAATAGCAACTAAAAGCTAAATACCTGAGCAAGATTCAAAAGGGCTAGAGATCACCTCTCTAGCCCTTTTGAAATACGTAGAGAGTCACCCATTTCTCTTTCTCCATAGGCCTGCTGTATCGCCAAAAATCAATGTAAACACCGAGATCTCCCTAGACCTCCCCTGGGTTCACTAAAGACTACGCACAGTAAGCCCTCCGGCGATTGCCAGAGGTAATAAGAACCCCTCCGTCTGCACGTCATGATCAACACTGCTCGCCCGTTGCTTACCCCGCTATCCCAGTCATCTTTACCAGAGCCGCAGACGACAAAAGTCTCTATTCAGTTTTGGGGCGTGCGCGGCAGTGTACCAACCCCCGTCGCCGCCAATCAGCGCTACGGCGGCAATACACTCTGCGTAGAAGTCCTAATCGGCGGCCAGCGCATCATCTTCGACGCAGGAACGGGCCTTGTAAACCTCGGCCATCAGCTGCAGCAGCAAACCAACCCCATAGAAGCCCACGTCCTCTTCACTCACACCCAGTGGGACCGTATTCAGGGCTTTCCCTTCTTCAAGCCCGCCTTCAATCCCGACAATCACTTCACCGTATACGGCGGCACCGCGCCCAACGGCGCGTCCATCAAGCACTGCCTCACCGATCAGATGCTGCTACCCCACTTCACCATGCCGCTCCAGAACATGCTGGCAGGCCTCAGCTTCCAAACCCTGCTCGACAAAAACAGCTTTAATATTGGCGAAGTGTCCGTCGACGTGTGCAAAATTAATCCCACCACAGAAGCCCTTGGTTACCGCCTAGCCTGGGAAGACTACACCCTCGTCTACGCCACTGACACCCCCAGCCAGAAAATAGACTTCGATTTTCTCAAGCTGTGCGATCGCGCAGACCTACTCATCTACGATGGCACCTACGACGACCTCAGCTATTTGCATCACGTAGCAGAAAACCAATCCACTCCCCAGCCCTGGGAAATCGGCATAGATATCGCCCAGAAAGCAAACGTCAAAAAACTGGCACTACTACATCACAGCCCCGTTCAAGACGACACCACCCTCGACCAGCTACAGATAGATATCCGCGATCGCTTTCCCGCCGCCACCATCGCCTACGAAGGCCTGATCATCGAAAGCTAGTCGACCAGCCACAAACCCAGTCCTCGGCGGCGTCCGGTCACCCAGGCAAATACCCAAACCGCGAGCCGTCTTCACCAGCGTGCCCTCAGGCTCCACCGTCCGGTAGTCCTTAATCGCTTCCGCAATCGGCACAGACCTTACAGCCCGCTCCTGCCAAGTCACCATGCGGTCATAGTGCCCATTGGCAATCAGTTCGACAGCCGCCACACCAAACGCAGACGCCAAAATACGATCCAGCGGCGAAGAAATGCCTCCCCGCTGCGTATGCCCCAGCACGGTTACCCGAGTTTCCGCCCCGCTGATGTCAGTAATTCGCTCTGCCAGGTATTGACCAACCCCGCCCAGGCGGCAATCCGCAAAATGTCCCTTCTCTACCAGCGCGCCCGTCTCCGTGCATACCGCCTCAGAGACCACCGCGATAGAATAGTCGCTACCATCCGCCTGTCGCCGCCGAATGTGCCGGCAAATGTTGTCCAGCGTGTAGGGAATCTCCGGAATCAAGATAATATCAGCGCCCCCGGCAATCCCTGCATTGAGCGCAATGTGTCCCGCGTCCCGGCCCATCACCTCAACAATCATCACCCGGCTGTGGCTAGCAGCGGTAAAGTGCAGCCTATCAATCGCCTCCGTGGCAATATTCACAGCCGTATCAAACCCGATAGACCGCTCAGTCAGCCCGACATCGTTGTCAATCGTTTTCGGAATTCCGACTAGGTTTATCCCCCCCTGCTGCGCCAGCTTTCTCAAGATGGCCAGGCTGCCATCTCCTCCGATGCCAATTAAGGCATCAAGCCCCAGCTGGTGGTAGCCTTCAATGATTTCATCCGAGCGATCGCGCAGCTCCCCATTTTCCATCGGAAACGCAAACGGATCCCCCTTATTCGTCGTGCCGAGAAACGTACCGCCCATCGTCAAATACGGGTCTACCTGCCTCACGCCTAACCGCATTGCCTGCGGCGGACGGGACATTAGCCCATGGGTGGCCTTACAAATTCCCTGAACCTCCCAGCCATAGACCTCAACGGCGCAGCGAGTAACTGCCCTAATCACGGCATTAAGGCCAGCGCAATCACCGCCGCTGGTCAAAATTCCAATTCGTTTTCCACCAGCTGTTTTCACAATAGACATGCAAAAAATAGTTCCTTCTAAGCAATGTCACTATTCTTTTGTGCCGTGTATCACTTGATCTGATAATTAAGAAAGTCTCCAGAATCGGAGTCAAAAGCATTAAGCTTCAAGTCTTTCTTTGCGATTGCGAATATCAAAATAAAGTGTTGTTAAAACAGACTTGAAAAACGGACCAACAATGATACTGCCCAGCAAACCAACAATCGTTGCAACAAGGTAACTGCCCAAAACCGGCAACAGAATTAGCGGTCCAGCACTCGAATCTGTATCCGCCATCGCCGCGATGTTGAAAATTTGCGCATTGATCATTTGGGAAATGATCGAGACCCCCACCGTAATCGGTAGGCTAATCAACCCAGCTAAAAAAACTACTCCAAAAGAGCGCAAAACCTGACGCTTCATCAGCTTCCAAGACTGCCCAATGGACGCGATCGCACCCGATTCCCTCTCTATCGCCAGCGCCTGCTCCGCCAGCGTTATACGCATCGACAGCCAAACGTAGAAACAGATAAACAAAATCAGCGAAATCGGCAGCAGTAAAAACGTCAGCAGTGCCAGCTGAGGATTCCCGCCCCCTTCAGAGCCCTCTAATAATCCTAAAAGTCCGCCGTATCCGCTAGAGAACAACGCAAAAACGATCAGCACCGAAAAGAAAATGAAAAAGATGAAATTGACAATCCCCAAGATGATCGTTTGAATTGTCGCCGATCCTAAAAAAGAAAACTTTCGAGAGCGCGTAAACCGCAGTGCTTCTCTCTCCCCAGCAGCGCCATCCAAATCACCTTCAGCATCAGTAGTCGCAGCCGGGCTAAGTGATTGAAAAGCTAGCCGTGAGATACCTGCTATCTCACCTAAAGACTGCGCCGCACAGTACACAAAAAGAACAATCCAAGCCGGAAACAGCAGCGCGATCGCCCCCGACAAATTGTAGAGCCCCTCTCCCTGCGCAACCATCCACAAAATAGCCAGCACCGCCACCACAAACGGCACAAGCAGCCACAGCGTTCCTCGCAAAGCAATCACAAAGTTGCGCGCAAAATTTTCGGTATACAGTCGCCAGCCCGTACCAACAATGTCGCCAATACTCAGCGGCTTCCTAAGATCGTCTGCATTCATGTGTGATCCATATCTAATTGCATTATCTCCGAGGAAGTATAGCGAGAACCCAATATTTTGGGAATAGGACGCTAGCCACATTACAAAATGTCCAGCAAGCTGCCAGCGATCGCCCTATCCCAGGAAGTTGACAATATGTTCTGCCGTAACACTAGCCTGTTCCAAATGGGGCACATGGCCGCAGTCTTCCACCCACACCAGCTGACAGCCCGGCACCCGCTTTTCAAACTTGGCAGCATCCTTCGTACCCAAAATTTTGTCCTGACGTCCCCACAGCACCAGCGTTGACTGCGAAACCTGCGGAATCTTCTGCCGTAAAAAATTGTAGCCACCGCTTTTAGTAAACGCGATCAGCGCAGCCTGCCAGCCTGGCATCAGTAAGTGCAACGACGCACACAGCTCAGCGTCCGGCGTCACAAAAGACTTGTCGTAGTACGCATTGCGGCTGATATTTCGCCGCACCCCCGGATTGCGCAAAAAATTAGTCGCCCACCGGTCCAAAGGCGGAAACATCACCTTGTCAATCGCCGGCCCCGCCGCAAACCCCACCGCGTCAATCAGCACCAGCCTCTCCACCAGTGCCGGATGGCTCACCGCTAAGTCAATGGCCACCCCGCCCCCCATCGAAGCCCCAACCAGCACCACAGACCTCCCGATCACCTGCTCACAGAAAGCCGCCAAGTGTGCCCGAATCATCGCCGGATTGAGCTGACTTGCAGACTGGCTTGCAGACTGGCTTGCAGACTGGGCCCCACCGAAATAATCACTCGTCCGATCGCAAAACCCAAACCCTAACAAATCCACCGCATACACCCGCCAGTGCGCCGCCAGCAAGGGTAGCAGCCGTCGAAACTCAAATAGTGAACTGTCAAACCCATGAAGCAACAGCAGCGGCGCAACTGCCGCGTCCTCACTGCCGTCAACCACATAGCTAGTCGCCACCACGCTCTTCTCCAGCGACACCTCAGCCCACTGGATTTTTTGAGCGATCGCAATCGAAGTCGCTTCCGTCAGCTCACTGGCCGCCTCAGGTAACCTCATCAAAACCATCAGCGATAGTCTACTCTCGCGTCAGCCATCTTCGTTCCGGCAATCTCCACGCTAGCTAACTCCGCGCTGGCCATTTCCGCACTGGGCAACGCCTTCCGCCGTCGCCGCGCATCTGCATAAAAGCTCGCCACAATCGCCAGCAGCATCCACCACAGCGTACTCAGCTGCGGCCGATACCACACCGTATCAAACGCCCCCTGCATCAGTAGACCCGCGATCGCACCCACCGCAGCAATCAGCCAATAGCCATCCGCATCCCTCGTTTGCCGTAGCCGAGACAGCTGCGCCCAGCCCTGCTGAAAGCTCAGCACAATCATCCACACAAATCCCACCATCGTCACGATACCCCCTTCCACCAGCGTTTCGAAGTAAATGGAATAGGCACTCAGCGCCGTATATCGCGGATTCTGAAACAGGGGATAAATCTCGTTAAACGCCTCATTACCCGGTCCAATTCCCGTAATCGGCCGCGCCCTAATCATGCGAAACACCGCCTCATACACATTTAGCCGGAAATTGTTGCTGCTATCTCCCCGCATCGCAAAAATACTCATCACCCGTTCCTGTACAGGCGGCACCAGCGCCACCGCCGCCGCCACCACCACCGCAGAGCCACCCAGTAGCAAAGGCAGTGACCATCGCCGCCAAAAAGGCGAAAACCGAGGCGACTCCCAAAACACCAGCAGCACCATCATCACAAAGCCCATCGCCAAAAAGCCCAGCCAGCCACCCCGGCTCAGCGTCAAAATCAGGCAGGCACTCGCAGTCAGCGTCATCACCCCAGCCAACAGCTTCGGCAGCCACTTCGGCCACACGAACGCTGCCATCGCTCCCAACCCCGCCGCCGGAATCAAGTACCCCGACAGCAAATTGGGATTTCCCAAATAGCTGTATACCCGCGTCGCGCCCGACAGCTCCGACTCCGGATCTACCCAAGTCGCCAGCGCCTCCGCCCCAAAAAACCACTGCCGCAAGCCATAGCCAGACACCACCAACGCCGTCAACAAATACACCAAAATCAGCCCGCTGCGCAGCTCCTTAATCCGCAGAATTCTAGCCAGCAGCATAAACAGCAGCACATTCAGCGTCAGCTTGATCAGCCCTGACAGCGCCGCTCCCTTCACCGGCGAGAGCGCCGTCGCCAACACCATCCCGCCCCAATAGGCCACGATGGCAATGTGCAGCGGTGTCAGCCAGCCTTCCGCGCGATCGCTCACCGTCAGTAACAGCCAAAAACCCGCCGAAGCCAACAGCAACCAGCCAATCAGCGTCGTCGAAACATACGGCGCCAGCGCAATCGTTGCCGCCACAAATACCCAGGCAATCCCATCTCCCCAGGCCAGCAGCCAGCTGCCCTGCCGCCAGCTGCGCAGCGGCGACAACAGCCGGTGCAAAAAGCTCACCTCCCGCCAGTGCTGAAAGTCAAAGTAATCTAACGCCAGCCCCGACGTAATCGGTTTGGTAACGCGTTGAAAAAGAGAACTAGACATAGAGATGTTTAGGAGATTTAGAAGAGAGATAGAGACGTAAATCTAAAGAAAATATCAAGTTAACTTGTATTGAGCTGTCTGGATTCGGACGCACTCGCCGTGATTATAGGACTGAAAGCTGCGCTTTTTACAACCGTTACCCGTTTCATCGTCGCATCCCATAGCCACAGTCCATTCTCGTTCAGTAGGGATAGCGGTATGTTAAGACGAGCTTACATCAGGGCAACTTGATGGCTGAAACCCTACGTTCCTGCCCACCGCCGTGTCTTCTCCCAAGTCTCCCGCTGAGAAAGCTAAAAAAGGCATCTTATACGCTGTCATTTTCATGGTTCTGGTGCTCATGTTTGGGCCTCAGCGAAAAATCGTCAAGCAGCAATACCTCAGTGCCACCGCCGGGTCCGTCGTCGAGACAGAACTGTTCGACGTAGCGCAGCTCAGCAGCCCCAGCGTCGAAATCGTCACTCAGCTGCAGTACACCCAGCGCACCCTTTTCAAAGCAGAAGTGCTCACCGATAGCGGAACCGTTCTGAGCACCGTCAGCCAAGACTTTAGCAGCCGCCAAAGCGAATCTTCTAAAAAACTGTCAATCCCCAACTGGCCAGACCCCCAAGCCATCAAAGTAAAGCTATCTGTTGCCAGCCAAAACATTACCGCCGCGCCGCCCCAGGGCATCACCGCCGCCGAAGTCCCCGTTATTTTTCAAATAAACCTGTACCGGCAATGGCTCAACCGAGCCTATCTATGGCCAGCCCTTTGGGGCTGCATCGGGCTGCTAATCATCGTCACCCTAGCAGACAAAAAATCCCAAACAAACAGCGCAGACAGCTGGACCTAGACACCGCTTAAAAACCACCCAAACGCCGCCACTCCAAACAAGACACCCAAACAACCTGCTAACTCCATGTTCTACAGAATCTGCTTGGCTTTAGCACTCGGCATCGTTGCCCTGAGTCTAATCGGCTCCCTAGCGGACGCCAACTCAGTCACCCTACGCCAGCAAAACTTCGTCGACAACAACGCTCGTCGGTACTCTCGGACCACCTACTTTGTTCCCGTTCCCTCTGGTTACAGCAGCAGCGGTAGCGGCGGCTCCTCCCGCTCCAGCTACGACGGCGTGCGAGGTGGCGGCCCCGGCACGGGTAAATAAGCTCAGGGTAAACAAGCTCAAGGTAAACAAGCTAACTAAGCCAAAAGCATCCCAGATACCTCCTCAAAAACACCGTGACCAGCAGCCATCAAACCCTTACCAGCATCCGCAGCACCAGCACCGCGCTCACCCGTCAGCAGCGGCATCTGCTGTTGCTGACGGCAGCGGTTTCTTCTGGTTGTGGGCTAGCTGCCGAGCTGCTACTCGGCACCCTCACAAGCTACCTCGTTGGGGCTCAGGCATTGGCCTACGGCGTTGCAGTCGGTGGCTTTCTGGCGGCCATGGGGCTAGGCGCCTATCTCAGCCGCTTTATCGCCAGGCCATCCGCATCAGGCCAAACCGCTCACCGAACAGCCCACCAAAACGCCCACCAAAACGACAAACGGCAGCAGCGCCAGCTGCTGAACGGCTTTTTTGCCATTGAGCTGGCCCTAGCCCCCCTCGTTGCCCTAGTGCCCCTCGGCCTGTTTGCCCTCTTCACCCTTAGCGGTCCCGTCTGGGTTGGTCTTACCTTTGGCACCCTCATCCTCGGCACCCTCTCAGGCATGGAAGTGCCCCTCCTCACCCGGCTCATTGAGCTAGACAAGCAAAACCTCAGCGATTCGCTCGCAGGGGTTCTCGCCCTCGACTACGTAGGCGCCCTCGCCGGCTCGCTGCTTTTCCCCGCCGTCCTGCTGCCCTGGATAGGCCTCCTACCCTCTGCGTTTATCATTGGTGCCTTTCCCGCCTGGATGGTCTTTGCCCTCGCCCAAGCCTTTCCCCAAATGCGACCCTGGCGCTACGTGGGCATCGGCCTTGCGATCACACTCATCGCCACCACCCCAATCGTCCTCCCCTTCAGCGCCAAACTCGAAAACAAACTCTACAAAGCTCCCATCGTTTGGCGATCGCAATCCACCTACCAGCGCATCGTCCTCACCCGTTTCGGCTCAGACCTGCGCCTCTTTCTCAACGGCGAACTCCAGCTCTCCACCATCGATGAATACCGCTACCACGAAGCCCTTGTTCACCCAGCGATCGCTGCCGCCACCGCCAACGGCCATCCCCCCAAACGCATTCTCTTGCTAGGTGCAGGCGACGGCATGGCCCTACGCGAAGTGCTCAAGTGGCCCAGCATAGAGCACATCACCCTTATCGAACTCGACCCCGCCGTCGTCCACCTCGCCCAAACCCAACCCCAGCTCGTCAAATTTAACCAAAACGCCTTCAATGACCCCCGGGTCACCCTTCAATACGGCGACGCCTTCAAAGCGATTCCTAAGCTCAGCAGCCAGTACGACATTATCATCGCCGACTTCCCCGACCCCGACCAAGTCACCATCGCCAAACTCTACTCCAAAGGCTTTTACCAGCAGCTGCGATCGCGCCTCACTTCAAACGGCATCATCGTCACCCAAGCCTCCTCCCCCTTCTTCGCCCCCAAAGTCATCGCCTGCATCACCAAGACCCTCACCGACACCGGCCTCACCGCCCGCCCCTACAACGTCGACATTCCCAGCTTCGGCCCTTGGGGCTTCGTCATCGCCGCCCAAGCCCCCCTCAACCTTACCGGTCTGTCGCTCCCCATTCCCACCCAGTTTCTCACCTCCGAGCTGCTCCCCACCCTCTTCATCATGGCCAAAGACGTCACAGACACAGACGTAGACATCAACCAGCTCTCCAATCCAGTGATCGTCCCCTATCAATCCAATCCGCGCTGGTCAGTCTACTGAACTGAAAGGATGAAGTATGAATGATGAACGATGAGTTTAAATCGTCGGCCATCAGCATACTTCCACCCCACCCGTTTCCCCATTCGTCATTCATCATTCATCGTTCTCTTCCATGCTTAGTCTCTTCTGGCTCCTTATCATTCTCATCCTAGTCGGCGTTGCCCTCTGGTACTGGCGAGGCGGCAGCAGCAACAACCCCACCACCAGCGGCACTCGCCAGCCCACCATCTTCACCCTTAAGCTCGGTGACATTGTTCAATACGAAAACATTGACTGGATTATTGAAGACAAACTCACCTACAACGACGACGGCTGGGAATGGGTAGAGTATCTGTTGCAAGACGGCGATCGCATCGCCTTTCTCTCCGTCGAAGACGACGACACCCTAGAAGTCACCTTCACCGAAACCGTCAAAGACTGTCCCCTCGAAAACCCACCGCCTGCCCGAGTCACGTACCAGCAAAAAGTCTACATCCGTCAAGAGACCGGCACCGCCACCCTCAAGCGCCAGCGCAAACCCGACCGCCCCGCCGAAACCTGCCAATACCACGACTACAGCGGTCCCAATGAAGCCATCATGGCTGTAGAAGTGTGGGGTAATGAAGTAGAAGTCAGCATCGGCCAAACCGTCCGTCCTTACCAGCTCACCTTCCTCCCTGGCGACGGTCAAAGCGTCTACCGCAACGACCTCTAATTCCAACAGATAAAAGATAGTTCTTAGGACTGGCAACTAAGGAAGCGCAAATTAATAGTGCTAATCGTTTATTGGCAGCGTGAGAATAAACTCGGTCCCCCGACCAGGCTGAGACTCGACAGTAATTTTACCACCGTGTTTTTCTTCCACAATCTGATGAGCGATCGCTAGCCCCAGCCCCGTCCCTTTACCCACACCCTTGGTGGTAAAAAGACGATCAAAGATCTTAGCCTTAACCGCTTCTGTCATGCCCTTACCATTGTCGCCAATGCTGACTTCAACCGTGTTCTGTTCTATCCGTGCTGTTCTTATCGTAATTTCTTGAGGATTTCCCACCAGCGCTTCGTAAGGCGTCTGTATCGCCGCCTCATCAAACATATCAATAGCGTTCGCCAACAGATTCATAAATACCTGATTGAGCTGTCCCGGAAAACAGTTAATCTCGGGAAGAGTTTCATAGGCCTTAACAACCTTGATGTCGGGGCGGCACTCGTTAGCCTTCAGGCGATACTTTAAAATTAGTAGCGTGCTGTTTAGGCTATCGTGTAAGCTGGCGCTGACCTTATGCTCTGTGTCCGCTCGAGAGAAAGTACGCAAACTGGTACTGATATTTTTGATGCGATTTGTTGCGCCCTTCATCGTCTCTAGCAGCTTGGGTAAATCTTCAATCAGAAACGGAAGATCTATCTCTTCAGCATTTTCTTGAATGTTTTCTATTGGGTCAGGATAGTGCTGCTGATAGAGCGTAAGATGATCTATCAAATCTTGGAAGTAATTTTTGCTATTGTTAATGCTACCGAAGAGAAAGCCGATGGGATTGTTGACTTCATGCGCAATACCAGCCACCAGATTGCGAGACTGTACATAATTTTGTGTAAGCGGACTAAGATCCTATCAATTCAGGAG
>JBCBIK010000172.1:0-10777 GCA_038524545.1 Cyanobacteria bacterium J06623_4 | reverse complement strand
TGACACTATCTACAACGGTTAAACACAATTCAACTATTCCTAATATGTCTTCTCCTCAACCGGATAATGCACGCCCTTTTTTAGCTTGGCAACGTATTTCTGATTGGGCCAGTGAGCATTACAGGTGCCGAACCTTCAATAAGGATGAGAAAATTCCCGCTCGTCCAGGGCTTTTGTATCTTGTGCAGAAGGGATCCGTCCGTTTGCTTGGAAATGCTCAAGTAAGCGCCACAATGAAGAAGAAAAGTAGTGCAGCTCGTATGCCCTTAGTGGCTGCTGAAGAGGCTTTTCTCGGCTTTGTTGGCGCAGGGCAACCTTTTGAGGTGGTCGCCCAGCCGCCGTTTACATTGCAGAGCTTTGCTCATGTAGACCAGACAACGGTGATTTGGCTGTATTGGAACGATCTTGATACGTGGCCTCATTTTCAGAAAGAAGTTTTGGATGCTTTTCGCCGTCAGCATCAGCGTAAGCTCTTGTGGCTGAGTACTTTAGGTCAGCGCCGTACGATTGATCGCCTGCTGGGCTTTTTGACGCTGTTAATTGATGAGCATGGTGAGCACGGTGAGCAGGGCTACTATTTGCCTTTCCCGTTAACTCATGCGCAAATTGGCAGTGCAATTGGCTCTACGCGTGTGACGGTCACTCGTCTGATGGGCAAGCTGCGCCAGGGCGGTATGATTCAAAGCTACGGTGAGAATCTCATTTGCATTCCTCACAGCGCTAATTGGAAAAAGCCGGGTTAGCTGCAGCCTGCTTGCTTGCACAGAGTCTTGAATCAGAAGCGCTCAGTGGATAGCCCACTGAGCGCTTTTTAATGAGTGTTTGGTGAGTGGTAAGACAGCGTGAGTTACGACGCTTTGTAATCGGCCATTGCGGGTTTGAGGGTGAAGCGTAGCAAGAGTGAATTGATGACGACTGTGATGGAGCTGAGGGCCATTAGCCCACCGGCAAAGCCAGGGTTGAGAGATAGGCCTAGGGTTGGCAAAAAGACGCCCGCAGCCAGCGGGATGCAGATGAGGTTGTAGCCGAAGGCCCAAGTGAGGTTTTGACGAATTTTGAGGAAGGTTGCACGGCTGAGGGTAATGGCAGTGGTGATGTCGAAGAGGGTATCGCCCATTAGCACGATGTCTGCTGTCTCAATGGCCACGTCTGTACCTGAATTGAGAGCAATTCCAACATCGGCCTGTGCCAGCGCCGGAGCGTCGTTAATGCCGTCGCCAATGAAGCCCACCCGATGACCTGACTGCTGTAGGGCTGCGATCGCACTGACTTTGTCTTGCGGTGCAACCTCTGCGCTCACCTGCGATGGCTGTAATCCTAGCTGAGCGCCGATGGCATCTGCTGCTTCCTGGCGATCGCCACTCAAAATGTGTACATCGAGCCCGAGGGTCTGCAAGTGTTGGATAGTTTTAGCAGCTTCTGGGCGGAGCTGATCGCTAACGCTGATTAGCCCGCTAACTTGCCTATCGAGGGCGACGAATACGACGGTTTTCCCTGTTTTGGCGAGAGAGCTAGCGCGTGAGAGCGTGTCTGCATCAATTGGGCAGTTATTTTGCGAGAGCCAGGCTTGGTTGCCAAGCAGTATCTGTTGATAGTCCGGTTGATCGATGAGCTGGGCGCTGACGCCTAGGCCTGCTTGGGTGTGGAACTGCTTGGCGGCTAGGAGGGGCCGCTGGGACTGTGCGGCGGCTGTTAGGATGGCGATCGCAAGCGGATGGCGGGTTCCACTTTCTGCGGTGGCGGCGAGCTGAAGGAGCCTTTCTGCTGAGAGGTGGGGTACCAGTGGTAGCGCATCTGTGACCTGCGGAGAGCCCGTGGTGAGCGTGCCGGTTTTATCGAAGACAAGGGTGTCTAGCCGGTGAGTTGCTTCTAGGATATCGCCGCCGCGAATGAGGATGCCTTGGTCTGCGCCGAGGCCTGAGCCGACTAGGATGGCGGTGGGGGTGGCCAACCCAAGGGCGCAAGGGCAGGCGACAACGACAACCGCGATCGCAAGCTTTAGGCTAATCAGCCATCGCAGCGACGGTGTGACGGTTGAGCCGATGCTATTTACGTCAGATAGTTGATGAATGTGACCGGCATGCATATGGGCCTGGTGCATATGAGCCTGATGCATGTGGCCCATAGTGGACTGTGCAACTTCAGGCCAGAGTGACGTGCCGATAAAGTACCAAAAGCAAAAGGTCAGTGCTGCACAAGTCAGCACACCGTAGGTAAAGTATCCAGAAATTAGGTCGGCGAGGCCCTGAATGGGTGCTTTGCGCGTTTGGGCCGTTTCGACCAGCTGAATCATCTGGCCGAGGGTAGTGTCTGCGCCAGTTTTTGTGACTTCTAGGGTGATGACGCCAGATTGGTTGAGGCTACCCGCCACGACAGGATCGCCTACTTGCTTGACAACGGGCATCGACTCGCCGGTCAGCATGGATTCATCGAGGGTTGTTTGACCCGTGGTGATGGTGCCGTCGACGGGGACTTTTTCTCCGGGGAGGATACGCAGCCATTCTCCGATTTGAACTTGGCTGGCGGGAATTTGTACGCTGCCGGTGTCTGAACTATCGGCGGCAGGAATGAGTCTAGCTGAGGCGGGCTGGAGCGCAATGAGCGATCGCAAAGAGCTGGCCGCCTGAAATCTGGCCCTCTGCTCTAGGGTTCTACCCATCAAAATGAAGCTCAGCAGCATCACTGGTTCATCGAAAAAGCACTCCCACCCCAACCTCGGGAAGATCAGTGCGGCGACACTCGCAAAGTAGGCACTCAAGGCGCCGAGGGTGACTAGCGTATTCATGTTGGGCGTGCCCCGTCGGATACCTTGAATGCCCTCTATGAGGATCTGGCGTGCAGGAAATATCAGCGTAAGGGTCGCTAGGGTGCCGTGAAACCAAAGGGTGCTGATGACGGGGATGTTTTGCAGCGTCTGGGCTAGCTGATTGGTGAAGGTGAGGTGCTGTAGATGGCCAAAGATGGACAGGGTGAGAAGGATAGCTGCGATCGCGAGCTGAAGGCTTTGCTGCTGCTGTTCGGTTTCTTTGCGAGCGAGCCAGTCTGCCTCTGCCGTGAGCCCAGGCTGTGCTTGGCGCTGGCGTAGCTTGCTAGGGTAGCCAGCAGTGGTTAGCGATTGTGCGATCGCTTCAGGGTCGGCGGTTTGGTCGCAGTCTATCGCTGCCACCTCAGTGACTAGGTTCACCGTTGCCGCGCACACACCTTCGCACTGGGCGAGCTTTTTTTCGACGGTGCTCACACAGCCTGCGCACATCATGCCTTCTACATCGAGCACCCAGGTTTCTGTGTTGGCCGGAACGGTATTCCCTTTGGCAGCATTGCTAGGCAAGTCAGATGTGACGGGTCCCTGCTGAGGTTGCGCTGAGCGGGCTGTGGATGTTTGGTTTGTAGGGTCGGGGGGTGAGGGCGCGAGCTGGCTCATAAATGATGCGTGAAATGTGCAGGGACTAAAGGCTAATCGCGTTTTGGTCCTTGCTTTTGATCGTACGCCAATTTATTGATTCCATGGGTTTGGCTTCGGCTTGTTTAATCTTCGGCTTGTTTAATCTGCGGTTTGTTTCGGTTAGGGGTGTACATCTAAGGGAGAGGCAGGTTCGCTGCCGGCATATGGGGGCTTTGTCTTGTAGATGACAAGCTACTTGAGGGCTGGGCGATACCTTATGTAAAACAGCGGTGGAGCAAACAAAGGCTTATGTTTTCAGATATTGCTCGCCATTGGGCTCGTGAAAGTATTGTGGCGTTGGCTAAGCGATCGCTGATTAGCGGCTATCCCAACGGCACGTTTCGGCCAAGCGCTGTGGTGAGCCGGGCGGAATATGCGGCGCTGATGATGCGAGCTTTTCCTGATCTGGAGGCTAAGCAGCCTGCAGTGGCATTCGAGGACGTTTTGCCAGAATATTGGGCGTATGAGGCGATTGACTGGGCGACGTCGCGGGGTCTGTTTAGTGGGGATGAAAACGGTCGATTTTTGCCGAAGCAAAGCATTTCTAGGGCGCAGGCGATTGTGGTGCTGGTCGCGGCGCTGTCTGCTGACCAGATGAGTGAGGCGGTGAGTGAGCCAGAGGCTGCGACGGCGGCACAGCAGCTGACCACGCAGATCAATGGGACCTTTGTCGATGCGGAGGATATTCCGAACTACGCTAGGGATGCGGTGGGCAGTGCGATCGCGCAGAATGTGCTGGTGTCTTTGCCAGAGCCGAGAAGGTTTGAGCCCCAGCGAGCAATGACTCGCGGCGATGTGGCCGCTCTGTTGGGTCAGGCGCTGCGGATTCCGCCAGAGGAGCGGTTGCACAAGTTTCCAGGGTTAGAAAAACCTCGAAAGGATCTGTTTAAGGCGTTTTTTGCCCAGGAAGACGGATTTAATGCTGAAAAGCTGGCGTTTTTGGATCGGGGCATTCGGCGATCACCCTATCGAAATGACGTTGCCAAAGCTGCGGTGCGCCTGCAGACTCCAACGGCAATCCCTCAGCCGCTGAGTAATGCGGCAGCTTATCCGAGCCGGGGTGAGCTGCCTGTTATTGACCTGGGTGGATTGGACTTTCTCTCACCCAATATTTTGTCGGGCTGTGTATGTGTGGGCACTGTGGAAGGCGGGCAGCTGAAGGCCAGGTGGTTGGGGCGAGACGCATTGACGAACCGGCAAATGTGGAGCTCGACGAAGTTTGTTCCGTTGCTGAATTTGATCGACCGGGCAAATGCGACAGCGCCGCTTGCAGATATGGATCGCTGTCGGATCCGCGCTGCCGGTAGCCGCGACAGCCGAGGCCATACGTTCAACGAGCTAGCGGCTGGCATCATGACCTACGACAATCGGATTGCCACCTCAAATTCGCTAGCGGCAATGTTCAAACATTTCAATACGCCCAGCGGACTAGAGCAGTGGATGCAAAAGCTCACGGGCAACCGGAAGCTGTCGTTTCAGGGGCGCTACGGTGAGGTGCCGTTTCTTGCGTCGCCGGAGCTGTGGGACACCAAGACCCGGCAGGTGCTAGTGACTTCTCCCGGGAAGCGCCATCAGGGAGAAAACTTGGTTTCGACTTATGACCTGACGCGATTGATGACGATGGCTGGGTGGCATTGGCGACTGCCCAAGCGGGCTATTATTCCAAATGCGCAGGGGCATAGCCTGGATAGCGTGCTGCGGGCGATGGGGGTAGATACGGCCCGCTATGTGGATGTGGCGCTGGAAACTCTGGAGCTGTCGGCGGTGGTGCAATCTCCGGTCATTTTGTCGAAGAGTGGATTTGGCCGTAGCGATCAGCGCGATCGCACTGAGCTTACCTACTGCGCCATGGTGCAGTTTAGCCTGCCGCGCCCCGGTGCCTGGGATCCCACTGCTAGCCACCAGCAATACAGCTTTGCCCTTACCCTGATCGCCGCTCAGAGAACGGGTAATGCTCACCAGGAGGCGCGCTCGGTAGATGCGCTGATGACCGCTGAAGTGACGGAGATTATTCGGCGCTTGGTGACTCAGCAGCTCTAGCTAAGTGTCTGTCTATAAGCCGTCTGTCATCTAAGCCCTCTGTGTTTATGCCGTCTGTACGATGTCGAGCCGAGATTTTGAGAGTTTCTTCATCCAGCCGTTGAGATAGTCTCGGTTGAGCACTTGCTCTTTGGGGTCGGCGGTGTCTGCTGGGTAGGGCATGAGGCCCCGAACAGCGGCTTCTGTTACACAAAACATCGACTTTTGGAAGCTTTGACTGAGCCGGACGCGAACGTCGTCTTGTCCTCGCACGGAGCTTTGATATAGGGTCTTGAGATAGTCGGGCACGTAGTGGCGCATATCCTGCATTAGCAGGGTGGGGGGAATGCCTGCACCGCCAATCGGCAGCGGGTCTGCAAACAGAGCGCCGTAGCCAAACTGACCCTGGTCGATAGGAATCTGGTGAGCCTGCGCGTTGTACGATACGGTGCCAAAAAAGGGCGTGCCTCTAAAGAAAATAGATTCTACATAGGGGACGGCGGTATCTGGCAAAAAGGTCAGCCCTGCGGAGTCTGGAATGATGTCGAATTCGGTGCCCGAAATCGTCACTTTGTAGATGATGGGCTTGGTTGCGCTAGCGACCAGACCCGCTTTGACAAACTTTACGACCGCGTCGATGGATCTAATCTCTCCTTTGTCATAAGCAGCAGACAGGTCCATGAAAATGTCGCTCATGACTCGCCAAAACTGACCTAGCCCAGAATAGTAAGCCAGCTGCCTGACCTGCTCGGGCAGATAGTCTGGAAAGATGCGGTTGAGCGTAAATAAAACTGGATTTAGCCGGGCTTTTGCCTGAATGGCCGGGCTACAGCAGGCCCAAAAATGGTCGGAGTCTAAATATTCATCAAGGCCGCCGCCGCCGTGCCACATCATGGTGCGCATGACGTACTCGGCATATTCGTAGTTGATCCGGTCGTGCCAGAGGTGCTGAACGATCTTCTGCGGGGTCACTTCCCCATTGAAGTACTTCAAAATGGGCACCAGCACCAAGAACTGATGATCCGCGATGTATCTGAGGTTGACCGAATAGGCATCTAGCACTACGCCATAGGCGTGCAATACACCCACCACCTCGGTGAGATTGTCGGCGGTGTCGGGTAGTAGCGGGTTGCCAGATAGCAGGCGCTCTATATATTCCTGACGGGAATAGAACGGGGCTATTTGCAGCTGAGCTTTTGAAACTGTTTCGGTCATAGCGATCGCGCGTTCTGAAGGCAACCTACGAATAATTTATTACGGCTTTAGCGGTAGCTGGGCGATGGTTTGCTCTGCTGCTGGAACGACGGGCAAAAAGGCATTTGTGGTTGATGCTACCCAGCGAGTCAACCATTCTGGCTGTAGGCCAAAAGCAAAAATTAGCAGAACAAGCGCCAAGGCTGGAATGCGATCGCGCCAGCTTACCCCCGGTAGCGTCACGACAAATGCCCCGCCCATCTGCTTGGGAGACGCATTCAGCCGCCCAAAAAACACCCGATTAATCATTAGCAAAAAGTATACCGCCGTTAGCCCCGAGCCCACCATGCACAGCAGTGTTTGCAGGGCGTAGCGCTCGAAGCTTCCCCGGAACACGATAAATTCAGAAATGAAGCCAATCATGCCAGGGATACCGGCGCTAGCCATCGCTCCCAATACCATGAGCGACCCCACAAAAGGCAGGCCGCGCTCGGGTGCCATCAACCCTCGTAGCACCGTGAGGTCGCGGGTTCCGGTTTTTTTGTACACGACGCCCACGAGCATGAACATCAGCGCGGAAATGAGGCCGTGGCTCACCATCTGTAGAACGGTGCCTAAAATGCTCAGCGGGTTGGCGGCAGCGGCAGCTAGGAGAATGTAGCCCATATGGCCAACAGAGCTGTAGGCGACCATTTTTTTCATGTCGGTTTGGGCGATCGCAGCCAGCGATCCATACAGCACGCTGATCACTGCCCACCATGCCAGTAGTGGCGACAGGTCTAGCCACGCATCGGGAAAGAGCCCCACGCAAAACCTCAGCATGCCGTAGGTACCCAGCTTCAGCAGCACCCCTGCAAGCAAAACCGAAATCGGCGTTGAAGCTTCCACGTGGGCATCCGGCAGCCAAGTATGAAAGGGAACCAGCGGTATCTTGATGCCAAACCCAATCAGCAACACGCCCATCAGCAGCGTTTGCTGCACCAGGGTCAGCCCTTGGGCAAGTGCCGGGTCGTAGTCAAAAGAGCCTGTTCCCGCCAGAAAAATCAGGCCTAAAAAGGCCCCTAAAATCAGCACTCCAGAAAAGGCCGTGTAAATCAAAAACTTCGTCGCTGCGTAGCCGCGCCGCGCCCCGCCCCAGATGGCAATCAGCAGATACAGCGGAATCAGCTCTAGCTCATAAAACAAGAAAAATAGCAGCAGGTTGCGGGCCAGAAAGGCCCCGGCAACTGCGCTGGCAATCAGCAGCAGCATGGGATAGTACAGCCTAGGCCGCTTCACCTCAACGCTGAGATACACAGACACTAGGCACAGTAGGCTATTTACTACGACCAGCGGCAGAGAAATGCCGTCGACACCTAGGAAATAAGACAGGCCCAGCGGCTCTATCCAAGCGAAGTATTCAACAAACTGAAACCCTGACTGGCTGATATCGAATTGTGATACCAAGTAGAGCGTGACGAGCAGGTTTACCGTCAGCGTTATCAACGCAGCCCACCGAGCCTGAGAAACTTCCAAGGCTTGTGGCCAGATGCTAATGAGCAAAGCGCCGACCAGAGGAATCAATATAAGTGCGCTCAATATCACAAGTTTTCTCCTACCACATTGCCCAGGTTGTCATCAGCACCAGCAGCCCAACCCCAGCCACAATCGTCAAAATGTAGCTTTGAGACTGCCCCGAGGCGCTGTATTTTAAGCCTTCACCGCTCAGCAAAGATGCCGCCCCAACCAGGTTGACCGCGCCATCAATTACGTAGCGGTCAAACCAGTTACTCCAAGTCGACAGCAGGGCGACAAGGCGGACTACGGTGCCTTCGTAGAGCTTCTCGGTGTAAAAGTCGTTGCCCAGCAAATCTTGTACGGTTCGCAGGGAGCGAATGCTAGAGCGTGACCAGGCTCGATTCAGCGGTAAGTAAAAGCCTAGCGCGGCCCCTGCCATACCAGAGATGACGAGGAGTACTACCGCTGCCAGGTTGAAATAGGCTAGCGGTGGCAACAGCGACATGCGCTGCATAATGATTGGCAGCAGCAAGGCAAAGACTGACAGCGTCATCATTGGAATGGCCATCAGCCATCCGATCTCTGGCGTCCGGCGAGTTTTGGCCTGAGGTTCTCCGAGAAACACCAGGCGAAAGACGCGCACTAGGTTGAGCGTCGTCAAGAAATTCACCAGCAAGAACACGCCGACGAGCACGGGATGCTCTTTCCATAAAAACTCTATGCCTAGGCAAAATGACCAAAAGCACCCAAAAGGTAAAATGCCCGTTAGTCCGAGCGCGCCAGTTAGGAATGTCAAGGTCGTGGCTGGCATTCGCGACCAGATACCGCCTAGCTCGGTGAGGTCCTGATTGTTTGTGGTGAAGACAATGGCTCCAATGGTCATAAAGAGGAGTGCCTTGGCGATCGCGTGAGTAAAGAGCATCATGAAGGCCACCCCTGGCCACTCGGTCCCAACTGCGATAAACACGAGGCCAATGTAGGCACTGGTGGAATAAGAAAAGGTTCGCTTCAGATCAATTTGAGCTAGCGAGACCAAAGCGCCACCAACAGCTGTAATCGCACCGATGATAATGAGTACATCCAGCGTGATTGGCGAGAGAACGACTACTGGCTGAATTTTGATTAGGACGAAGGCACCGCAAGTGACGACCACTGAGTTCCGCAAGATAGAGGCCGGGCTGGGTCCCTCCATAGCTTCGTCGAGCCACAGGTGTAGCGGAAACTGGGCGCACTTGCCGGTGGGGCCTGCGATTAGTGCTAGGCCCATCAGGGTTGCTACGGTGGGTGCTAGGTCGGTTTCTTTGACCCAAATGTAGAGATCGTCAAATTTGAGGCTGCCGGCATAGGTGCTGAGCGCAACTAAGCCCATCAGCAGCAGCACATCGCCCACTCGCTTGGTCAAAAAGGCATCCCGCGCGGCAGTGACCACCAGCGGCTGCGCATACCAAAATCCCACAATGAGATAGGTTGAGAGGGTCAGCATCTCTAGCAAAAAGTAGCTTGAGAACAGAGAGCTGCTGAGAATGACCCCGTTGATCGCCCCTTCAAAAAAGCCCATCAGGGCAAAAAAGCGGGCAAGCGCCCAGTCTTTTTCTAAGTAGCCCATGGCATAGATCTGCGCGAGCAGGCTCAACCCCGTTGCCAACCCCAGAAAAATCAGGTTAATCACTGAGAGATCCAGCGAAGCCGATAGGTTGAGTTCAGAAACTTTCAGCCATTCAAAGCTGACAACCTGAGGGCCTATATCCCAAACGGTCTGCAGCAGCAACAATCCGTGGAGGGTTGCAATGAACGTTGTAAAAACGTTGATATACATGGCTGGCCGAGGCCCACTCTGCCGAATGAGTCTGGCCGCCCAAGGAAGCGCCAGTAGCGCTCCCACTAGCCCGTACATTGGGATCAACCAGCTCCACTGAATCAAAAACTGTTGCATTACTGGCACGTGAATAAAAATCTTTGGAACAAAAGCGATCAGAAAAGCAAACGCGATCGGTTTTGCTTGGGTGCTAATCCTATTGCTGGCAGGTGAGTCCTTTGACAGGTCTTTCGACAACTGCTCTGATTAAATCTTTGGTGAGCAGTCGCGATCGCTCAAACAAAATTAGTTTCAGTAGAGAATAATTAAAATCAACAATTAACGCGTCCCATTTAGTTGTGAGAGCCTCTACAAACTAGAACGAAAGAAGGCACTAATATTTAGCGACTGATGTCTAGATATCAACGCTAAGTGGCTCGGATTTCAGGAAGACGGTGATGGTTAGGTGAGATATGAGATCGCTCTACATTTCTTGATAGTACCTGACTGCCTGATCTCGCCGTTCGTTGCTCACCGGGAAATAATGATGACGTTTGACAGACCTTTGCCTCTGTGCCGCATTGTTCGAAACCGCCTCTTTTTCAGGGTTTTATCTACCTTTTCGGCTGTGGCAGCATGGCTCCACCTGCTGACTATCTCGGGATCGAAGGGTAGGGACGGACGAGATCGCTTAATATTCCTTCACTTTTAGACATAATTGGCAACCACATCTACATAAGTTTTAATGATGTTCGGTATTAGAGACAATCATTGACGCTTATATTGTCAAACCGGCGGCGTCATTTTATTCTGAGTTATGACGCAAGAAG
>JBCBIK010000171.1:0-10813 GCA_038524545.1 Cyanobacteria bacterium J06623_4 | reverse complement strand
AGTTGCGGAAGTTACGAACAACATCCACCTCCGCATCCGGGTCTAGATCTTGCTTAATCCGGTCAACCGTTCGCAGGATAGAGCGAGGCAGCACACTGCTACTGCTGCTGAGGGCTTCGTTGGGGTTATCTTCAGCGGCACCGGGCAGGCCAGCTGGGGAGGCATTATTCGCGGGCAGCGCTGAAAGGGGTCCCGATGACTCTGGCCGCATTTGGTTGAGCGAAAACTGATTGAGCGCAAATACAGACGGCTGTCGGTAACGCTCCAATACTTCATCGATCAGCTGCAGCTTACTGAAAAAGATGGCCGGTCCGTTGATTTGGTCAAGCGGAGCGTCGTCTGGCAGAGGAGCGTTTATCTGGTCGGCATTGGCGACCTGAAGCGTCGAATTACTCGCGCGAAATTCAGCCATGCGGCGACGAATGATGGCTAGATACTTTTTGCGGTCTTTTTGTAGCAGCCGGTAGGACGTCCGGCTGTAGGCACCGTAGTTTTCAGAGATAGGGTTGCCGTCGAAGTAGGTATCTTCAATCTGGCGAATTTTGAGGGCAGCTTCGTAGGCCTGATCAACCGCCCTTTCAGGCGTCGCCGAAAACCACTGCCGAATTCTGCCCAGAAGGCCAAGCCACTGCGGAGAGTTTGTCATTACTACCTAAAGCTGCAACCTGTAAAGGATTGATTTAAAGGATTAGCCACTCTATATTACGGCCCCTCCCCAAGGCAAATATTTAGATGTCAAGTTTAGAGAGCAACTCTGGCTAATAGATCTGGCACCTCATAAATTGCCCCGTCCGCTGGGCTGAAAGAGTCTGAGCAAAGGCCGAGAACTAGCGCGTACTAGCTCAGCCAGTGCGCGACGGGCCACCTTAAGCTGGTGACGTCGAGTTGGCATACGGAAAATATAAACGACTCGCCGGCTGAGCGCAGCCAGCAAACCGCCCAACGTCAGCCCAAAGCTAGAAAGCGCCGCATCGCCTACGCCGACAGCCTCTGCGTCATCCCGGCCTCCTATTATTCGATTATGCTGATTCAATTATTTTTTGGCCCGGCAATAGTGACCCTAGCAGGCCTTATCCCGCCGGTCGCCGGACAAGTTGCTGTGCTAACAAGTCTATTTCGTCTAGCAAAGCGCGGACCTTAGCAGTCAGCCCCGGATTCTCGCTCCAGTCGGCCACAACGGGCAAATTGCCAGCGATGAAATTCATCTTACACCCCTCCCTCTGAATCCTGCCGCTATGTGCTGTCGCTAAGCTGCTCGGTTCTACCAGTGCGATCGCATACACCGCCAAACCATGCACATCCCAGATGGCCAGACGAATCTTCGCCATCAGCGCCGATTCAAACCCCTCCAAGCGCTCTGAAATTGGGATTTCCTGAACCACCACCAGACGATTGTCATCGCGATCTGCAATCGAAAAGCAAACACCCGTTGTGTCTTCAACAGCTTGTTCATCAACAGCCAGATTCAGCTGCCGCACCGCCTGCTCAACCGCCTGCTCAACCGCCCGTTCAACCGTCTGCTCAATCTCTCGAAAATTGTGCTTAGGCGATCGCCCGCCCATCCCTCGCCACAAAAAATTGACCAGCCCAATCAACCAACGGCGACTCCAGTCGTAAGCATTTTGAGCAATTTTTAGAAGAGAATAAGCCATGGCGACCTATAAAATAGTCTTCCTAGATTTCCCAACCGCCCAAAAGCCGTAACTAATTCTACGGATAGCTCTCTGCCGCTATGAACCAGATTCCTTCAAAAAAGACTGTTCAGGTCTGGAAAATCCCATTAGACGCCTCTGAGCTTACGCAGCAGCGCTATTTTGATTGTTTGGCACCAGATGAACGCGCAAGAGCCAATCGCTTTCGCTTTCCCGATGACAGACGCAAATTTATCGTGGCCCGTGGCACCCTCAGGCATCTGGTCGCAGAGCAACTCCATCAGCCTCCCCAAGACATTCGCTTTGACTACGGAGACTACGGCAAGCCCAGCCTCGCTGCGTCTACGCAGCCACCCACAACGCAAACTGACTTTCATTTCAACCTCTCTCATTCTGGAGAGCTAGCCCTCTGCGCCGTCAGCCACCACCACCCCGTCGGCATCGATATCGAAAAGCTAAAACCCATCGATCACCTAGAGGGCATGATGGCCCGCTGCCTGCTGCAAAAAGAACAGGTCACCGTCAACGCAGCCCCCGATCCCCTCGCGGCCTTCCTGCAGCACTGGACCTGCAAAGAAGCCTACCTAAAAGCCATTGGCAAAGGCCTAAGCCAATCGATGCAAACCGTAGAGATTAAGATGACGCCGCCCCAGCTGATGGCCGTGCCCCAAGACTGCGCAGAAGGCTGGCAGCTGCACACCATCGACGTACCGCCCCCCTACGTAGGCGCCCTAGTCGTAGCGGGCACAGCCAAAGTGCATATTCACTATTGGCAACACAGCTAACACCATCCCCTATTCGTTTTCAGCCGACCCATCTCCTACCACAATCGCAGACTTAATCGGACGCTCGATAGGATTGCCTTCAGCGTCCGTCCGCCCAAAATAGAATTGATTTGGCTGAGCATACAGCCCCGAAGAGCTGCCACCGTCCAAGTTCAATAACTGCGTAACCCCCAGGTCAGCAGCAAAATCAGTCATATCCGAAAGCCTCGCCCCCGTAGACTCAGCGTTTTTTTCAGCCATGATCAAATACACAGCGCCCTGAGCATCTAGCCCAACAGCGCTGCGGGCATTCGGCTGCGCACTGCCAATGGCATCTCGAATCAGTTCTCCATCGGCATAGTCTGTAAACGCTTCTAGCTGAGAGGTATCTTCTGGCAGCAGCTGCGGCCCCGCGCCCACCGCACTTTCGATTTCGCAGTCCGCCGGTACAGGGGCATCGCGCAGGGCAATGCCGTACTTCGCTTGCCCGTTTGCACAGCGGTAAATACGAAACTCTGATCGGTTCAAAATCTGATCAAGGTAGGGTGCCAAATCTGGATTGCCCACTAGGCGCTCATTGTCAGCGGGGTCGCCAACTACTTCACCGTCGACCATCAGATGAGATGTCGTCTTGCCGTTTTGCGGATCAAAAAAGCCAGCATTGATGGCAAATGCGCTGCCTGATTCGGTGATGAATGCGGATAGCGGTTGAAGGTCTGTAGATGCTGCGATCGCAACCTCTCCCCCCGGCGGCACCACCACCACATGCGCCGTCCCCCACAATACGTCGTAACGCTGATACACGCTCCGCTGCAATGGCAGTGAATCTTCCGCCAGCTCCGTCGCAGTGGGCGCAGTCATCGCAGGCATCGGCTCACAGCCTGCCATCCCTAAGCCCAACCCACCTAGCACGGCCACAGCCACAGTAGAGAAACTACGTCGTCTCATCTGTCAGGCACTATCCCGCCGCATTCCGAACTTTCTCACTGTAGTCTTTCGCGCGGACCTGACGAAATCCTTGAAAGACCAGCTGCCGTACCCATCCCGGGAAATAGGAGAGCACCTTACCTACCTTTGCCCGGTTCGAGAGTGGCCCCGCAGACTGCAGCTCCGCAATCAGCGCCCGGCCTCGCTGAGTCTCGCCTTTCTCAATCAGCCGCATCGCCAGCACCTGCTTCAGCGAGTTGAGATTGCGCAGGCGATAAGCTTCAATCTTCGGTCGGTCAAGAAACTGATAGCTGTCTAGGCAAAAAGACTTTGCCGTCAGAAAGTGAATATCTTGCTTGAGGCTGGTCTGACCGCCATGGAAGCGATATTCCATAAGCCTTTCAGGAATAAAGTAGGCCGTTTGCTGCGCGATCGCACAGCGCACCAGCAGGTCAAAATCTTCGCAGCCATCCGCCTCAAACCGCATAAAGTCGACCGCATCCAAACTCCGCTTGCGAAAGAGCGTAGACCCCACCTGCAGACTCTGAGTCACAAACGCCTCACGCAGCAAATCTTCAATCACACCTTCTTTTAACTTGTCTTTGCCCCACTTGGCCGAATTTGCCGCCGTCGCCGCCTCATCCCGCTCATTGCGAGCATTGATCACCCAGTGGTCCGAGCAGACAAAATCGACCTCAGCGTGGGCGTCGAGCACAGCCACCGTCTTCTCCAAAAATGTCGGCGTCAGCGCATCGTCATCGTCGAACTTGATGAAATACTCACCCTTGGCCGCTTCGTAGCCAGAGCGCATGTTGCGACTACGCTTGATGTTCTCTGGATGGCGAATGTAGCGAATGCGGGGATCGTCCCATCCGGCAACTACCTCGGCAGTATGATCTGGCGAGGCATCATCGCAAATCAGCAGCTCAAAATCTGAGTAGGTTTGCCCCAGCACGCTCTCGACGGCGTAGGGCAAGATCTCGGCGCGATTGTAAGTCGGCACGCAGACGCTGACTTTAGGCGAAGCAGAAGAATCGTAAGCCACAGCACTTTAATAGATAGATGTAAATATTTTTCTTGGGCACGCTAGATCCTATAAGAATATCTTGAAGATCACAGCCAGAGTATCAGCAGTCTTGAGGAAAACTGACATGATGTACTGGAGTTAGAATGAACAATTGCATTTGTTTCGTCCAGTTTCTTACCCCCGGCTCAAGTATTGATCATTAACGTTAATCGCTAACGTATCTCAACCACCCACTTTCCCAACCGTTCTAGGGTGCCTTATTCAATGACCGCAGATGTGACCGCAGACGTGAACCCAGCGCCCTCATATTTCCCCAGCGTCTCCGTCATTGTGCCTATTTACAATGGCGAGCAAGACCTACCAGGACTCTTAAGCGCGCTGCTGGCGCAAACCTACCCTGCCGACAAGGTGGAATATCTGCTCGTCGACAATGGCAGCAGCGATCGCACCCCGCAGATTTTGGCCGACGCCGTCACCGACTTTGAAACCGCTGGCCTCAGCTTCAAGCCCCTCAGCCAAACCGATATTCAAAGCTCCTACGCCGCTCGCAACACCGGCATTTGCGCAGCCACCGGCGAGTTCTTAGCCTTTACCGATGCCGACTGCCACCCCACCCCAGTCTGGCTAGCCGAGCTAATGCAGCCCTTCAGAAATCCACAGGTAGGCCTCGTCGCCGGTGAAATCGAAGCGCTGCCCGGTAACACGCTATTAGAGCGCTACGCCGACGACAAAGACATACTCAGCCAAACCCACACCCTCAATCATCCTTTCTGCCCCTACGGACAAACTGCCAATTTGGGCATTCGCGTCAGTGCGATCGCTCAGGTTGGCCTCTTTCGCCCTCACCTCACCACCGGCGGCGATGCCGACATCTGCTGGCGCATCCAGAAAGAAGGCAAAGGCCCCAATAGCACCGATGGCCCTTGGCAAATTCGCAGCGCCCCTCAAGCCATCATTCGCCACCACCACCGGCAAACCCTCAAAGAACTCCATAGCCAGTGGTATCGCTACGGCAAGTCAAACCGCTACCTGCACGAGCTACACGGCATTGCCCTCACCCGCCCCCTCAAAGACAAAGAGCGAAACCGGGTTCTACTGCGCTGGCTGCTCAAAGACCTTCCCAAAGGCCTGGCTATTCTCCTTTTTCAGCGAAAAATTGCCATAGACAAGCTCATCGGCCCTATCGCCGACCTCTACTGCGGTAATGCCCGCGCCCTCGGCCAAAAAGAATCCAAGCTCCCCGAAGCCGCCCGACAGAAGGTGGCCTATCCCACCCCCCGCTCTACGGTTCCGTCGCAATAGAAAATTCATGAAAATTTTGATGCTATCGGCGACCTTTCCCTACCCACCGACTCGGGGCGGCACCGCCGTACGCACCTTCAACCTACTCAAACATCTTCGCCAACAGGGTCATTCGATCAGCCTGGGCACCTTGCGAACCAGCGATGTCACAGAGGCAGAAATTACTGCCCTCAAAGACTGGGTAGACGACCTTGGCGTCTTCCCTCGTGCTACCCAGCCAAAAGCGACAAACCCAGTCAGCAAAGCCGCTGGCAAAGCCCAACGGCTACTAAGCTTTGCGGTCCATGGTACGCCGCCCAGCGTTCTCAGCACCCGCTCAGAGGCGATGCAAACCTGGGTCAATGAAAAAATTGCCAGCGGCCAGTTTGACGCGCTCACCTGCGAGCACTGCGTCAACGAAGTCTATGTCCCGGCAAATATTCTCAGCCATATTCCCAAAGCAGTCGTCAATATTCATAGCTCGGTATATGGCAGCTGCGCCCATCAGCTTGCGGCAGGCTCTGCCGAAAAGCCCCTGCGCGATCGCCTAAACCTCCCCCTACTCAAACGCTACGAACACCGATACTGCCAAAAGTTTTCTGACCTAGTGGTCACCACTCCCGACGATCAGCGGCAGCTCGCAGACATCAGCGGCAAGCAAAATATCCACGTCATCCCCAACGGCGTCGACCTCGACATGTTCACCGTTCGCTCCCAAGACCCCAACGGCCACAGCCTAGTCTTCATCGGCGCCATGGACAACCTGCCAAATATCGACGCAGTCACCTTTTTAGCCAACGATATTTTTCCGCTTGTACGCCAGGCCTACCCAGAAGCCACCCTCTCCCTCGTCGGCGCCCGCCCCGGCCCTGCTGTCAAGCAGCTCGGCGAACAGCAAAACATCACCGTCACCGGCAAAGTCCCCGAAATGACACCCTATTTGCAGGGCGCTACCGTCTGCGTGATTCCGATGCGCACTGGCTACGGCATTAAGAATAAAACCCTAGAAGCAATGGCTGCAGGCGTGCCCGTTGTAGCGAGCGATCGCGGCCTAGAAGGCCTAGCCGTCGATGGACCCCACACCCCGCCCACCGCGATCAGAGCGCTCAGAGCCAACACCGCCGAAGAGTATGCAGCAGCTATCAAACGGCTATTCGACTCACCAGACCTTCGCCAGCGCCTGTCGGCAAACGGTAGAGCCCTCATTGAGCAAGGGTATACCTGGGCGATCGCAGGTGAACAATACGAACAAGTGCTCACCGAAGCTGTGAAAAAGAAGTTGTAGAAAAGAAACTGTAAAAACAAATAGGGCGATCACGGTGTAGAAATACGTCGTAGAAATACATCTACTTGCGATCGCCCTATTCTCAAAACGCTTCTCAGCTGACCCTAGTAAGCATCCTGCAGCTCATAGAAGTCTGGTGAGATATAGTCCTTCCGGAGAGGCCAACCCTCCCAGTCCTCCGGCATCAGCAGACGCTTCAAGTTGGGATGCCCTTCGTAGACAATGCCAAACATGTCGTAGCATTCCCGCTCCTGCCAGTCCGCCGCCTTCCAAATCCAGTACACCGACGGCACACTAGGATTCTCCCGAGGCAAAAAGCACTTAATCCGCACTTCAGCAGGCGCGTCGGCATCGTCGCTAAGCTTCGTCAGGTCATACACGCTCACCAACTCACCACCCGGACCCGAGTCGTAAGCGCTCTGACAGCGCAAATAGTTGAACCCGTAGGCATACAGCGCAGTGGCAAAGGGCAGTAAAAACTGCGGATCTACCTTCAGCACCTCAATGCCAGAGTGGTCTCGCTCCATGACCTCATGGCCAAAGCCTTGTTCACTCAGCCACTTAGAGACTTCACCTGTCGGGGCAATGGCAGATTCAGACTCAGCAGCCTCAGCTTCAGCAACCTTGTTTTCTTCTTTATCAGCCATGACTCCTAAGCCTTATCCTGCTCAACTTCTGCACCTTTCAGCGTTGCCTCAGCTTCGCTAGCAGACGCCTCTACCGGCATTCCCATCGCCGCCATTAGCTCCTTCGGCGGTGCATTGCGCGACTCTGCTGCCAAATACTTACCTGTGAGGATCGGCGCGACCACCTTCAGGTCATGGTCCCGGGTGTAGAACCGATGAGTTTCTTGAAACTCACTCCGCTCCTGCATAGATTCGTTAGCGATTTTTTTGCGCAGCTTAATAATCGCATCGAAGATAGCTTCAGGTCTAGGCGGACAGCCCGGAATGTACACATCCACAGGAATGATCTTATCTACCCCTCTTAGCGCCGTTGGAGAATCGGCACTAAACATGCCGCCAGTGATCGTGCAGGCACCCATCGCCATTACGTAGGCAGGCTTAGGCATCTGCTCGTATAGGCGCACCAGGGCAGGCGCCATCTTCATCGTCACCGTACCCGCCACAATGATCAAATCAGCCTGACGGGGACTGGCCCGAGGTGCCAGACCAAACCGGTCGAAATCGAACCGGGAGCCCAGCAGCGCGGCAAACTCAATAAAGCAGCATGCAGTCCCGTACAGCAAAGGAAAGAGGCTAGAGAGCCGCGTCCAGTTGTACAGATCGTCAACCGTCGTCAAAATGACATTCTCGGAGAGATCCTGCGTCACCCCGGTCTTGGCTGAGGGGTTCATGATTCGCTCGCCGGGACTCACCCCTAGGCTTGCCATGGCTTTTTCCATGTCAGCACCGGGTCGCATACCTGATCCTATGACCACTCTAAAGCTCCTTTACGCCAAGCGTAGACTAAACCAACTACCAAAATAGCAATAAAAATAAGTGCCTCTACAAAAGCTAAAAGACCCAAAGAGTGAAAGGCCACTGCCCAGGGGTATAGAAACACCGTCTCAACATCAAACACGACAAAGACGAGTGCAAACATGTAGTAGCGAATGTTGAACTGAATCCACGCGCCCCCAATCGGCTCACAGCCGGACTCATAGGTCGTACGACTTGCTGGCCCGGCGCTCGCTGGCCGCAGTAGCTTAGAAGCTCCAAGCGCCACGACCGGCACTAAGCTACTAATTATTAGAAAACCTAAAAAGTACTCGTATCCACTTAAGACAAACACAGAAGACGCCTTCAATCACTCACAAATCATCTCTTATTGTAGCGGCCAAAGCCTCTACAGGGGAGCAAACTCCACAGGTCAAATCAGCCTGTGCACCAAACCCAAATAAAAACCGACTTCAAACAAACAGCAAAATGCAGATAAAGGAGAGCAGGAGATAACCCCCATATGCAATAATAGTTAACAAATATTCTCATTTTGATTTGGTCTCTTGGGCAGGTGTGGAAATCATCACCAAAATAGAGACGAATCACGGCTCTAAGAGCCTTTTAGAGTAAGTTTCGGGTCTACATGCCATGACGACTGAACCCAAAGCCAACACTGACCCCACGCAATCAGCACCGGTAGAAGAAATGATTCCCCTGGTAAAGCCAGTGGATGAGCCCAACACAGACCCCGAAAGTGATGCAGAGGCAGACCGACCGCTAACCCCTGCAGAGATGGACCGCTACGAGTGTCGCTCCTGCGGCAACACCTACGAACCCATCAAAGGTGACAGCCGAGGGGACATTCCCCCTGGCGTCGAATTCAGAGATTTGCCAAGTGATTGGCGTTGCACCGTATGCGGCGCCAGCCAAACGCAGTTTAGCAACATCGGCCCGGCTGGTCAGGCATCTGGTTTCAAAGAGAATTTGAGCTACGGATTCGGCGTAAATACGCTGACGCCTGGCCAAAAAAATGTCCTCATCTTTGGCGCGCTGGGCTTGGCAGTTTTGTTCTTCCTAAGTCTCTACGGCCTCAGATAGGAAGGTCCTACGGGACTTTGGTAGTTTTAGATAGTTACTGTTATTTACGGATTGATTTTGCTGGAGTGGTCATGCAAACGGTTTTAGAGTCCTTACCAATGTCGTTGTTGATGATGGTGAGGAAAGCCTGGAAAAAAGGAGTGAGCTTGGCCCTAGTCGCCATCTTCGCGACTAGCTGCGGAAATGCTTTCTTGTCGGGAACAGAGAGCAATCCTTGGGAAGTGATTGCCCTACCCACAGAGGCGAGCATTTCAGACGTTGCTTTTGCAAAGGATGGTCAGCACGGCTGGCTCGTCGGTAGCCGCACAACGCTGCTGGAATCCAACGACGCCGGAAAAACGTGGGAGCCCAGGATATTAGAACTCGGCGAGCAGAACTACACCTTTACCTCCATCGACTTCAACGGTGACGAAGGCTGGCTCATCGGACAGCCAAGCATCATGCTCCACACCACCGACGGTGGCACTTCTTGGTCAAACATTCCCCTCGATCCGCAGCTCCCTGGTCAGCCCCTGCTCATTACAGCAACCGGCAAATCGTCGGCTGAGATGGCAACAGATATTGGTGCTATTTACGCTACCGCAGATGGCGGACAGCAGTGGAAAGGCCTCGTTCAATCTGCCGTTGGCGTCGTCAGAAATATGACGCGCAACCCAGATGGTCGCTACGTAGCCGTCTCCTCTCGGGGAAACTTTTACTCTACTTGGCTCCCCGGTGAAGACGCTTGGCAGCCCCACAACCGAGAGAACTCCAAGCGACTACAAAATATGGGCTTCACCAAGGATGGATTGCTTTGGCTGATTGCTCGCGGCGGTCAGATGCAGTTCGGCACAGAGCAAACCGAGTACGAAGACTGGGGTGAGCCGATTAATCCAGAATTTGCTTCTAGCTGGGGACTGCTGGATGTGGCCTACCGTACCCCGGAAGAGCTATGGGTGACTGGCGGTAGCGGCAACCTGCTGATGAGCCCCGACGGCGGCGAAACATGGCTAAAAGACAAGGCCGTTGAAAACGTGCCAACTAACTTCTATCGAATTAAGTTTTTGTCTGAAGATAAAGGTTACATCCTAGGCCAGCGGGGCTATTTGCTGCGCTATGAGGAGGAGCCGGCGGTTGCTTAATTCGACTATATGTCGATTGACCTGTAGAGCAGTCGCTTTGGGCAGGTGCCCCCGGCTGGGATCGCGTTCATACAGCTATCCTAGCCAAGACAATTTTTAGGAGATTCGCAGGAGTAACTTGTGAGGATGCCTAAGAGTTTCGTATGATAAGTACACGTTCCGACACGATTTAGTTAGGAGATTTAAGAAATATGGCTGGCGTTACCGGCGAAAGGC
>JBCBIK010000170.1:0-10843 GCA_038524545.1 Cyanobacteria bacterium J06623_4 | reverse complement strand
CCGTAGCGGTCGATGGTGCCGTTGTTGTTGAGGTCCCATCCATAGGCGGCGATTCCTTTGCTCTCTAGCTGGCGGGGGGTGCCGTCTCCTTTCTTGAGCGGGTCGGGATCTTGTGAGGCGCTGGCATCTAGCGCAACGGCTAAGCCGCCTAGCGCTTGGATGCCAAATTTGGCGACGGGTGCTCTGTTGTTTTTGTCGGGGGTAAATCGGTTGTTGTTGAGCTTGAGGAAGGCGCCGAAGTCATCGGGGCGATTGTTTTTAGGGCCTTCGTCGCCAACTTTGTTGAGATTGTAGTTGTTTTTGAAGAAGCTGCTGCCGGTGATGGAGGATGCGATCGCTTCTTTGTTGCTGTTGGGATATTCGATGCGAACACCTTCATTGAAGCCACCCACTCTTAGGTTTCGGTGCTGGGAGCCGAAAGTGGCATCGTTGTGCAGGAGGCCTGCGCCATTGCTTGAGACGTCTTCGGTATCGCGACCGAGAATTAAGCCATTTTCTAGGTCGACGTTAGTGCTGTACTGAACGAGCGCGCCAGAATAAAGGTTTCCCCAGAGCTTGAAGTCTTTAATGCTGGATCTCCCTTCGTGGGCTGTTTCAGGTTCTCTGGTGCTAAAGTCTAGCTCTCCATCGAAATTGGTCTGTCGTCCCCAAACGCGCAAGCCTACGTTGGCGTTGTAGCTCTCGAAGCCGGTGACATCGGCTAGGGGAATATCGCGGATGTCGACTTCTGTTTGCCCGGCGGGAAAGAGCTTTCGCAGGTCTGGCGGTAAGTTGCTGACCTTGACGGTTTTGACGTCGCGAAAGGTGTTTGCGGTATCGAGGGCACCGCTGAATAGATCCATGCCCGTTTTATTTGAGCTTATCGCCGTGTTGTTGGCGTTTTTAATTTGGGAGGCCTGTATCCAGAAGCCAGTACCTTCGCTGCCAAAGTCGAATTTTTTTTCTCTTGCCTTTCTCTCTTGGTTGGCCTGCTGATGAGAAATGCCGGTGGTTTTGACGACTAGATTGTTGGTCCACCATCCGGTTTCGTTGCCTGATTCGGCTGCGATGCCTGCGCCTACCGTATCGAAAACAACATTGTCTTCTAGGCCTGCGCGGCTATCGTGCTGCACAATCCCCCAGCCGGGACTGCCTTCGACCGCGTTCCCTTTGACAATGGCAGCGGGTCCATTGAAGTCTTCTGCGCCGGTGCGATGGAGATGGAGTGAGTATCGCCCGCGTTGATTTTTGCCTTTTCCAGGAGTGCCGTCGACGTTGGTGCCCACATCATCGACGAGTTTGCTTTTGTCTGAGCGCCCAAGATGATAAAAGCCTGCGTTGAGCACTTTTACGTTGGGGTTGTGCATGAGCATGACGTGGGCCCGTCTGCTGATGGGGACCTCTGCTCCATTTTCGGTTTCGAAGCTGACGTTGCGGCTGAGGTTGCCTGCGTAGAGAGTAAGGTCGTTGGGGTTGGCGAGGGCGCTGCGAACGTGGTCGTAGCGGAGGACGGTGTTGTCACCAGAGGTAATGTCTTCGTTGACGAAGCGAACTTCGTTGCCATTGATGGCTGTGATGGTGAGGACTTCGTCTCGAAATCTGCTGTTGTCTGAGTCTTGCGCGCCGTAGCGATAGCTGGTGCCGCCTAGGACGATGCGATCGCCGACTCGCCAGCCGGAGAGGGGCTGCTTAAACTTGAGGACATTGCTACCGGCTAGGGCATCGCCCGCCAGGGCTGCCTTGCCCAGTTTCTGGGCGCCGTAAATGTTGACTTCGCCGTGGCTGACGAGGCCTTTGCTGAGCTGGGTGGGGTCCCACTGTGTATTGAGGGCGCGATCGCTGGTGAAGATGATCTGTGCCTGTTTGTCGGCAGCGACGGCTGTGGCACTAGAGCCGATGTCTAGCTGACCCTCCGTGCCATTGAGAATGGTCTCAACGTAAAGCTTTGTGTTTTTGTTTGTGGAGAAGCGAAGGTTGCCTTCGATGACAACCGTTTGAATGCGAGCGTTGCTTTCTTGGTCGTAGGTGACAGTGGTGCCGTTTTTGATAAGTACTTTGGCGTTGTTGCCGGGCACTTTGCCATTTTGCCAAGTGCTAGGGTCTGACCATGCGCCATTGCGAATGGCGGTGTGGGTTGGCCGGGTGCTGTCGATGAGCTTTTGGAACGCGCTGTGGTCTTTGTGTCTTTTGGGATCCTGCGTAGAGCTGTGGGGATTGTTGTGGTGGCTCATTGTGTTTGTAGAATCCATTGATGCATTGTCCATTGGGGATTTTCTCCTGATTTTTGGGTGCTGGGTGCACGCGGAATTGTTGCTTTTTGACGATTTGGGGCGATTGTGTGATTTCTGAAGCGGTGAAGAGAGTAGGGTACGTGAGCCTTTTGGTGTGGCTTCTTGTGCATGTCCGCATGGAAATCTAACTATGCACAGAGCAAGTTACACAAGGATTCAGCGGTGATGAAATGCTACGAGTGTGCGGCTGAATTTTTCTGTTGTGAGGGGGCGTGCACAACAATCTCGACCTACGGACAACATCGGTAGGTCACGTTGATAGATGATGGGGAATTATGCCCGTGACAATGGGTGGCTAAAACCGCTGGTCAAGGCAGGTTGATCGGTTCGCCGTAGGGCGAATGAGTGATTAAAACGGTCACGCAACTTAAGTCGGTCGAGAGTCAGTCGAGGCTAAAAATTTAGGTCACAAATACAGTTGGGGGTGGCTTAGGGCTATTAGCAAAAGGCGTGCATTGAATATCTGTTTTTTACGGGTTACCTTTCACACTTGCAGATGCTATGGCACGACCTAAAAATATCTTGGGAAGATGCACTCAATCAGTGACGATGATCGAGCAGGCCACGTGTGCCTTTCGTTTGACCACCCTATTCAAACGTTGTTTAGGATTCATGTCAACTTTATAAATACGCAGGAAGTTTGTTCAGTATATTCAGGGGTATAACCTATCAATATTCTTTGATGTCAAGGGATTGAGCGACTTCAATGCTAAAAATAAAGTCGTTGACGATGCCTGAAATCACGTTTTTATACCCGTTCTTTTAGAGAAATAAAAAGTGTTTTTAGAAGCTTGAAACCGCTATGAGGGCGAAGGCTCGAGCGAATTTAGAGAGGTTGTATAAACCGTTGTTTGTACGATTCTACAAAAGCTCAGTAGTTTCAACGGCATCAAGAATATAAATGTATTTACCCCTTTCGAAATAAGGAATCAAAATATAAATTGCTAGCGTAACTTTCCGGATGTTTGGTTTTCTTTTTATGAGGGGTTTAACCCTTCACAAAGCCGGTTGGGTAGCTGAGCGATCGCTCTTTGAAATGGCTTTGGATTATCTAATCCACGAGAGAGAATAAGCGCTCCTTGAATGGTGATGACCGCATCTTCTGCGCGCTGGTGAGCGACCGTGGGTGATAGGCCTGCGGATGTGAGGACAGCTGCGATCGCAGCGACCAATGTTTTGAGTCTTGCTTTGATCTGCTCGTGGAAAATGTCGCGGTGGGTGCCGGTGGTGAGGGCTGCGATTAGGCAGGGCTGTTTCCCGGCGGCGTAGAGTTCGTTGAGGCGATCGCACATTTGTTGCAGTCTGAATCGGGCGTCACCGTCTCGCTGCAGCGGTTGAAGAATATTTTCTTCTAACCACTGTTCGCTGTAGCTCAGCGTCGCCTGGATCATTTCGGCTTTACCACCGGGAAAGTGGTGGTAGAGGCTGGCTTTGCCTAGGTTTGTTGCTGCGGCGATCTTAGAGAGGCTAACACCGTCGTAGCCGTGATGCCGAAACAGCTGAAATAAAATAGGCAGATAGGTTTCGCGAGACATGGCTCAGGCGCAGAGAATACAGGATGGAAAAGCAATGTAGAGGACAGTCAAAGAACGTCTGTTGAATATGTGTTGACATTGTACCGAACGGTCGGTTTAATGTGACTGTACCGTTCGTTCGGTTTGTGCCGATGAGGATCGCTCTATGTTAAAGCTCTATGGTCATCCGCTCTCGGGAAACGCATACAAGGTGAAGCTGCTACTGTCGATGCTTGACCTAAACTATGAAAATATCGACGTTGCGCTAGAAAAAGGTGAGCACCGGCAGCCACCTTTTTTGGCGCTGAACCCCTTTGGCCAAGTACCGGTGCTGGCCGATGGTGATACTGTGATCGCCGATGCGCAGGCGATTTTGGTGTATTTGGCGCGTCAGTATGGGGGCGAACACTCTGAGCGCTGGCTGCCGCTTGCGCCGCTATCTATGGCAGAAGTCATGCGATGGCTCTCTACGACTGCCGGTGAAGTCCGCCAGGGACCCGAATCGGCGAGACTCTATCACCTGTTTAAGGTGAGTACGATTGATATTGAGAGGACCATGCAGAAAGCTGGCTTTATTTTGCAGCAGCTAGATCAGCACCTGGCACAGCAAGACTGGCTGGCCTGCGGGCATCCAACCATTGCAGATATTGCCGTGTTTCCCTACGTTGCGCTCTCTGCAGATGGTCAGATCGATTTGAGCGGCTACGTTCACGTGATGGCTTGGATTGAGCGAATGAAGCAGCTGCCTAAGTTTGTGGGGATGCGGGGAATTGGGTAGCGTTTGCGAGCACGTTCTTCTACGGCAGGTTCTATGGCAAGTAAATTTGGAGAGCTGGCATTTACGCCAGCAGTGAAAGCGGCTCAGCTGGCGAGGGGATCGCGGGAAACCTATGAGCGCTACATTGCGAAGGGCAAGGCGAATGATTCGATCACGCCATCGCTGGGAGAATTTATTGCGTCGCTAGATGGCATGTATCTCGGCACGGTCAGTTCTAATGGCTATCCCTACATTCAATTTCGAGGGGGACCGCCGGGGTTTCTGAAGGCTCTTGATGAAAAGACGCTAGGGTTTGCCGATTTTACTGGCAATGTGCAGTATCTGACGGTGGGAAATTTGTCGGAACACGACCAGGCGTTTATTTTCTTGATGGATTATCGGCACCGGCGACGGGTGAAGCTGTGGGGCCGCGCTCGCTATGTGGAAGATGACCCTGCTTTGATTGAGTCGCTCAGCATGCCGGGCTATCCAGCTAAGGTTGAGCGGGCTATTTTATTTACGGTGGAAGCCTTTAGCGAGAATTGTTCGCAGCATATTCCGGTGCGCTATTCCGAAGCTGAAGTTGAGGCGATTGTGGAACCTTTGAAAGCGAGAATTGCGGCTTTGGAAACTGAGAATTCTTAGTGTTCGCGGTTCTATGCTTTACAGCGGTGTCACAACGGTCTTAGCGAGTATCGACAGATGACTGATGTACAGATGACTACTGTTCTGACAGCTGCTGCTTGAGCATGGAGAGTGCGGCCCAGCGGTGGTCTATTTCGCTGGCGGGCGGGTTGTTTTTGATTTCGATGCCTTGGCAGTCGCTGTTGCAAATTTGCTTTTGGGGGATGGCGAGGCACATCTGCTCGTAGAGCCACTCGCTGGGTTTGAAGTAACCCTGGGGGGGGAGGGATTCGACTAAGTCTTCGAGCTCGACTTCTTTTTCGGGCTCGAGCGCTTCTGGGGTAGGCTCTTGCAGCCACAGAATTTCTGAGGTGTGTACCTGGATCCGGGTATTGTAGCTCTGTAGGCAGCGATCGCACTCTAAGGTCACGATGGCACTGGCCGCAGCAGCGACTTCCAAAAAGGTGCCTCTGTGGGCGACGCTGAGTGTTCCTTTTACAGGGGTTAGGGTTTCTAAGTTGGGCAGGTGCTCTGCGACGTCTAGTGAAATCGTTTTATCGGGCGCGTTCAAAATTTGCGGAATGTGGATAGCTCTCATCGTCTTCTGGACGGGTGAATGATCAGCGACGTCCCTGCTGTCAGTGTTCCTGCTGTCAATTGAGTCTTGACTTGCGATGTGGTTGACGGTTCGGGTTGGGTGGCTTATTCGCTTTCGGTGTCAGGTTCGCTTTCGGTGTCGGAGAGGTCGACTCGCTGAACGACGAGGTGTCGTTCGGGCTCGCGGCCACGGCTAAAGGTTTTGAGCTGCTCGTATTCGCCGAGTAGACCGTGGACCTGTCGACGCTCTGCTGAGGAGAGGCCTTTTACTTCGTGCTCTTCTTTGCCATTATTGAGGACTTCGTCGGCGGCTTCTTCGGCGAGGGTTTTGAGTTCGGCCTGTCGTTTTTTGCGATAGCCATGCAGCTCAACGGTATAGGAGTGCTGATCGGCTTCGTCAGCACCCATGTTGAGAATGGTGTTGGCCAAATACTGGATGGCATCTAGAACCTGGCCCCGTTCGCCAATGAGCGTATTGATTTCTTCATCGGATAGGGTGGCGTCGTCGATGGTTAGCCAATAGCTATCGTCGCCGAGGTCTCCGGTGGTCTGGTCACCGCTAACGTTGGCCTGCAATCCCTGCAGCGCAAGCAGTTTCTCTAACCAGTCAGTGCTTTTTTTCATATCTCTCCCCACCTGAGCCAACAAACATTCCCCATCTAAACTAATGGATACGCAGCTGACAGTAATGGATGCACTGTCGACTGGCTTGCATTAGCTAGGCTCTATATTATCAACCGACTGTCGCTCTTTGTGGGTTGGCTTCAGGCATTCTTTAGGGCGTTTGCATCATTTACTTAGATGCTTTTTTCTTTGCGCTCCCTTTTTTGGCGCTCAGCTTGCTGGCCCGGTTGGTTTTGCTACTGTTCGCTTTTTTGCTATCTGCCTTGCCGGACTTTGCTTTCGTCGTGTCAGATTTAGCAGCTTTTTTCCCGGCGCCAGGTTCAAAGGCGAGCTTTTGTCGGTTGTCGCTGCTGCCATTGCCTGCGGCTTTTGCCTGGGCGTCAACGAGCTTTTGCAGGTTTTCGGGGAGGGGCTCTCGAGAGAGAATGAAGGACTGGGCCGTCTGGAAGATGTTGGCAATCACCATGTACATCAATACCCCTGCTGGCAAGGGAAAGAAGAGGAACATGCCAGAGAAAATAATCGGGGTGAACTTTGCGATCGCCTGTTGCTGATCGTTTTCACCTGCAGGGCTAGCCGCGTTCCCTGAATTGGTGACCTGCTGAGAGACGTACAGGCTGAGCCCGAAGAAGACAATCATTCCGAGGATGTCCCAATGAATTTCTCCATTGTCGCCGGTGACGCCGATACGACCGAGCTTTTCAATAAAGAGGAAGCCTTTGTCGGCGGCTAGGCCAGGCACTTTTGCCTGGATGGTGACATCGCCGGGAGCCAGCGCTTTAATGGTGCCATCGGGTTGGATGGCGACGAGGTCTTCACCTTTAGTGACTTCCCACTCAGGAGAGATGTCTACGCCTTCTTCTTTGTATTCTTCAGCAAGTTCATCTAGGGACTGATCGTCCACTGAGCGCAGCTCAATTTTTGTGGTTTCGCCGACGCCTAGTTTGCTACCGCTGGGCACAACCGCACTAACGCGAAAATGTTCGCCATCTGCGACGAAAATGTTGGTGGGTTTATTGACGAGGGGAGCTTGCTCCACCTGCTCTATAGCTTCTTGGGGAACGAGCTTGAGGTTTACCGGAAGGTTGGTATCGGCGAACGGCGATCCTCTAAGGGTGGCAAACAATGCGAAGAGGATGGGCATCTGCAGGACGACCGGAAAGCAACCTGCGAGGGGGTTGCCAAACTCGGAGTAAAGGCCTTTGATTTCTTCTTGCTGCTTGACCGGGTCGTCTTTGTAGCGCTCTTTGACTTCGGCCATGCGCTTTTGCATGATCGGGTTGGCGACCTTCATTTTGCGCATGTTGCGAATAGAACCCGCGTTCAGCGGATACAGCGCAAAGCGAATCACTAAGGTAAGGGCGACAATTGCCAGCCCGTAGCTAGGCACAATTCCATAGAAAAAATCTAGGATTGGCAGCATTACGTTGTTTGAAAGGAAGCCGATACCGAAATCCATGCGTGCGCGCCCTTAATAAGGCGAGTTGAGTGAGGCCAGTGAAGACTGCTGTGTCTAATCTATCTGAATGTTGGGGAGGTTGGCGATGGCTTAGAACACCAATTGTGAAAAAAAAGCGGATGGGCATAGGCCCACCCTGCTGCAATTTTTCGGATAACCGTAATGGTTAGGCGATGCCTACGGTGCCGCTGGAGACTTTGGCGCCGGGGGAGATTTTGTCTGTGATGTAGTCGTAGACGTCTCTGAAGTTGGGAACGGCGCGCATTTCGACTCGGCTGCCGTCTTTGAGGGTGACGACCATGTCACCCCAGATGCCCAACCCTCTGGGGACGGTGACGACTTTCGCAATTTCCGAATAGATGATGTCGGTGCGATCGCGTCCCATCCAGCCACCGGTGATAGAGATGCGCCTGCTGGTGATGCGATAGCGCAGCCACAGGGCTCTCACAAAGGCGCCAACGGCCAGCGGGATACAGATGATAGTAAAGGCGAGACCAATATTAAAGAGCAGTTCGCCAATGTGGGGGCCGCCCTCGTAGTACACGTCTTCTTTAACGGCCATGGGATACCTCGGGGTCTAGTTGCAGTTCTGATCGCGATTTTTTGACATGCTTTTTAAGGCATGGCTTGGGGCGAGTCTGCTGTGAAGGGTTGTTCGGGTTTGTAACAATTCCTAACTTTTTCAGCAGATATTCTAATTCTCTCAAAAAGTCGGCAAAACTGCACTCTACTGACACTGGCCGAACCACGATGACCACCTGCCAGCGGGGGTCAATATGGGGAAGGTGCTGGTGAATAACTGCCTTTAGCTGCCGTTTGATACGGTTTCGGACCACAGCACGCTTACTGACCTTGCGGCTGATAGAAATGCCAAAGCGGGGGCCAGAATCCGAACGGTCTGCCTTCTTTACATCCGCCTTATCCAGGTGGTTTGGTTTGTTGGACAAAGCTTTTTCGTATAGGGCTTTGACGGCTAGGTATCGGGTTGCTGCTTGCTTACCTCTGCGATACACCCGGCTAAAATCACGGGGCGATCGCAGTCGATTTTGCCGAGGAAGTGCCACAGCCTCGCGTTCCTATCTGATTACACCTGATAAACCGTTAGCTATACTGCGACGCGAGCTCTGCCCTTGCTACGGCGCGCTTTAATCACTGCTCTGCCATTTTTTGTGCGCATTCTGGCGCGGAAGCCAGAGACTCGCTTGCGCTTTCGAGATGTGCCGCCTAGGGTACGCTTCGTCATTAGTTGGGTTCTCCTGCTACGAACTTGCGACCCTGCCTCAGCGCTTGCTAAAAGCACTTACCGAAACAGGGTCGCTACAAATAATAAAAGGTCAATGGCTATCCAGCATTTTTTCTCTAAAGGGCCTATAAACTAAACGGCCTATAATAAACGGCCTCTAAAAGGCATGGCTGGAAGGCACGGATCTGCTATCTTACCGGTTGCCTCTATCTTCTGCAACTAACAGCTCCCATGTACCAAGGTACCTGGGTAAGACATCACCACGGGACTCAGCCTGGAGGTTGAAGCGGTGCATGCCAAATCGGTCAGGGTTGCGAACGTCGGACATGGTGATGACGAAGCTGGTATCAGCGGGGATATCTTCTGCCATGTAAATTTCTAGCTGACTGGCTTCTGGCACCCAGACGACCTCATCGACAGGAATTTCTCTGCCGCCGCTGCCTCTGCCCCGACGTACCTGAATCTGGTCAGTATCGAATGCGCCTCGTCGATTGGTGAAGGCCTCGGGATAGGTAATGCGTAGCGCGGAGGCTGCTCGGTCCATGCGGGTGCCGGGGACGCGGAGAAAGTAGTGGGCCCGGGTGCTGCGCGGTTCGTTGTTTCTGAGGGTGTAGGGCAGCCGGTATTCAGAATCGACACCGCCGAAGAGGGTGAGGCCTTGGTTTGTCTGAGCGAGGGTGGGCCGGGTGGGTAGGGCCCACAGGGTAGTGGCGATCGCTGCGCCCGAAAGGGCTAGCCCTGACAACAACCGAAACATGGAACGCTTAGCTGACATTTGCGATGACTCCTCAAACAGGGGAAAAGAATACGGAAAGGGGATGGGAAAGTCGAGAACTTGCAGATACGACGAAGACCGTTCCTGTGGGGAGTTTGCTTTCCTGCGGAGGTTTTCTTTTCAGTCGCTTCTTCAAATTGTCAGTGTGTTTGATTAAGGGTAGCTAAGAATGCCTTAGCAAAGCTTAATACGTCACTTTCCTATAGTACGTCTAACACTGCCGGTAAAACGCTTGCATTCTCCGGTAGACAGTTTCTTAACTGAATTAGGCGGTAAACCAGGAGATGCAGTGTTAATGTGTCGGCTCGCAAACACTTCAAAAACTTTTACAAACAGACGTCAACCTTTGTGATCGTGTCTGCCGGTCTCTATTTCTCTTCTGTCAAAATTTAAGCTGCCTTGTTTAGATTAGGAGATGCCATGACCCTGGCGATTGAAAAGGAAGGTGCTCAGGTAAGCTCGCCTGAACATCAGCCCTCTAAGAAAATCGGTGTTCCCAAGGAAATAGTGGACGGTGAGCGCCGTGTGGCAGCTACGCCAGCTACCGTGAAAAGACTACAGAAACTGGGATTTGAGGTCCTGATTGAAAACGGCGCGGGTGAAGCGGCGAACTTTAGCAATGAGGCTTACCAAGCTGTGGGCTGCGAGATTGTCTACACCGCGACTGAACTCTGGGAGCGCTCAGATGTCGTTTTAAAGGTGCAGCCCCCTCAGGACCATCCAAATGGTCGCCATGAGGCCGACATGCTCGGGGCGCATCAGTCTTTGATTAGCTTTATTTGGCCAGCGCAAAATCAGGGCCTGGTTGAGCGGCTATCGAGTCGGCAGGCGACGGTCTTGGCGATGGATGCGATTCCTCGCATTAGCCGGGCGCAGAAAATGGATGCGCTCAGCTCTATGGCCAATATCGCGGGCTACCGAGCCGTGATTGAGGCGGCGAATCAGTTTGGGCGCTTTTTTACTGGGCAGATTACGGCGGC
>JBCBIK010000169.1:0-10898 GCA_038524545.1 Cyanobacteria bacterium J06623_4 | reverse complement strand
TGCCCATAGACCCTTCGCGCGACCAATCATGGCTGTGCTTACTAATCGATTTGAGGAAAAGAGTGCCTTTCATAGTGATACTTGCACGCGATAGCTTTAGCAAAAAGAGCCTTAAAAAATGAGCTGAAGCACCTAGTTAACTGTCTTAGCCTGGTGTCCCTTGGCGATGTCCCTCATTTATAGCTATCTATATCCTCAACGACTGTCATCTAGACAACACTACTTAATAGAACTCGTCAAACTGCTACGGCTGCATACACGATGGGCCACGATGGGCGATCACAGCTACACCATGTCGCCTGAGCCATCAATGACTACGCCCAATGACTATCCCCCCAATGACTATCTCCATTGTGTAACGGTTAGTAACTATTCAAGTAGCAGCGTGGCCACTTTGAGAAACAATCTAGGAGTATCCCCTCATTTTTTGTCGCCGTTTTTATTAATTGTCGTTTTTTTACTAAGGACAGAAGCACCATGGCTCTATCAGACACTCAGATATTCGTTGCCCTAGGCCTGGCATTGGTTCCCGGATTCTTGGCTCTCCGCCTAGCCACCGAACTCTACAAATAACGCGAAAAATAGCGCGAAAACTGGAGCGAATAGCAGCCGAGTGCATTGCACTGAAGGCTCAGACGGCTCAGAAAAATTTCATTGGAAAAATTTCAGATAAAGAATCTCCCTGGACGCAGATACTGCTCTACTCCTGGGAGATTTTTTCTTTGGCACAATTTTTTTGGCACTTTGGCCGTTTGGGCAAGGGCGTACGGGAATACGGATGTTTGATTTGTTATCTGCTTTTAGTTTCTGTGAAGAATAGGCCTGTGAGGAATTGCCGAAACCCGAGACAAGCGCTCTGTAAGAATCAGAAAAAATCGTCTGAAATACTTGCAAGATACCGAATTATATTCATAATGTATGCGAGTATTTATGGAACCGTAAATTCCCGGACGCTCTTCGCCTCGGAGTCCACTACAATCAGCTCGCTATTTTGGTGATTTTCGCTTTATGAATGCTGCTCAGCGCCCGGCCTCGCCTGACTATACCGATACTTTTTATTCCTCACGCCAGCCCTCTGTCCACCCCGCAGGCACAAGCGACCCGGCTGGACGCAACACTTCGCTCAGCGAACAACCGGCAGCCACCCGGCATACGTACCGGCCAAAACGCTCGCCTCATACCGGCGCTCGGCAGGCGATCGCCTTCGAATCCTCCGTTAAACTAACGGTCAACTTGCTGCTGGCCATCGTTGCTACCACCACCATTGCCAAACTCGTCCCCTACTACCAGCAGCAGCAGCAGCGCCTGACCACGCTCCAGTCTTCCATTGAGGTCGCAGAACAAAAAAACGCCAAGCTCAAAGAGGACTTTACCCACAACTTCGATCCGGCTCAGGCAGGGCGCATCATGCAAGAACAGAGCGGCATGGCCTACCCCAACCAAAAGAAAGTCATCTGGACTGAGCCCATCGACTCATCCAACTAACTAGCAATCAACATCCAAATCAACATCGCACCAATAGATCAACCACAGACAAACGCCAACCCGCTGATTTCATAGGCCGCACACCTTAAGGCTGAGCGATACAATCGAGAGGTATAAGTTTCGAGATTGTAAGGAATACCTGTGGTTGATGATGTGTCCGTCGCTGATGACGCGTTTGAATTCGACACCATTGAAGAGGCGCTAGTAGACCTAGCAGCAGGGCGCTCTATCGTCGTTGTAGATGACGAAAACCGTGAGAATGAAGGTGACGTCATTTGCGCTGCGCAGTTTGCCACTCCAGATCTGATTAACTTTATGGCGGTGGAGGCCAGAGGGCTCATCTGCCTAGCGATGACGGGCGAACGGTTGGATGAACTTGACTTACCGCTGATGGTTACCAGCAGCCCATTCGAAGATGAAAACGAACAAACTGCCTTTACTGTCAGCATTGATGCGGCTGTGGAGCTAGGCGTGACCACTGGGATCTCGGCAGAAGACCGGGCTCGCACCATCCAAGTCGCCGTCAATCCCAACGCCAAACCTCAAGACCTGCGTCGGCCAGGTCATATCTTTCCCCTACGGGCCAAAGAGGGCGGGGTATTGAGGCGCGCAGGCCATACCGAAGCAGGGGTCGATTTGGCTCGCCTAGCAGGGCTGTATCCTGCAGGTGTCATCTGCGAAATCTCCAATCCGGATGGGTCGATGGCCCGCCTACCCGACCTCGTCGGCTACGCAAAGCGTCACCAAATGAAGCTCATCAGCATTGCCGATCTGATTAGCTACCGGCTAAAGCACGAGCGGTTTGTAAAGCGAGAAGCCGTTGCGGCCCTACCTTCAAAATTTGGCGATTTTCAAGTGTATGCCTACCGAAATCAGCTCGATGGGTCCGAACATATCGCCCTAGTAAAAGGCGATCCTGCCACCTTCAAAGATGAACCTGTCATGGTGCGGATGCACTCGGAGTGCTTGACTGGCGACGCACTGGGATCGCTCCGATGCGACTGCAGAATGCAGCTACAGGCAACCCTAAAAATGATTGAGAACGCGGGCAAAGGCGTCGTGGTCTATCTGCGCCAAGAAGGCAGAGGCATTGGGCTGGTCAATAAGTTAAAGGCCTATTCGCTTCAGGATATGGGGCTCGATACGGTCGAAGCCAATGAACGCTTGGGCCTGCCGGTAGACCAGCGCAACTATGGGATGGGCGCGCAGATTCTCATGGACTTGGGCGTCAATCAGTTTCGACTGATTACGAACAATCCACGCAAAATTGCTGGGCTCAAGGGCTACGGGCTGGAAATGGTAGATCGTGTACCGCTACTGATAGAAGCGACGACGTACAACGCAGACTATCTGGCGACCAAAGCAAAAAAGCTGGGTCACTTCTTGCTGCAAACCTATCTAGTGACCGTCGCGCTCCAGTGGAGAGCGCCCAACGACCTCACTCAAGATTCTCGCTCCGCCGTTACAGCTCGCTACGAACAGCTCGAAAAGCTGCGTCACCTCGCTCAAAAGCACGGTCTACTTTTGCAAGAAGAGGCTCGCTCTATCGCCGTCGCCGTTTTTGGCCAGATGCCACTGATTGTGCATCTCGGTCTAGACCAGCCAGAGCTAGCAGATGACCGCTGGTACAAAGAATGTACGCACCCCTATGTAAAAGCGATCGCAGCCCTACTCGATGAACTCATCACCTGGCCATCTATTGAGCAGCTAGAATTCCTTATCTCAACCGGTACTGATCCTTTCACCCAGCTACAGGTCAGACTCGACCGACAAATTCTCTCTTGGACACCCACCCGAGCAGGCAGCCGAGAAGGCGGCGTTATGCCCAGTGATATCTGTCAACAGTTAGACACTCAGCGAATCTACGTCTTCACCCGGCACAACTAGCACCACATACCTATTGCTCTATGCACTACAGCTCTATGCGTCTACGGCTCTATGCGGCCAAGCTGACTGGGTAGCTGAGGAGACATCACAGGAGATGCAAACACAGGGGCAGGTCCCTCGCGCCTCGCGAGGACTTCCGGCTCAATAGCTGCCACCGCCCGGATAAACTGCGGATCAGCGCTAGTCCCGCGTAGCGATGGGTTGGTCTCTAGGGCACGCTGCTGCTGCGTGGTGAGCGTGACATTGATATCGGGTGTGATGCCTCGGGTACTGATATCTGTGCCGTCTGGTGTGTAGTAGTGAGCGACGGTAACTGCGATCCCAGAGCCGTCAGAAAGGCCATGCAAACTCTGCACAAGTGCCTTCCCAAATGTCGGATTGCCTACCACCACTGCGCGGTCATTATCACCGAGGGCACCCGTTACAATTTCGCTAGAACTTGCCGACTGACCGTTGACCAGAACAGCCATCGGCAAGTCAGTGACAGCCGTACGATTGGCTGTAATTTCGTCACTGTGGCCATCCCGGTCAACTGTCCGCACAATGCTCCCGCGCGGTAGCCACATCCGGCTAATGTCAATACTAGCCTGCAGCAACCCGCCAGGATTACCCCGCAAATCCAATACGAAGGCTTCTGCGCCCTGTTCAGTCAGCGTATCGATGGCCGCGCGCATCTGCTCTGCGGCATGGGCGCTAAATTCATCTAAGCGAATGTAGCCTACGGCAACACCGTTCTCTCGCTGCAAATCGAAGCTCACAGTAGGCACCGAAACCACTTCACGCGTCAAAATCAGCGTCTCTTCGCTGCTGTCCTGACGGCGGACGGTAATAGAAACTTGGCTACCGCTCTCGCCGCGAATCAGTTGCGATGCATTCTCTACGCTGAGGTTTCGACTAGAGCGACCGTCAATAATTAGAATTTGATCCCCTGGCTCAACGCCCATGCGCTCCGCTGGAGAATTGGCCAGTACGCTGCGGACGATCAACCCTCTATCCTGCGATTGCAGACGGATGCCAACGCCTGTAACCTCGCCTGAAGTCTGCTCTGTCAGCGCTGCGTACTGAGCCGGATTTAGAAAACGGGTGTAGGGATCTTCTAGTCGGCGCAAAACTCGGCGAAGCTCACCGTAAGCCGCATCGCGGGTGGTATATTCACCGCTCAGCAGCGTTTGCCGCACCCCCAACCAATCGACCCGGTTGAAGTTGGCATCTACATATTCTTGATAGACCAGTTGCCAAGCTTCATCTAAGACCGTTTTAGGACTGTCTTGAAAACCAGAAGCAGCCGCAGGTTGCGTAACGCTCGGGACGATACCTGTAACCGTCACCGGCACCACAAAAGCTACAGCAGCAAGCGAGCAACGTTTTAGCAGGCTTAGAGCACTGGCAGAGTTTTTCATTTAGAGGTGCAGCAGCAATAAATTGATAAAGACGAGGAACGAATAAAGACTACTGATATGAAGTCTGAGATGGTAGAAGGCAATAGCTACAGGCAGCTGTCAATAAAGCATACACAAATGAGCAAAAATATGCTCACGTACTTTATCCAAACATTACGGGTGACGGCTCACTCCGCGCAGTCACTTTGCAACAGAGCTTTTCAAAACCTGACAATAGCAGGCTAGAGCCTGTAGAAGTAAACCGTAGAGAGGCTCAGCTTCTGACAACGGCCACATGCAAGAGATGTAAGAATGTAAATTCTGCCATATTTCACCATGTTAATAGATGTTCCAGTTTGTGACACACTTACTGGCTTTGATTTCTCAATATAGTTGCCTTATTCCCCCTCATTCTACGGCTAGCTAGCTATCCCTGTATGAATTGTGACATTCCACCCGATCGTTTCTTTCCGTATCTAAGTTGGACTCAGGTGCAAGATCTACCCGACAAAGCCAATACGCTTATCATTCAGCCTATCGGTGCTGTAGAGCAGCATGGGCCTCATCTGCCGCTGATTGTTGATACAGCGATCGCAACTGCTGTGGTCGGACGTGCCCTCTCGCGGCTCAAGAGCGACATCCCCGCCTATGGCTTACCCCCGCTGTGCTACGGCAAGTCTAACGAGCACAGTCAGTTTCCAGGAACGGTGACCCTATCGGCCCAAACGCTGATGGCCGTTCTCACCGAACTAGGACACAGCATCTACCAAGCGGGCTTTCGTAAGCTAATTTTTGTCAATGCCCATGGCGGTCAGCCGCAAGTTTTAGACATTGTGGCCCGCGACCTGCACCGGCAATATGGCGATCTTATGGTGTTTCCGCTGTTCGTATGGGGTGCGCCCCACCAAGTCAGTCGCATCGTCGGTCAGACAGAATACGACAACGGCATTCACGCCGGAGATATCGAAACGAGTGTCATGCTTTCGCTCTTGCCCGATCAGGTAGACATGACGCGGGCCGTCTGTGAAAAGCCAGACAACTTCTCGCCCGATAGCCTGCTGAGCTTAGAAGGAAAGCTCCCTACCGCCTGGATCATGGAAGACTTGAGCCGTAGCGGTGTAATCGGCGATGCCACAGCCGCGACATCAGACAAGGGGGAGGCCATTTTAGACTCTGTGGTAGAAGGCTGGGTGCAAGTCTTCGAAGAGCTGTATCGGTTTCAAGGATTGCGCCCTTCCGAATAACGCACTCATCACGAAACGCACTAAAACGCACTAATGAATAAGGCATTCATAAAGATTAGAAGGACACATAGATATTTGTAACAAAAGCCCGACTTTGTGATTTTTTTGGCACTAAAGTCTTGTAGAACTACGCGAATCTAACAAGTCTTCTGACGAACCCTTTCGCTGACTGAGGAGCCACTAAACGCAATGCAATCTACAAAGGTAGAGACCCCGAGCAAACGTAAAGCCGACACCCCTGAGGGACAACCCACCAAGGCAGAGGCAAGCCCATCGACAACATCGGTAAATACTGATAGCGCGGATAAACTAGCGGCCTCTGGCGTAGCATCAGTCCATGACGCAGCACATGACTTAGTCCACAACCAAAGGCAGCTGAAGCCAGTGAAGACACTCGCTATAGATATTGGTGGCAGCGGTGTGAAGGCGCTTTTGCTGAATGCGCAGGGTAAACCTTTGGGCGATCGCGATCGCATCAAAACACCAAAACCGGCAACACCATCAGCCGTCATGGACATTCTGGAGCAGCTAGCTACACAGCAAAATGACTTCGACCGCATCTCGGTAGGCTTTCCAGGCGTCGTGCGTCATGGCGTGGTGTACACAGCAGTGAACCTGCACCCGAACTGGCAGGGCTACGATTTGGCGAGCCAGCTCTCTGAAAGATTGGACAAGCCCGTTCGTGTTGCCAACGACGCAGACCTACAGGGCATGGGCGCAATCTCAGGCCGGGGCGTAGAGCTGGTGATCACGCTAGGGACCGGATTTGGCACCGCGCTCTTTACCGATGGCCATCTGGTGCCCAACCTGGAGCTGGCCCACCACAGATTTCGCAAAGGCCAAACCTATGAGGAGCAGCTTGGCCGAGCCGCTCTCAAAAAAGTGGGTCACAAAACCTGGAATGCTCGGCTGCTGAAAGCGATTGACTCACTCTCCCGAACGCTGAACTACGACCAACTCTACATTGGCGGCGGCGAAGCCAAGCAAATAGACGTAGACCTGCCAGAAAATGTGACCCTTGTCTCTAATATGTTGGGTCTGCTCGGTGGCATTAATCTCTGGAAAGACTGAGCATAGAAAGACTGAGCTTATGTCTCTTACCGGCGAAAGAAAAGCCCGCTCTCTGTGCAGATACCGCCTAGGGGAACGTCCCAGTCATCCCGCGGTATCTGGGGGAGTCTGGCATATTCAAACACGATGCCGATGGTGAGCTTGTCGGCCCAGGTGCGATCGCTTAACATACGGTCATAAAATCCGCCTCCATAACCCAGCCGGTAGCCATTCACATCGCAGGCCACACAAGGCACCAAGATGAGATCGACTTTGTGCGGCTCCACCTGCGGAGAATTTGGATCGGGCTCCACAATGCCATAGGTGCCAGTACGTAGCGGCCACTGGCTCGTGGGAAACCAGCGATGCCACAGCAGCGACTTCCCTTCGCAGCGGGGCAGACCCCAGCTACGCTGCTGCGCGAGCAAAGGCGCTAAATCCGGCTCGCCATTAAAACTACAGTAGGCCAGTGTCAACTTGGATTTCTGAAACGCTGGCCAATTTTGTAGGTGCTGGCAAATGCTGAGAGACTTTTCCTGCCGAATGCGCGCTGGCATGGCCTGTCTGGCCTTGAGCAATGCGCGGCGCTGAGCGTCCTTTGTGGTCATCGTCGGGTCTTGTCACCGTCGCGATCTATTATCCTCAAGCAGTCCATCCTCAAGCAGTCCATCCTCAAGCAGTCAGCTGTCTGTAAAGTCCAGATATTTTGTCGATGACTTCGTCAGCGCTGAGGTCGTCGGTGACGATTTCTATCGCATCTGCGGCCTTGCGCAGTGGTGAAACTTCACGGGTACTGTCTTTGCGATCGCGCTCGGCAATCGCCTGGGCCAGTTCATCCATTGAAGGCAGGGGCTGCTGGGCACTCTGCAGGTCGCGGTAGCGCCGGTGAGCCCGCTCTGTGACCGATGCCGTCAGATAAATTTTTAGCTCCGCATTGGGAAATACCTGGGTGCCAATGTCACGGCCATCGGCAATTAGCCCTCCTTTCATGCCGTACTGCTGCTGTTGCTCCACTAGCTTGGTGCGGACAGCAGCTTGAGCAGCCACGGTCGAAACGGTCGCCGTCACGGTCGCCGTGCGAATCGCTTGGGTCACCTCTTCTCCATTGACAAATACTCTCGGCGGCTGAGGCTGGTCGTTCTGGACATTGGCAACCAGCTGAATCTGGCAGTGGGGCAATAGCTGGGCAACGGCGGCTTCATCGCTAGGCGTTACGCCCTTGTGCAGCACAAACCAGGTCAGGGCGCGGTACATAGCGCCCGTATCCAAATACAGCAGCCCCAACCGGTGGGCAATCTGACGGGCCACTGTGGATTTACCCGCACCGGCAGGCCCATCGATGGCAATGATCGGCGCCCGGTCTGTAAGCACCATGTTGTCGATCAGCCGAGTCTTTTGCTCTTTTGAACTTTCTGTAGAACCTACATATGCCGCTACTGCCATCATTCCTCGGGTATCAACTTCTTGCAAAGGCTCCAGTGTATCAGGATGAACCAAGGCTAAATAATCGATATCGATCATAGATTCACTGTTCAGAACATTTTGAGTGATCGCAATCAACACATTTCGCCTTCTTTCTCCCCTTACAAAAGCCGCTTGAGCAGCTTTCAAACTGCGATGAAGCGCGCTCGCCTGCTGCCTTTCAGCCGCCGACAGGTAGCGATTTCGAGAGCTGAGTGCCAAACCATCTGGCGCTCTGACAATCGGACAAACTTGAATTTTTCCGGGCAGGTTTAAATCTTGCTTAAGCCTTTTTAGGATGGCAACCTGCTGAGCGTCTTTTTGGCCGAAGTAGGCACGGGTTGGCTGCACGATGTTTAGTAGCTTGGCCACCACCGTTGCCACTCCTTGAAAATGCGTCGGACGAGATAGACCACAGAGGGTCTGCGTCATTGCCTTAGGCGGAACAACCTGAGTAACCCTCGACAAATCCGGCGTGGAAGAACCGTATAGATCCATCGGCGACGGCATAAAAATAGCGTCTACCCCCGCAGCCTCACAAAGCGCCTGGTCGGCCTGTTCGGGCCTCGGATAGCGGTCAAGGTCTTCGCCAGGACCAAACTGCAGCGGATTGACAAAAATACTAACGACGACAATGTTGTCCCACTGGCGCGATCGCTCAATCAGACTCAAGTGCCCCGCGTGTAAAGCGCCCATCGTAGGCACCAAGCCAATGCTCTGGCACCGATAGCCGCTGAGGTAGTCACGCAGCTCAGCAATCGTATTGAAAAGCCGCACAACGTCTTCCCTTCAAACCATTCCGTGATTTTTCTGCCACCACAAATTTAGCGCAGTCCGCTTAATAGATCGAACGCTTTTTACAGTCGAAGCATCGAATATTGCCAGCTCACACTGGCCTCACTCCTCATAAAACAAACAGTCAATGCCCTGGCAAATCAGGACATTGACCATTTAGTCTATCCAATTGTTGACGACTAGATCAGGCAAGCCTAGTACGCCAGCACATCTAGCTGAACGGTACCCACGCCAGAATCAATCAAACCGATTTCTGCAGCGGCAGCAGCAGAAAGGTCAATAATTCTATTTCCTGCGTAGGGGCCACGGTCGTTGATTCTCACCGTGACCTGACGTCCGTTGTACAGGTTTGTGACCAATACGCGGGTGCCAAATGGCAGCGTACGGTGGGCGGCGGTCAGCGCATACTGGTTGAAAATTTCACCATTTGCACTCGTTCTACCGTGGAAGCCAGGGCCATACCAGGAGGCGCCCCCCACATTGCTCGATACGATAGCGACCGTTTGAGCAGGAGCCGCTTCGACTACAGGTTCAGGTTCGGGCAGACCTTCAATCTCAGAAACAGGCTCAGCACCACCCAGCAGCCTTCTCAGACGATTGGTTACCTGCAGGGCATCTTCTGCAGCATCTTCGGTAGTGTCGGCAAGCACCGTACGACTGTCGAGCGCGATGAGATCCTCATCTGCCAGCGTGACAATGTAGCCGTCCGTCTCTTCGTGCCAGCGCACCGACAGCGTTGAAGCGTCAATTTGCCCATCGCTCAGCTGACGGCCCAAATTCGTGGCTCTTAGCACAGGGTCATTTTCTGATGCCTCGTCTAGGATGTCGCCTGCCGTCGCTGAACCGGATTGCAGTTCGGCAACCGGATCGGCGGTTGCAAGGGCGATCGCATCATTGCGGTTAGAAAGGGTGTGAATCTCCGTACCGATAAATGTCAGTACCGGAATATCCTTCACATAGAGCGTTGCAGCCTGTCTGCCGTCAATCTCATGGGGATACACCATGACATCATCACCCAGCTCAGGTGCAATCTCAGATGCAGACGGGATAGAGCCCGCAGATTCAACCTCGGAACTTTGAGAAGACTTAGGCTCTGAGAGAAGCTCAGTAGCTGCCTCTTGGTCAGCAGAAACGACCTCGCCGGACTCGTCAGCTTTTGTTTCAACAGATGGAAGAACAGATTGCGCACTGGCTGCTGATGTCGCAGCGCCAGAAAGAAGAACAGCAACCGTCAAACTGTTTGCAAGCTGTTGCTTTAATGAATCACTAGATAGCAAAAACATAACTGGCCACATCACAACAAATCAGCTCAACAACCGCGTTGCTGACTACGCTGCTGACTTGCTGCACTAACTGAAGCGCTTTACCTCTGAATGAAAAATTAAATGAACAATGGCTAATCTACACGAACAAATCTGAACAAAACTCCGCAGTTTTTCGAGCTCCCCGATCAAAAAAGATTCATCGACACTTCACAAAAATCTTGTAATAACGAAATGTAAAGGTTTTAGCGGACATTTGAGGGGCTGTCGGTCATTTTGTGATGCTTATGTCTTAATAAGTATTTAATCTAGATAACTAATCAATAAAGGGCCTT
>JBCBIK010000168.1:0-10941 GCA_038524545.1 Cyanobacteria bacterium J06623_4 | reverse complement strand
AAAAAGCAGACTGCTTTGTCATTGCCACCAAGCTCTCTTTTCCCACCGACGAACACGAAGAAATCGTGCTGCAGTTTCGCGGTCGGATGACCAGCCAAGAGCGGCAGTACACATTTGTGCTGCAGCACAGTCAGCTTGGCCAGGCAGAGGGCGAAGGCTGGATCGCGCCAGAATCGATTGTTCAGCGCTATTGGGGCGTGAACAACAAACAGCGCCAGACCGGATTTGAAACCCTTTATCAGCTCACGCCCGACCGCTATCACTTCTCCTGTGGCGTTATGTCTGGACACTACCTGACCAGCACTATGGAGGCGGAAATCGTTCGCCAGTCACCATGACAGACCCCAATACTGGTCGCAAAATTTCCAATCGATACGAGCTGATAGAGTCCATTGGTCAGGGCTCCATGGGAAAGGTGTATCTAGCCGGTGACTCACTGCTCGGCGGCGTCCCCGTTGCTGTAAAGTTTCTCTCCCAAACGCTGCTGAATGAAAACATGCGAGAGCGCTTCTTTCGCGAGGCCATGACCTGCGCTCAGCTCGGGCAAAAAAGCATGCATGTCGTTCGCGTCACTGACTATGGCGTCAACGAAGACGAAATTCCGTTCTACGTGATGGAATATCTCCAGGGCGACAACGTTGGCCAAATTGTTCAAAAGCAGCCGCTGCCGGTGCCCCGATTCTTAGGACTGGTGCGCCAGGTCTTACTAGGGCTCAGAACCGCCCACAACGGCATCCTTGTAAAAGGCGAAGTCGTCCCGATCATCCACCGGGATATCAAACCCAGCAATATTTTGGTGACGTCAGATCCCTCCATGGGCGAGCTGGTCAAAATCTTGGACTTTGGCATTGCCAAGCTGCTGCAGGCAGGCAGCGAACAGACCAGCACCTTCATGGGCACGCTGGCCTACGCCTCCCCCGAACAAATGGAAGGCAGAGAACTCGACAGCCGCTCAGACATCTATAGCCTGGGCGTCATGATGTACCAAATGCTCTCAGGTACGCTGCCCGTCAAGCCTGCCAACAACACGTTTGGCAGCTGGTACAAAGTACATCGCCTCGCTCAGCCCAAATCCCTGACCGAATTTGACATTCCCAAGGCGCTCGACAATGTGGTGATGGCCTGCCTAGCAAAGCAAAGGGAAGATCGGCCCGGCAGCATCGACGCAATTATCGATGCAATTAAGCCTCTAGAAAAGCGCTTTGGCTCCGGCTTTCAAATTTCACAGCGCATCAACACAACCCTCTCCAAGCTGCCCGTTGTCAATTCGCCTAAGCCAGCCGCCCCGGCAGAAAGCAGCCCCCTCCCCGCTGAAGAAAGCGACCCTACTGATCGGCTTTATCTCTCCCAGAGCTGGCCAGCAGACAAGCCCATCGCTCAAATCGTCTTTCCCCACCTGGTCACCCAGGGGAATGAAACTTTTCCGACGCTCTGGGCGATGATGCCCACAGTCGAAATCAAGCAGCGCATTCGCAATACGCGCTACAACAACTTCATGTGCACAATGGCCCCCCACCCCATGGTGCTCTGGCTCACCGCCTTTTACAACAAGGTAGAGGGGCCACGCTGGCTGCCTTGCTACCTAGACCTCAAAGCGGGAAATGCCCAGGCGATTCTCTGGCAGCTGGCAAACAGCCGCAAGTATAGAATTCTGTTCTTTGCCAAAGAAGCACCTCACAAGTGCCTACATGTGAAAACACTCAACATTGCAGCCAGCCAGATTAAGCTGCTGCAGGAGTGGACCATGAACGCGCGAAATTTTCCAGCGATTGGCAGCCCGCAAGAAAGTAAAGAACTGCTCAAGCGAGAGCTTGAAAACAACTTAAAGCCGAAGATTCTGATGAATTTTGAAGCAATGCATTCAGATGCTCAGCCAGGTATGGATGCCTCTATGGGCTTTTGATATCTCTATGGGTTTTTGATGGCAAATTAGCCCTATTTTTGACGTGGGAAATGGATAACAGGGTGCCAAGATGCTCTTAAGACGGCGTTTGTAAAGCTAGGTACCGTTAGCTTCAGCAGGCCTTTACTCTTACCGCTACAGACAGCGATCGCACTAATATCATGTACTTCACCCGCCTTTAGCACTTCTTCTAGTGGATTGCCGGTCCGCACCTCAGTTCTGATCTCGGTGCCGAGGCCATCTAGCTCAGCTTTGACCGCATCTAGCTTGGCCTGCGCTTCTTCAGCAGGATTGTTGCTAGCCAGCCGCCCCCCATCGTCAATCACCCACACCAGTCGGCAAGTTTCTAAGGCGCCCGCAGGGTCCGACTCCAGCTGAGCTTTGACATCGCCAATCAGCTTCTTAGAACTTGAGCTGTCATCGTAAGGAATCAATAGATACTCGAATAAGTGTTGACAGCGCTGGGCCAGCTCCGCCTCACGGAACGTAGAGACCAGCTGCGGCCGCATGATCAAAATGGGCACGTCGACCTTTTCAGCCAGAGTCTTTGTCGTACTCCCAAACAGCTGCTCATTGAGCGCTGAGCGGGTCGGCATGCCGGAAAAAATAATATCTGGTTCGTGCTTTTTAACCGCTCTGACAATGTTTTCAGAAGCCCGGCCCGAAGCCACTTCAATCTCTACGGTGGCCCCCTCCGGTGCGTTCGCCTCAGCAGCAGACAGCAGCTCACGAGCTTCACTCACTTTTTCTTCATCGACACAGGGAATTTCCCGAGAGGTCATCAGCGGAACATTGTGAAAAAACACCAAATGGGTGAGGCCACCTTTTGCCAAATCTGGAACAAAATTGGCTAGTCGCTGAAGGCTGTCTGAAAAATCTGTACAAATGAGCGCACGCTTAAACATAAAATCGCTCCGCTAAAATGCTCGTCACTGAAAAAGTAGGGCTGTTGTCCTTAAACAGTATCACCCCTTTTGAGCATCGGCCTCCGTCGTAAGAAGATCTCTAAAACTGAAAGATCCTCCACAGACAGATGCCTACCAGATACCTAAAGATAGTCAGGCACGATGGTTGGAAATTCTGGAATCGCCAGGGCGACGGCGGTAATGTTGTCTCGTCCGCCCTGCGCCTTGGCAGCGGCAATCAGAGCAGCGACGGCCCCTTCACAGGTCTGGGCCGACTGCAGATAGTTGATGATGGCGTCGTTCGAAAGCTCCTCAGTGAGGCCATCGCTACAGAGCAGCAGGCGATCGCCCGGCTCCGTCTTCAGTCGCTGCGTCTCAACCTCAATGAGATCCTCTCTACCAATGCACTGCGACAGCACATGCCGCCAAGGATGATGCGCTATCTGCTCTGGTGAGAGATCTCCGGCACGCAGCGCTTGGGCCACCCAGGTATGATCCTGCGTGATCTGAATAAAGCCGCTCTCTCGTAGCAGATACAGCCGCGAATCGCCCACATGGGCACACCAAAATGCTTCGTCGCGCCACATCACGACCACTACAGTAGTGCCCATATCGGCCCGCTCAGGATGCTGACGCTGCTCAGAGAGCACCACTTCATTGGCTGCCAAAACGGCCTGCTCTAGCAAAGCACCAGAAGAAATATCCTCTGCTCTATGCGCTACGACGTAGTCTTTTATTGCGAGGGTCGCAAGACGACTCGCTTCCTGACCGCCAACATGCCCTCCCATGCCGTCAGCCACAATAAAAAGATCGCCCTGTGGCGACAGATAATAGCTATCTTGATTGGCAGCGCGTTGTAGGCCTACATCGGTTAGGCCTGCAAAGGTTAAACCCGTCAAGGAGTGGTCCATAGTATCGTCTGAAGCAGAAGCGGATGCGCATCGATGGGAGGTTGTGGCTATCGATGACCAGCGTGGCTACGGCATCCTATCTGCTTTTGCGATTCGCATGAGCAAACGCACCAGCGCAATCCCCGAGATGGTGGCGATGACGCCCATGACCACAGCAGGCCAGATAAACTCAAAAACCAGCAACAGTGTAGCCGATAGTGTAAAGGTGCCCACGAGCAGAGTATAGCTATTGGCCAGGGATAAATTACTGTTGCGTCTGAGAATGCGATCGCTCTCCACAGAGCGCACCCTCACCCGAATATCGCCTCTGTCCAACCGGTCTAACGTGTCTTCAATTCGCCTCGGCAAGCTGAGGGCAGAGGTGCCCACCTGCGCGGCCTGCCTGCTGATTTCACCCAACAGACCCGTATTAGAATCACCCGGCATCCCGTTAGTCATAAGTTCTGTCGCGTATGGTTTAGCTGCTTCCATAAAATTAAATTCTGGATCTAGCCCTTTGCCAACCCCTTCCAGGGTAGAAAAAGCCCGCATCACAAAAGTGAAGGTCGCTGGAAATCGGAAAGGCTGATCGTAGGCAACCGCGTAGAGGTCATCGCTGATAGCAGTCACCGACTGCTCCTCAAACGGCTTATCCATCATGTTGTCCAAGATGTATTGAATGGAGCGACGCACCGGCCCCATGTCATCGATCTCAGCAAGGGCACCCAGCGCCACCAGCGACTTCATCACCTGGCTAGCATCTCGCTGAGCAATCCCGACAAACGTATCCATCAGCCGAGAGCGCGTCACCGGCTGAATCTGACCCATCATACCGAAGTCATAAAAAATCAGCGTCCCATCTGGATCGACGGCAATATTGCCCGGATGGGGATCCGCGTGGAAAAAACCATCTGTCAAAAGCTGGCGCAAGTAGGCCTCAGCGCCTAACTTCGCCAGTCGCTTACGGTCTAACCCTGCCGACTCCAACGCTTCATAATGGCTGATCTTGATGCCCGGCATGTACTCCAACGTCAGCACCCGAGGCGTAGTGTAGCGCCAGTAAACCCGAGGCACTTTCACCCAGTCCACCGCGCGAAAATTACGGCGAAACTTGTCTCCGTTGCGGCCCTCGTGGAGAAAGTCTATCTCTAGCCATAGCAACCGACAGCACTCTGCATAAATGCCCATCCAGTCGCGACCTTTGCCCCACTCAGGATGGTTTTGAAAGTACTGCGCGATACCTTTCAGGATAGAAAGGTCGATGGCAAACAGCCGAGACAGCCCAGGTCGCTGAATTTTAACAACGACTTCTTCGCCGGAAAACAGCTGAGCGCAGTGTACCTGGCCCAAGCTAGCCGCTGCGATGGGTACCGGGTCAAAGCTCCTGTACAGTTCAGATAAAGGACGGCCAAAATCTTTCTCAATCGTGGCCTTCACCTGCTCGTAGCTAAAGGCAGGCACCCGGTCCTGCAGCTTCGATAGCTCTTCTACATACTCAATCGGAAACAGATCGGCTCGCGTCGAGAACAGCTGACCGATCTTGATAAAAGTAGGTCCCAGGCTGAGGCAGGTTTCCCTAAGCCATACGGCGATTTCTTTGCGTCGTTGCGTTTGTTTTTCGGGCGTGAGGGGGCCGCCGTAGCTCCATGCCTTGCCATACAGCCAGCGCTTGGCCAGCAGCTTCAGCACAAACGACCAAATATCAATAAAGCGCTGAGGACGCGAATAGGTACCGCGATTCCAGCGATAGTCACCGTCTTTGTAGGTGCTTCCGCTGTAGTCACTAGAGAGTCGAGAGTCGAGGTCTTTGGTTGGATCTTTAGTTGGATCTTTAGATTGCTGAGTGGGCGATCGCAGCTGCTGCTCGACAGCAATCCCAACCCGATGAGGGTCTCCGGTAATCCCGATAGCAATATCCTGCGAGTGTCCAGAAGCTACCTTTAAAGGTGATGCGTTATCGTCAGCGATCGCACCACGACTTCGCCCATTTGCACTTGGAGGCACTGGCGGAAGACCAGAAGAACCCGTCTCAGCCTCCAGAGAATGTCGGTGCCCGTTCGTACCATCAGCTTTAATGCGGCTGGCCATCTTTCCATGACTAGCCTTCCCATTGCTATGATTGATGCCTTCATTTGCATGTACGCCCGTAGCGGCATCCACCTCAATCTCAGGTGCACCCGCTCCGATATGGCCATTGTCGCTGAGTGCAGGACGCTCGACAGGCTGCTCGGAGTGTCCGTTTTTTGGGTAGCTCAAACCGTCTCCCGGTGAAGCCGCAGTCACCTGTGGATCTATCGATGGAGAAAATTCACTTTCTTTGGAAACAGCAGACACTCAGTTTTCCTAGGCTAAAAAAAGTTTAAAAAAAAGGCTTTGTTAAAACTGAGACAGAGCGCCATAACAAAAATTCATCAGCACTTTGAGCCTGTCTCAACCGGAACACGCTAGATGCTAAGCATCTTGCTTGTACTGCTGTATGGAAGCGCGCACCTGAGCAATTTCTGCTCTCAAATTGTCAATCACCGCTTGCAGGTCTTCGGTCTCAGTACCGCCAGCGGCAGGCTGAGCGACGCCTGTTCCTGCGGGCTGAGTAGCACCGGCTGCCGCACGCTCCTGCTCGGCCCTTGCCATGACCTCTTCGGTAAATTGGCGAAAATATTCACGCTGTTCGGCGTCAAACTTTCCGAGCTGGCTAAGGCCATCGCTAAGCAGATTTTCAGCTCTTTCACTGACGGCAGCTGCTAAAGCTCTCCCCACAAAAAATGCTTGCAGCATTGGATTATTCATAAATTTTCTAGGCATTCGTACCTGCAATTATAAACACCCTTGAGCCGTTCTAGCAGATTTATAGGCGCCTCATCATTGTTTCAGACGAAAGGGATAGAGACTGTACCTAGGATTACCAACCCAAAGTCGCAAACGGGACACTCACCGAGTTCACCAGTCTTCTGAGGAGGGCTCTGAGTAGTTTTCTAAGTTAGGTCGCTCCAGCCCAAACGCGGCGGGCATCTCATTGTAGATGTCCGTACTTCCCCCATCGATAAAAGGCTCAGAGTAGGCGTCATCAAAATAATTGGCCGGATCATCATTGGCCCGTCTGATGGCCGCGTCCTCTTCGAAGGAGGAGTCTTCTAAAAAGTCATCAGAGAAGTCGTCCTGCCAGTCACCTTGAAAATCGCCTTGAAAATCGCCTTGAAAATCGTCTCGAAAGCCATCTTGAAACGCTTCCTCTTCTCTAAACGAACGGTCTTCGGGCACAGGTTCTCTCAGGCGGGGACCATTGCTCAGCACCTGCAAAGGATCTGCAGGGGGCACCGAAGACTGACCGGGTGTGCGATTGGCAAACGCGTCAAAATTGGTTGTCTCTACCGGTGAGGCCTGAAACTCAATGGAAGCATCGGTATTTTGAGTCGGCTGAGAACGTTCAGTCTGAGATTCTGCAGGCGTCCAGTCAGAAAGGGCAGGAAAGGTTTGGAGCGGGCTCAGAAAGCGGGCATTAGATGATGAATTAGTTAATGAAAATCTCATCACCCCTCCGCTAATTAAACCAATTAGGCCTGCCATGCCTGCTGTGATGGTCAATGCTTGGGTGAGAGTCAGCGCCTGATCTTGAGGAGAAGGGTCTTGCTGCGATTTTCCTCTTTTCAGCAGAGTCTGCAGCTGCTCCAACGGCCGATTTTCAGGTTTGAATGGCGATATGGACATGGTTGGGAGCGCGAGGGAGTTTAAGACAACCAAAAACAGACAGATAGAGATAGATAAATCGGGAGGATTCTTCGCCTAGAGCACTGCTCTACCTACAGATCCTTTGGATACTGAGCCATGACATACGCTTCTGCAGCCTTAACGCTCATTAGCTCACCATCTAGCCTGAGCTGATGGACAGCTGTGAGGATCTCTCGAAACTGAGGCCCCGGTTTGTAGCCAAGTCGCTTTAGAGTAGCACCGTTTATCAGTGGTGGAACCTGTGAGAGTTGAACTACATATTGCCAAATCCACCGGCCAAGTGTGTAGGGGTGACGATCCGCAATAAGTAGCAAATCAGCGCGTTCAACTGGGTGAAATAGTCGATAGATGTGACTGGGCTTAGGAGCCGTCTCAACTTGCCCGGGAAGTTGCCCTAAAAGGTGCTGCTCTTTTGCTTGCAGGGTTTTGGCTCGGTTGATGGCCCCATCCTCTAGCTGCAGAACGCGTGCGACTTGCGCAGCCTCCATCGGCGGAAGTTGCCCAATGATGAGCAGTAGGAGCATCAGCCAGCGCGGCTGATCTACATCAAACTTATTGAGCCATCGGTCCATACGCCGCAGCTGCCGCTCTAGCTCAGGGCTCAACGCTAGCTGACGATGGAGACAGCTCAGAGCACCCAGCTGATCGAGTTGGACCAAGGTTGCTGCCCATTGGGGCGTTTGGAGCAAATATTTCAGCTCAGCTTTGAGTCGTGCTTGCAAAGCTGGCGTTTTATTTCCACTAGCCAAGGCCCTATCGTACAGGCCGCTTCTGACCGCGTAGCGAATAAACTGCTCAGTTTGCGAATCTAAGTCGAAGCCAAACCGGACTGCGAACCGCACTGCACGAAAAATACGGGTGGGGTCTTCGATAAAGCTATTGGCGTGAAGCACGCGAACGGTTTGCTGCTGCAGGTCGATCCATCCTCCAAAAAAGTCGAGCAAGTCGCCTTTGCGATCGCTATTCAAACGCAGCGCCATCGCATTGATCGTAAAATCCCGACGATAGAGGTCCTGGCGAATTGTGCTGGATTCGACCTCCGGATTAGCCGCCGGATAAGGATAGAACTCAGTGCGCGCAGTAGCAATATCTAGCAGTAAAGGAGCAGGGTGTGTTGATGTGTCGCCGCTGGGAGTGTCAGTAGAGGCCGCCTGCGGCCATCTCAATTCGGCGGTTTGAAACTGGCCGTGTACTTGAATCTCAACTTGGGGATAAGTCGACTGAATCGCCTGTGCCAGCAAGACACCCGCCCCTGCTTCCGCGCCGTCTACCACTAGGTCAATGTCCGTCAGCGGGTAAGCTTCTCCGGTCAGCTCGCTCAGCAGCAAATCGCGAACTGCGCCCCCTACTAGGTACAGAGACCAGTCTTTTTCGTCGGCGATCGCACCTATCAACATCAGCGCTGGCCAAATCGTCGGCAGGCGATCGCATAGCAACTGATAAAGTCTTTCCGATTCAGGCGGCACCGCAAACTCCCCTGTGTGACCAGCGGCTGATCGCGGTCCCTGTAGCTGCCGTAGCAAATCCGTTCGGGTCACCATACCCACTAGCTCACCGGCCTGCAGCACCGGCAAGCGGCCAATATCGTAGGTAACCATCGTCTGATGCAAGTCAAAAATAGTGGTATCTGGCTGCGCGGTCTTCACTTGAGCAGTCATGCAGCCAGTGACCGGCGCATGCCCCAAGCCATGGCGCAGCGCAACATCCAAGTCACGGCGGGAAACGATTCCGACCAGTGCGCCCTCACTGTCAACCACGCAGAGCCCGGTGTGTCCGTAGCGCAGCAATACTTTCCGGGCCGATTCGACCGTGCTATCGGGCAGAACAGTCCGTACTGGCGACGACATGAGTGTTCGCGCGGTTACCGGCGTGGGAATTTGCGATCGCACAGCCGTCAATACCTCATCAAACGCAACGTCCAGCCCGTTTTCTTGATGGCTTCTATCTTCAGAAACGCTGCCGCGGAGAATTGCTGAAGCCGCCTGCGGGTGACCGCCCCCGCCCACAGATTCAAAAATTGGCTGCAGATTAACATGGCTACTGGGCCACAGCGCGTTAGGACGCGATCGCCCAATCAAAACCGCCTTCACATCATCAGAAGTATCGCCAGAATGAGCACCATACTGCGCATACAGCAAAAACGTATCCAGTCTCAATAGCCGAATCAAATGTTCAGCCAAGCCAGAGAGACCCGGTACAAAGGCCGTCGTCTCTAACCTTACCCAGCCCAGCTGATGGCCCCCAATGCGCTCTTGCTGAACCGTCCCTAGCGCCTTCGGAAGCAGCGCCTGCAACTGACCCGACAGACCGGGCTCATGGTACTCAGCAATGATCTGCTGATTGGCTCCCTGAGCCATCAGCCAAGTCAGCGCAGCCGCATCTCGCACCGTCGACTGCTCAAACGTCAGAGAGCCAGTGTCGCTGTGAATACCCAGCGCCATCACAGTGGCCGCAGCAGCAGAGAGATTAACCCGCGAATCCGATGGCTGCTGCTGCAGCCGTTCTACAATCAGCGTCGTGGCCGCACCCACCGCTTCTATCACCACATCCCCGGGAGAAAGCGCCGACCAGTCAGACAGCCCGTCTGAAAACGTTCCCTCGGAGAGCGCAGACACAAGCGTCGGAGCAGCAGAGTCTCCTACTGAGGAATGATGGTCATAAATGGAGAGCGGCAGATGCTGGGCATCTGCCTGCTGCAGCCAATTGGCCAAGGGAATGAAGCGATCGCGCTGATGAGCATCGACCACAGTTAGCGACTTCACCTGGTCAAAATTGACCGCTCGCCGCTCTATCAGCGAGTACTCATTGCGCCAGAGTGACAAAAATCTCTGCACCGTAGGATGGGCACCGCCCGCCAGCACAATTCGGCTACCTGGACGCAGATAGGTAACCCCCACCGCCGCGCCCAGCGTATCGAAGTCAGCCGTTGTATGACACAGCACTAAATCCATAAGGTCATCTCGAGCAAAGTCATCCCAGGCAAAGTCATCTCAGGCAAAGTCATTTCGGCGATACTCTTGCGCCTATTTTTATCCAGGTGCTTTCGCAAAGGCCCTGATTTTTGATAGCTTACATACAGTCGGACCATCAGCTATAAATTTTGTTGGCCCCCTTAAAAATAGTGTTTTGAGAGTACGAAGATCATGTCTGTTATTTTTCAGCTAACTCTGTTCTTGTTGGTGCTTTGGTCTTTTGTCATGATCGTAGGCGTTCCAGTAGCCTATGCATCACCCACCAACTGGGATCAGTCTAAGCGCTTGATTTTCCTAGGCTCGATTGTTTGGGGTATTTTAGTTGTTTTAGTCGGTAGTCTGAACTATTTGGTCGTTTAATCCTGTCTGGCCAATTAAAGTTGGCCAGCTCTAACAGTTAAACAAACGAGCTCTAACAGATAGACTCCCAACTATTTGGTAAAACCTTAGTCCTGTTAATTTCTTGAGTTGAGCCCTATGGCAGTTTTTGAAGGCAATTTCACGCACACAAGCACGATGAAGTTTGCCTTTGTGATTGGTCGCTT
>JBCBIK010000167.1:3174-11030 GCA_038524545.1 Cyanobacteria bacterium J06623_4 | reverse complement strand
TCAAGGAAGCAATGCGCGAAGCCTGTCAGATTTACGTTGAGCTGGTGAGCCTGGGAGCGCCTATGGGCTATCTCGATGTGGGTGGTGGCCTCGGTGTAGACTACGACGGCTCGAAGACTAGCTCCCAGGGCTCAAAAAATTACAGCACTCAGAACTACGCTAACGATGTGGTTGCCCATGTCAAAGATGCCTGCGTTGCCAGGGATGTGCCCATGCCGACGCTGGTGAGTGAAAGTGGGCGGGCGATCGCATCCCATCAGTCTGTTCTCATTTTTGATGTGCTGGGCACCAGTGAAGCCATCCCTGAAGACCCGGCACCCTATCAGGACGGCGAGCACAAGCTGATCCGAGAGCTGTGGGATATTTACACCTCGGTCAATGCAGAAAATTATCAAGAAGCCTTTACCGATGCGGTTCAGTTCAAAAAAGAAGCCGCCAGCCTATTTAATCTCAACTATCTCAGCCTGACTGAGCGGGCACGGGTAGAGCGGCTGTATTGGGGCTGTTGCAAAAAGATCGTCTGCTTACTGCAGTCTCAAGACTATGTTCCTGAAGAGCTGGAGCAACTAGAAAAAAGCATGGCGTCTATCTACTATCTCAATCTCTCTCTTTTTCAGGCAGCCCTCGACAGTTGGGCGATTGGTCAGCTCTTCCCGATTATGCCGATTCATCGGCTTAACGAAGCGCCCACCGCACGGGCGACCTTGGCCGACCTCACCTGCGACAGCGATGGCAAAATCAGCCGGTTTATCGGGCCTAAAGGGGCCAAAGATGTGCTGGAACTGCACCCACTAAAGGCGGATGAACCTTACTATCTCGCTATGTTTTTAGTCGGGTCCTATCAGGAGACGCTAGGCAACCTGCACAATCTATTCGGCAATATCAATACTGTGCATGTTCATCTGGCGCCCAAAGCAAAGGCTCAGCAGGGCTACACCATTGAGCATGTTGTCCGTGGCAGCACGACCGATGAAGTGCTCCAGCAGGTGCAATACAGCCCCAAAGACATGATCGAACAGATCCGCCGCCGCTCTGAGCAAGCCCTACAGGAAGGGCAAATCACCATCGAAGAAGCCCGGAAGCTCATGGATAATTACAAAGCGGGCATGGACCGCTACACCTACCTCACCGAATCGTAAACGTCTCGGCGACAGTGCAGCAGGTAAAGTGAGTCAGGCGTGGTGTTGCTGTCGGGTCAACTGCAAAAAGCGCCAGACAAAAATGGTTCCTGCAACGGCAATGCCCGTGTATTGACCAATCCAAAGACCGACGACGCCCCAGCCTACGAAAAAGCAAAGCAAGTAGCTGAGCGTGAGCCCAATGCCCCAATAGGCGATCGCACTCAGCACCATAGGCACACCCGTGTCCTGCAGTCCATACAGCGCGCTCATCGCTACCCGCTGCACACCGTCCATAATTTGGACCGCAACAGACACAAGTAGGAGGTTCATCGCTAAATTGACGACGGTTATATTTGCAGGCGCTTGCGTGTCTAGAAATAGACCAATCGTGGAAAAGCGAAAGAGATAGAGTGCAATCGAACTGACGGACAGGAACCCTACCGTGCAAGCGATGGCTACTAACCCCGCCCGACGCATGCCACGCCTATCGCCCTTGCCAAACCAGAACCCAACCCTCGCCACTGCCGCCTGCGACATCCCTAGCGGCACCATAAAAATGAGCGCTATCGTCTGAAACGCAATCTGATGGGCTGCTAGGACGTCTGTGCCTAAGCTGCCCGCCGCGTAGGACACCGCTGAAAATAGCCCCAGCTCCAGTAAAAAGGTGATCGCAATGGGAGCGCCCACTCGCGAGAGCTGCCGCAGTATTGCCCAGTTTGGATACTTCCAGTTTCGCCAGAAGCGATATTGCTGCAGTTGAGGGTGGCGCAAAATGTAGACCATAAATAGCCCAAACATTAGCCATAGGCTGAGCCCACTGCCGATGCCTAGCCCCACGAGTGCTAGGCGAGGAAACCCGAGCTTGCCAAATCCCAGCACGTAGTTGCAGGCAACATTGAAGACTGTTCCAATCATCACGATCACCGTGACCACGTTGGCTAGGGAAAAGGCTGATGTGTAGCCTCTGAGCATGGCAAAGCCCAGCGCCGGTAGCACGCCAAATGCGATCGCAGTGAAATATTGCTGTGCAAGCATCGTCACGGCCTCGGACTGCTGAAGTAGCCGAAGAACGGGACTCATATTCAACAGCAGTAGGGTAAACGGCACGGATATGAGCAGACACATCCACAGCCCTTGCCGCGCCAGTCCTGTTAGGCGGCTTTTATCTTTGCCAGTGCTATCTGCAGCGACACTTTTTGAATGTCTTCTTTCAGTCTGCTCTGTCGCGCCGATGGCTTCTGCCGCGAGCACCCCAACAGACACTACAAACCCGGTGACCACAGTGAGCGCCATCTGAAAAGTGGAGGCGGCTAAGCCACCTGCTGCTAGCTGCGCCGTCCCTAAGTGACCCATCATAATGGTGTCTACGAAGCTAACGGCGAACTGAGCTATCTGAGCGGAAGCGAGCGGAATGGCGAGCTTTAGGAAGGCCTGACCTTCCAATAGTGCGCCAGAGTTCACAGCGTAATTTACCGCCCTGGCAGGCAGCATTCTCAATCTCATGTTGTTGCCCTGATGTGTAAGCTTAGCTTTTTGCCACCGCGCCGCTTCTGCGAGGGTCGCCTGCGCCTTCGATTTCTCTATGTGCACCGGCTGTCTGTCCGGTAATTGGGTCTGATGACGAGGTGCGATCGCTCAGCCCAACTGCATGTACCCCACCGAAAAACATATTCGGCTGCTGCCACTGCACCACCTCATGGGTTCCCAACTGTTCGGAGGCGGCTGGGGCTTCGGTCAGGCCCGGCTCTAAATGGAGCACTCCATTTTCCCAATGTAGCCTAGCTGCTTCGACCGCTTCAGCCAAAGGCATCTCAAAGTCTAAAACGTTGGAAATGACCTGCAAAATTGCCGTGCGGATCCGATTGGACCCTCCCGATCCTAACACCAGCTGCGGTTTGCCAGCTTTTAGAACCATGGTCGGTGCCATCATTGAAGACAGTCGCTGGCCTAGTGGCCACTGATGGAATCCGTGGGGGGTGAGGTCTTCTTCTCCCAGCATGTTGTTCATCATAATTTGCGTGCCAGGAATCACGTAGGAAGCCCCTTCTCCGTTTGATGTCGTGATGCTGGCGGCATTGCCAGATCCATCTATAACGCTGATATGAGTCGTGCTGCCCCATCGGTTGGTGCCCCGGCTGACCATTTCCTGAAGCGGGCGAGCGTATTTGTCGACCAGGTCAGCTGCGATAAATTGTCTGGCGATGTCGGTGTCAGCGCCAGCAGAGAGTGCGCTATCGAGGTGCGATCGCCGGGCGACATTGGTCCAGCGCATGGCCTGTGAGAGTAATGTCAGGTGCGCTTTTGATCCGAAGGTCATTTGGCTTAGGTCTACTCTATCGAGCAGCTCCAGACAAAAGGCAATGAGCGACCCGCCCGCGCTCGGCGGTGGATTGGTGAGTAGCTGGGTGCCACGGTAGCTCACGCTTAGCGGCGCCCGTTCGATTACCCGGTAGTTTTGAAAGTCGGCCATATTCAGGTAGCCGCCTTTGGCTTGGCAATCGCGCACGATGCTGCTGGCAATCTCTCCTGCATAAAAGGTGTTCAGGCCTTTTGAAAGGTCTGCGGCAGATGGCCCTTGGGTGAGATATTCCAAGGTATTGGCAAAGTCGGCCATGTGCAGGGTGCTGCCTGCCTGCAGCAGCTGGCCGTGGGGGGCATACAGCTGCCGGGAGGCTGGAGAATTTAGCAAGATGGGCTCTAGCAGCTGGTAGCAGTAGCCCTGAAACGGGCTAATGGTGACGCCTGCTCTGGCATAGGCGATCGCCGGTTCAGCAACTACCGAAAAGGGCAGCTGGCCCAAGGCCCGGTGGACTGCAACCAGGCCAGCCAACATGCCAGGTACGGCCATTGAAGCTAGCCCGATATGAAATTCCTGCACGGAGTCGCCAAAGTCAGCCTCGATAGGAAAGAAGTCTGGGGTAATGTGGCTGGGCCGCTGCGCAGGCGTCTGGGTGAAAAAATCAAAGAGCTTATTTTGTCCGCTGGCGGTGTGAGCCAGCAAAAAGCCACCGCCGCCCAGTGAGGCCAACGTGGGCTCCACGACGCAAGAAGCCAGCGCTGCGGCAACGGCTGCATCGAAAGCGTTGCCACCGGCCTGCAAAATGTCTCGCCCTGCCGCTGCTGTCTGTTCGTGGCCTGCAGCCACGACGCCACGACGTCCTGCGCCGGTGAGTGCTGCGGTAAATTCTGCGGTTTCGCCCCTTGGCGGCACTGCATCAGCCATATGAAATCCTGCTTTAATAGTTCAAATGTATTACTTTTGCTGTAGTTAGCCCATTTTTAGCGGGGAATAAATTAGAGTAAATGATTAGGACAGCAAGGACAGTTCTCCGCAATGGCTATTATCGCGCTCAAGGCCTGGTATCTCAGCAATTACGAACCGATTCGTGACCTAGAGGCGCGATCGCACGATCTTCGCTTGGCCAAAAACAGCCTACTCAAATCTGCTCTCCGGGCCGATTTTTTAGAAGATATTGAGGAGGTTAAGCAGGCTGACTGGTTTCAGCGCTACCTAGAAGGCGATTTGGTTGAGTTTTATATTGAGGGGAGCGGGGTCTATGCGATCGCAAATATTGACCTCATCAGCCACGAAATTTATTTCGCCAAGCAAGATTCACTGTCTAACCTGGACCCGACTATCTTCTTGAGCTATCAAACTGAGTTCACAGACTCCAGCGATTTGCTGCGTGATGCGCTGGAGGCTTTTATTTCAAAGTTCAACAATAAATCCCGTCTGCCGCTCAAGCTAGTTGAGTCTCACCGGCTCAGTCAGGGGGCGGTCAAGGTCAATAGCAATCTGATGCGGCAGATTAGGCGATCGCTGCTGTACATTGCTGATGGCACCCCCATCCTGGGCATAGAGGGCACCCCACCGCAGCTAGTGCCAAGCCCCAAAGTCTGTGTAGAAATGGGCTATGCCCTCCAGTGCAAGCGCCCGGAGCAAATCATTTTGGCCCAGATGGAGCGCTCCGACCTGCCAGGCCAGTTCCCCTTCGACACGCCTACCCGCAACCGGCTGAGCTTCACTAAGAAATCTGAGCTAACTAAGGCGCTCCCGCAGCTTTTGCAAGAGCGCCTACAGCGATTCAACTTGGTGAGCTGATCTATCTAGTGAGATAGAAGCGCGACCTACATAAACTTACTGGCCATGCCGAGCATATCGCCCATGTCGATGTCGCCGTCGCCATCCCCATCTAAAAACGCGGTGAGAATGGGATTATTGCCTGCTGCGCTGAGCCCTGCTTTGGCGTTGCCAGAGCTGAGAAATCGCATCACTAAGGGCAGCACCATTGGCAAAATTCCCTGAACCTGATTGGTATTTAGGCTGGTCTTTTGGGTGACAGCTGACACCATGTCGTTTAGCTGGCCAGAGTTAAACAGCTTGGGAATGACTGCGGCCCCATTGGCAGATCCTTCTTCAATGAGGGCCTCAGCTGCGGCTTCGCCATCGGTCTGGCGCTTTTCTTTGAGCGAAGAGCGCACGAAGCCACCGATAACGGACATCGCTTGCTGCATGGTGTCGGCATCTGCATTGTTTTCGTTGGCGATTTGCTTGGCCGAGCCCAAGATTTGGGTGAGCTGGCCTGCGCTAGCCTGGCGACTAGGGTCTGCGACCGCTTTCATGACCTGATCAAAAAGTCCCATAGTGTCGAGTTTCCTTACAGTTTTCTGGTGGCCGATGGCGGCTCAGGGGGTTAACAACGGCAATTATACGGTAATGATTGTCCTAGCTTTAGACAGCGGCGGCTGAAGCTGTGGTTGATAGGCTATAACTGGAACTTAAGTATTTTCACTTGTTTGGCTATGCGTCTGTATGGATTAGACGTGGCCAGACTGCTCAGGGCATCTGTCGCTTTTCTCAAGCTTTTCTCAGGCTTTTCTCCAAAATTAAGCAACGCGACTGGGTGGTGTCCTGTGATGTTAGGACACTAGCTGTATATCAATAAGATTTCTTTTTAGGTAGTTTCCATGGCTGTTTTCTCTTGGCGACCGGTCCACAGTTTGGTGGCTGTCGGTATGATGCTGTCGGTCTTTGCCTGTGGCGCCGGGCGATCGCAATCGGGGGGTGCCTCTGCCGAGCGCTCTTTGGTAGCACTCAGTGACGATGGTGGCTCAGTCTGCGAATTGAATGAATCTGTCGTTTCTCGCAGCGGCGACTACCGCACAAATGTTGACCTTTCAGCGAGTATTGCGCTGCCTGGTGAGACGGGTGTGGATGTGGTAATGACGCCGCAGGGTGCGATCGCTGCTGTAAATGCGCCCTCAGGTGCGACGTTGCACTGGGTCGACCCGGCAACTGGGACTATTGAGCAGACTGTCGATGTGCCTGCTGCTATTGCCGATATTGCCTTTGATGGGGGGACAACGTTGGCTGTTGCTTCGGGCAACCAGCTACTGCAGCTCGACACGACCAGCGGTGAGGTGCTCAGTCAGAAAAGATTGCCAAACATTAGTCGGGTGGCCATAGCACCGGATGGCTATGTTGCTGCGATCGCTAGCAAAACGGTTTACCTCTACGATGCTGAGGGCAGTGAAGTTTTTTCAAAGCTGCGAAACTACCGTAGCGTGACCGATGTAGAAGTGCTGAGCTGCGGGGGAGGGCGTCAGTTTGTATACGTCACTAGCTTCCGCAATGCGACCTTTACCGATATTAATGACCGCACTAATCCAGTGCAGATTTCAAAGCTCGAAGCGCTGGATTTTTCTGGGCAGGTGCAGTGGTCGCTCTTTGGTGATTCGACCGATACCATCAAGCAGAATGTCGCCGATACGCGCCTTTACCGGACAACTCTCGGGCGCGATGGGTATCTCTATATCTTGGGAGAGAGTGCGGGCACGGCGACAATCTTTCGCTGGCGTGGTCAGCCCATGACCGAGGATGAACAGTTTGGCCGTACGCGACCTTTTCTGACCCGCATTGACGAATACTCCTCGTTACACAACAGCGGCGCCGCGCACCTCACCTACTATGCTCGCGTTCATCCTACGGATGGCCAGCTGGTGACTGCGCAAATGAGCTTCCCTCGCCTACCTAATACAAAGGCAAACGTTATGCGGGTTGGTGACATTGCGGGAAATGCCAACGGTACGGTGTATTTTGGGGGAGCTGCTGGAGCGACGATTGCTAACCGGGATGAGCTGACGCTTAATGGTGTGCCCGTGGGTGACTATGAAGGACGCGATCGCGCTTGGATGTCTGTCGCACCGGACTTTGAGACGCGGAATTTTTGGACTGTGCTTGCCGATGAAGGCGGTGAGGGAATCGTGCAAGGCGTAGACGCTGGCTATGGATACAGCGCTGCGCTGAGCAATGCGGAAAGCGGCTCAGTGCCGGTGACGACAGGAGACAGCACGGGCAAAGTATTTCTGAGCTTTACTGCTGATTGAGCGGTCGGCGCTGTGTTTCTGCCATGAACCTACTGCGGTAGTGTGGTAGGCCTAAAGGTAGGAGCGTTCAGACGCTGTCTGGGTTAATTCCTAGCTCGCGTAGCTTTTCAGCGAGCTTCGTAGAACGCGACTGTTCTGCGAAGAGTGATTGCTCTGCAACCGTAACGCGCTCTTTTGCCGCCTCTGCTTTTGCTTTCGCTGCCTCTGCTTCTGCCTTGGCTTCTGCTTTCGCTGCCTCTGCTTCTGCCTTAGCTTCTATCTGTGCTGCTTCTGCTTCCGCCTTAGCCGTTGAGGCTTCTATCTGTGCTGCTTCTGCTTCCGCCTTAGCCGTTGAGGCTTCTATCTGTG
>JBCBIK010000167.1:0-3074 GCA_038524545.1 Cyanobacteria bacterium J06623_4 | reverse complement strand
CTGCTTCTGCTTCCGCCTTAGCTGTTGAGGCTTCTATCTGTGCTGCTTCTGCTTCTGTTACGGCTTGTGCTGCTTTGGTCTGTGCCTCTGCTGCTTTGGTCTGTGCCTCTGCTGCTTTGGTCTGCGCCTCAATGGCGGCCTCGTCAGGCGTAGGGACTAGTCCACCGTCCGGTTCAAAAAATCTGAGCTGATCATCGTGAACACCCAGAAAAAGCTGAAGCTGGTCGCTCCATAAGTGTCCTTGTGAGGTCGCTTCGATGGGCTGGTACTGACCTCGGATTAGGGCAAAGCCTTGGAATTCTTGACTATCTGGATCAAACCAAAAGTACTCAGGGGTGCGAAAGGTCTCTGCATACAGGCGTTTTTTGAGTCCGCGGTCGACACTTGCAGTTGAGTCTGAGAGGAGTTCTACAATGACGTTTGGATACTTGCCCTCTTCTTCCCACACCATCCAGCTTTTGCGAGGATGGGGTTGGGTATCTAGGACGACAAAGAAGTCAGGGCCTCGGAAGTCTTTGTCTTTGCGCTTTTGAGGACTGTAGTAGACCGTGAGGTTTCCAGCTGCGAAATAGTCACTGCGGTCTTGCCAAATCCAATGAAGGCAGTTGAGGAGCAGCATCATTTGCTGCAGGTGGAGGGTGGTTTCCAAAGGAGGCTCGTCGCTGTAGAGGTCGCTAGGCGGCCAAATAATATCATTTGAGCCTGCGTTTTCTGATTCTGAGCCTACTTTCTCTAGGTCTTCTTTTTCCAGGCCTTCTTTTTCTGGGAGTTCAGTCTGAATGCTATTGACTTGAGTCTCTGCTGCAGAAGGAAATGTTTGAGATTGACCGGTTACAGCGGTTGGCGGCGTCATGTCAGAACCTTTGTTCGCATTAAGGCTTAGTTTACAGTCTAGCGAATAGAATCTGGCAGGTAACAATGGTGTTGATCTCTGCGGCGGGCCGTGAATTGATGTGTATGAAGTGGCCCGTCAAAAATGGCCTGTATGAAATAGCTGGGTTTGGGAGACGCTAGGGTAGAAGAGCCAAAGCGTTTTGTTTTACCTGTTTAGTTTATGCGTCGGCCTGTCGTTTTACTTGCTGCGATCGCACTTCTCCTCAGCTTAGGACTGCTGTTGACGACGGTGAGTTCTCTAGGGCAGTTGTATAGTGCGATCGCTGCTGTTTCTCCTCTGTTAGCACAAGGGGTGATAGGTCTGATCGTGCTGGCGCTGCTGGCTGCGGTGGGCGTGCTGATGTATTACGGCTGGCTATTTTTGCGCCCTCGGCGCAGGCGGCGGGTTGTGCTGCCAGATAGCTTGGAAGAGACGGCTGCAGTGAGCCTACAAGCAGGGCAGCAGCAGATGGCCCAGATCGAAGATGAGATTGCCCGCCAGGCACTGGAAGTGCGGTCTCAGGCGCTGAGCGAGCGACTGGCAAAGCGAACGTTTGAGATTGTTGTTTTTGGACTGGGGTCGGTCGGTAAGACGGCACTGGTGAATGCCCTGCTAGGTGAAATGACTGCACCTATCGCCGCAACTGTCGGCACTACTGAGTCTGCTGCGCAGTACCGAGTTCTACTTTCCGAAGAAGATTTAGCAACAGAAAGAGAGATTTTGATCACGGATACGCCGGGGCTGCTAGAGGCGGGTGTCTTGGGTGAAGCGAGGGCACAGGAAGCAAGGGCGCTGGCGGTGAAGGCAGACTTGTTGTTGTTTGTGATTGATAATGACTTGCACCGGGCAGAGTATGAGCCGCTGGCGATGCTCATGCGAATGGGAAAGCGATCGCTGCTGGTATTTAATAAGGGCGATCGCTATCTGCCCGAAGAAAAGCAACAGATTATGCAGCGACTTCGAGAGAGAACGCAGGGACTCCTTTCTCCAGAAGATATTTTGCCTGCTTCTGCTTTGCCCTCTGCGGCGCAGCTGCCCGATGGCGAATGGGTGCAGCCCGACCCAGAGATTGCCACACTGACTCAGCGAATACTGATGATTTTGCAGCGGGAAGGGGATGACATTATTGCGAGTAATTTGCTGTTGCAGTCTCAACAGCTCAGCGAGGAAGCGCGGGCATTGTTAGGGGCTCAGCGCCAGCAGCAGGCAGAAGCCATTATTGATCGCTATCAGTGGATTGGCGCAGGGGTGTTAGCCGCAACGCCCCTGCCGGTAGTAGACATGCTGGCAACGGCGGCGGTAAATGCGCAGATGGTTGTAGAACTTGGCCAAGTCTATGGTGTGACGGTGAGCATAGAAGATGCCAAAGCCTTGGCGCTGTCGCTGGCAAAGACCATGGCCGGACTCAGCATTGCCAAGGGCGCTATGAAAATGCTGGCTTTGGGGTTACAGGCAAATGTGGCAACCGCTGTTGCTAGTAAGCTTTTGCAGGGCGTCAGCGCAGCCTATCTGACGCGAATTGCTGGAAAGAGCTTCATGGCCTATTTTCAGGCTGACCAAAACTGGGGCGATGGTGGCATCCAGTCAGTCGTCACACAGCAGTATCAGCTGAATCGGCGGGATGAATTTGTTCGGCAGTTTTTACGGAGCGCAGTTGATCGCCTGACCTAATCGTTCGACATCTTTTCTGCATTCTAGTTCTAATCGCAGCGATCATAATTTATATGTAGAAGCTTGTTCCCTCTCCGGCATTAGAGGTCAAAATTCAAACAATGTGCTCTCTAAACAAAGCTTCTTGGCGGTTTGACCCTGGTTCATCGCTTTTTGGCGAGTTTTCAGCTGTCTGTTTGCCATGAGCTTTGTTTACAGCAGTGCGTACATGATTCTGGCACTACTATGGTTAGAGATACTTCCAAAGATGGTCTTAGAAACAAGCTCGAAACCTTTGCCCTGACAAACTTTAAGGGCGTTTGGTCGTTGATTCAGAAAGCGCCTGCATTGGAGCGTAGGGTCAATCAGTTTTTGATCAACAATGCGATTTACAAGGTGCCTACGCGGCCAAACCCGTACAGCATGATGACACTGGAGCCAGTGGTTCCGGGTACAGACATTCCTAAGAAAACGGATACCTATACCTCTTGGGAGTCGTTGCGCGATCGCACTTACACCGGCCGTCACCTCCCTCCCGACCCCGCTTTCA
>JBCBIK010000166.1:0-11093 GCA_038524545.1 Cyanobacteria bacterium J06623_4 | reverse complement strand
AATTAATGACTACTCTTCTAAAAAGCGTATCTAAGTATAAAAAGACATTTGCAGGGGTGCTTCTCGCAGCTTCTATGAGCGTAATTGCTGCTTGCTCTGAGACGCCGGTAGAAACGACAACACAGCAAGAAGCTGTTGAAAATACGACTACTGAAGAGATTGCTGACGGCGCAGAAGGTGCCATCGGTGAAACGGTCTCTATTCGCGCAGAAGTCGAAGAGACAGTCGGTGACTCTGCTTTCTTACTTGAGGATGACACGCTGTTTGGCGGCGAAGATATTCTCGTCATCAATGCGTCTAGCGAGCCTTTTGTGCTGTTGGATGGAGACGACACTGAGGTACAGGTGACAGGTGAAGTGCAGCAGCTCATCCTCGCTGAATTTGAAACTGAGTACGGCCTAGGCTTAGAGCCAGAGCTATATGCAGAATACGAAGATCGTCCTGTCGTCATTGCCCAGTCTATTGCGCTTTCTCCTGATCCAGGCAATGTAACCGCTAATCCTGAGAAGTACTACAACAAGCGCATTGCTATCCAGGGAGAGGTAGAAGATAAGCTATCTCCAACAACCTTCACGCTCGATGAGGAGAGGCTGTTTGGTGGAGAAGATCTCCTCGTCATCTCCGATATGATGACGCCTGAGACCCAAGATGGTGAAGAGGTCACAGCAACAGGTGTCCTTCGCCCCTACGTCGCGGCTGAGTTTGAAATGGACTATGACTTGGAATGGGATCTCGATGTGCAGGAGCAGGTTGAGGCAGAATACACCGAGAAACCCGTCTTTGTAGCAGATGAAGTGTATCCTTCCGCGATGTAGATAAGTCGCGATTAGGTCTTCTTACTGGTGAGCGATCGCGCATCAACAAGAAACTACCATCACATCTCAGTGCCCCTGTCATTGCTCGAAGAGTAGTGGCAGGGGTTACGTCGTTTAGGATTGCTTCTGCCGAAACCGCCTAACAAACCGAGCCTTTGGAATGGTGAGGGCAAGCACCACCAAAATTGCAGTCACTAGGTTAAGGTCTTGCGCCTGAAAGCCTAGGAAATCCGCATTGAGCGCGATCGCAATGGCTACCCGATAAATCACCGACCCAGCAATGACCGCCAGCGTCGCCAAAATTACAGACCCCGACGGCAGTAGCGCTTCACCCAAAATAACCGTCGCCAAGCCAACCACCACAGTCCCAACGCCCAAAGTCACATCGGCAAACCCATACAGCTGGGCAAACAGTGCACCAGAAAGCGCTGCTAACCCATTGCTGATGGCCATACCCAGCAAAATTAGCCGATCTGTTTCGATTCCCTGAGCCTGCGCCATGGTGGCATTCATCCCCGTTGCCCGCATCGCCAGCCCCAGCTGAGACGTGAGGAAAGCATCTACCAGCAGCTTGGCAATACCCACGCCCAACAACAACACCAGCGGCATCACAATCAACTTCGGCAAAATCCCTAACCAGCTTTCAAACGGGGTTAGCACCGTTGACTGGTTGAGAAGCGAGAGATTGGGCTTTCCCATAATTCGCAAATTGATGGAGTACAGCGCAATCATCGTTAAGATGCTGGCCAGCAAATTCAAAATGCCAAACCGCACGCTCAAGAAGGCTGTGCAGAAGCCTGCCGCGCAGCCTGCCAATACGGCAATCCCCGTTGCCACAAACGGATTTACGCCCGCCACAATGAGCGTACCGGCCACTGCCGCGCCCAACGGGAAACTGCCATCTACTGTGAGATCGGGAAAGTCGAGCACACGAAAAGAGAGATACACCCCCAGGCTCAAAAAGCCGTAGAGCAGCCCTGTCTCAATAGCTCCAAAAAACGCGATCGCAGTCATACCCGCAGTCTCAAAACCCCACAGTCCTAAAAACCAGTCCCAAGGTCCAGTCCTAAAAACCAGTCCCAAAGTCCAGTCACAAAGTTGAGAGTCACCCCAAAATCGTTGAGATTTCGAAGTGACTCTAAGTCAGTTTATAACGGGAGACCAAACATGCAGTGGTCTTCGACCAGTACACACACAGCCTGCCAATGCAGCTTATCGGTCAAGCACTATGGATTCACACTATGCACCCACAACCACCCCGCCGTTGGGATGTAGCACTTGGCCGGTCATGTACGATGCATCATCAGAGGCCAGAAAAACAAAGCAAGTGGCGACTTCAACCGGCTGCCCTGGGCGGTTCATCGGCACCTGGGTACCAAAGCCTTCTACTTGCTCTGCCGGAAATGCATCTGGAATAAACGGTGTCCAGATTGGGCCGGGGGCTACGCCATTTACCCGGATGCCTTTTTCCATGAGGCGCTGAGAGAGCGATCGCAAAAAGGCCAAATTAGCGCCCTTTGTTGTTGAATAGCTTAGCAGAGGTCCATTGCCTTTGTAAGCATTGATCGACGTAGTAACGATAATGCTGCTCCCTTCCTTTAAGTGAGGCAGCGCCGCCTTGGTAAAGTAAAACATTGGAAAAACATTCGTGCTAAAAATGCTGCCAAGCCTAGCCGAATCAATCTTTTCCCAGTCTTCTTCTAGGTACTGCTCAGCGGCATTGCTCACCAAGACATCTAGCTTGCCAAATTCATCCACCGTCTTTTGAACCACTTCCTGACAGAAAGGTTCGCTGCTAATGTCTCCTGGAATCAGCAGACACGTCTGCCCCTGCGCTTCTACCAGTGATTTTGTTTTTTCAGCATCCTCTTGCTCATCTAGGTACGAAATCGCAACGTCGGCCCCTTCTTTGGCATACAGCACCGCAACAGAGCGGCCAATACCGCTGTCTCCGCCTGTAATCAGCGCAACTTTTCCCTTCAGCTTTTCACTACCTTTGTAGCTATCGCGATCAAATATCGGCGATGGCGACATTTCAGATTCGTGGGCGGGCTGTCGGTCTTGAGACTGCGCTGGAATTTGGTCTGCAGAAATAACCATGAGAACCTCTCTCCTATGAGCGTTTACTGTGTATAAGGAAACGCTTTTTCTCCTGGCTTTTTACCTATCGGAGAGCAGACTTTCAATCGTTTCATCGCGCAGACACCTACGCCGGAAGAGTCAGCAAAAAGCTGCTTCAGTAACCGAGAGGAGAGCAGATGGACGCAAAGGCGCTGTCTAATCGACCTCGCGAGAATCTGTCGCATCGATAATGGTGCTCGCCAGCTGAAAGGCCCAACCACAAACAGCGACAAAAAAGAGCAGTGTCAGCGGCGCCAAGCCAGCAAAGGGAAAGGCAATCAACAGCAGTATCGAAAGTAAAATTGCCAGCCGTACCCAATCGTTATTCATGGTTTAGTCGTACTCTGTAGAACGCAATTGCGATTTAAACATATCGCAAATAGCCATCACAAACGTCCTAACGCAGGCAGACCTCGACATACACGAAGGGCATACACGAAGGGCAACCCAAAGAATAGGCAAAAAAATCAGCCAGAAGGACCAAACGCTGGATAAATACCCACCCACCGCGATTGACGATAAGTCTATCTTCGGTCAGACGGGGCAAGCCGAGCGATCGCCTATGCTGCAGAGTACGAGTTGATGGCGGTTCGACCGTTCGCTTCTGGCATTTAGGCTTCTAGCGTTCAATCAAGAGCAGTACGTAAGCGTATGACAGTATCCGACCAAACGCTCCACCCTGGATGATTTGGCTGTCAGCAGGCTGGCAGAAGCACGCTTATGAATACGCTCTTTCACGTAGGCCGACTGATTACCTTGGCAAGGCTACGGCGAGTCATTTTTATGCTGATGGTCAGCCTGTTTGTGTTGGTGCTGGCCAATGTGGGCACTTATCTCATCCCAGCATAGCGATGCTAATCAGCAGCGCTTACTCAAAAGTTTCGTCCGCATTCGCAGTGACGGAGTCGGGCAAAGTCACGCCCATCGCCTCAGCAGCGGCGGGGTTCACCGATAGCTTCAGGTCTTTTACAAATTCGACGGCCAAGTCTCCTGGCCGACTGCCCTTCAGCACCTTGACTACCATCTCACCCGTCTGCTTGCCCACATCGTAGTAGTCAAAGCTGATAGCCGCGATCGCACCCCGCTCCACAGAATCAGTATCCCCCGCAAATACCGGCACCTGATTGTCTTGCCCCACCTGAATCACCGACTCCAGCGCCGAAACCACCGTATTATCAGTCGGGATATAAATCGCATCGACGGAGCCCACTAGGCTGCGGGCCGCATTAGCCACTTCGCTAGAGGCCGACACAGTCACTTCATTCACCGTCAGACCTTGGTCAGATGCATTATCGTTGATTAGCTCAACTAGGCTCACCGAGTTATCTTCCCCAGCGTTGTAAATGACGCCTAGGGTCGCCGCTTCAGGCAAAATGCTTTTGATCAGCTCTAGCTGCTGGGCAATGGGCGATAGGTCACTAACACCGGTCACGTTGCCACCGGGTTTTTCAGCATTGTCCACCAGCTTTGCACCGACAGGATCGGTCACCGCTGAGAAAATAATTGGCGTATTTTCTGCAGCTGAAACGGCAGACTGAGCGCTTGGAGTTGCGATCGCCACAATCACATTCGGCTGCGCACCTGCATATTTATTGGCAATCTGGGTCGCTGTCGCCGGGTTTCCCTGAGCGCTCTGCCATTCCCAGCGCAGCGTACTGTCTGCTTCATAGCCCGCCTCAGCCAGCTGATCTTTAATGCCATCCCGCACCGCATCCAACGCGGGATGCTCCACAATTTGCGTTACCGCGACAAACGGCACTTCGTCTGAGCCGCCTGCTGTCTGCGGGCCGCTACCGCAGCTAACTGCCCCTACCGAGCCAACGAGGCCAGCCAGCATCAGGGACAAGAACCTCGCACGGCCAAACATCCACTGCCGAGCGCGCCTCTCATCAGGAAGCCCAGCTTGAGAAGACCGGTTGTGATGGGACCTATTGCGAAAAGACATGGCTGCGATGAAGGCGAAGGCCTTACAAGGTAATGGTAAGCCACATTTTAGCGAGGTTTCGTCGCTGATAGATAGCAGTTTTTATTGTTGGGAAACCTAACGAAGCACAGGTGTGATGAGTGCAAAAAAAGCTAAAGCAGTTGGCGCTTTTCCATTTTGGTACTCAGATGTTTTTTAGATCCGCGATTTGTCCTTGGTTTTATAGCTTAGTGGTGTGCTTTCCGATCGTGGCCGTCGGCACGGTGACGCCCATGCTCTCACAGGCCAACTCCACGGCCATGATTTTGGTAGCAGCCATTCTTCTACCGGTTATCATTTTGCCGGCCTGGCTACTCTTTTCTACCTACTACCGGGTCGACTCTGTCATTCTCAGCATTCACGCTGGCCCCTTTGTCTGGTCTGTGCCCGTTGAGCACATCCACGAGGTCACGCCCTGTCGCTCTCTTTCGATAGCGCCAGCCCTCTCCATGCACCGCCTCAAAATCGACTACGGACGGCAGCACAGCATTTATGTCTCACCTAAATATCGGACTGGTTTTTTAGAGGCCTTGGGCTACAGCGACGCAGACATTGATCGCCTCTACGCCAATCACCACATCAGTCACCGCCATAGCGAGCTTTCAGCTCGGCAACCCGATCATCATCAATCTTCTGAATCAGTACCGGTGGCACCTCAAAAGGTCTTCCGGCCTTGAGCAAGGTCAAATCAGTCGCTGCGCTCATGGTGCTGCGCCGCTCTGCTTCGGTGAGCTGCAGCGCATCAAATAGCTGCTCTACCGTCGTCGGGATGAAGGGCGCCGAGGCCACTGCATACAGCCGAATCAGGTTCACGCAGGTGCGAATTACCACAGCGGCCTGATCCTTGTCTTGCTTAAACAGGGTCCAAGGCGCGCGCACATCTATGTACTGGTTGCCTGCCGACCAAAGGGCGTTTAGCGTTTCGGTAGCTTTGCGAAATTCCATATTGCGCAGGTGCGATCGCAACCCCTCTAACAGCTCCTTACACCGCTTCTCCAGCTCCACTTCCGCCTCGCCGGGCTCTCCCCCAGCGGGCAGCTCATTGCCAAATCGCGACGCCGTAAACTTCAAAATCCGGTTGATAAAGTTGCCAAAGTTATCGGCTAGCTCCTTATTTACCTTGGTTTGAAACTGCTCCCAGGTAAACGCAGAGTCAGCCGATTCTGGCGCAGAGGCCATCAGCATGTAGCGCCAGTAGTCGGCAGGGGCAATCTCCAGCGCCTGGTCGAGAAAGACACCCCGCTTAGAACTGGTCGAAAACTTACCGCCGTAATAGTTCAGCCAGTTAAAGCCCTTGATATAGTCGGCCATCTTCCACGGCTCGCGGGTGCCCAAGATAGTCGCTGGCCACATGATGGTATGAAACGGCAAATTATCTTTGGCCATAAACTGGGTGTAGTGCACATCTTGCGCGTCGTACCACCAGCTTTTCCAGTCGGCACCGGTCTCATCGCCCCAGGCCTTCGTCGCCGACACATAGCCAATCGGCGCATCAAACCAGACGTAAAATACCTTGTCTTCAAAGCCTGCTTTGGGCACGGGCACGCCCCACTTCAGGTCGCGGGTAATGCCCCTGCTCTGCAGCCCTTCATCTAGCCACTTGTAGGCGATGGATTTGGTGAGAGTTGGCCAAGTCGTCTGCTGGTCGACCCAGCCGCGCACGTCGTCGCTGAGCTTATCGAGCCGTAAAAATAGGTGCCGGCTAGTGCGCACCTCCACATCCGTACTGCCTGACACCGCAGAGCGCGGATTGATCAAATCTGTGGGGCTCAGCATCTTGGTGCAGTTCTCGCACTGGTCACCCCGAGCTTTTTCGTAGCCGCAGTTTGGGCAGGTGCCCTCCACGTAGCGGTCTGGCAAAAAGCGCTGATCGGCAATGGAATAGACCTGCTGCGTTTCGCGCTCTTCGATAAAGCCCTGCTCTGCCAGGCTGCGATAAAAGTCCTGCGTCAGCGCCTTATTTTCGGGCGAGGAGGTGCGGCCAAAATAGTCAAACGAAAGGCCAAACTGACGATAAACATCCGCCTGACGCTCGTACTGGCGCTTGCAAAATTCAGAAACTTCTAGGCCTTCTTCTAGGGCGGCAATTTCAGCAGGCGTCCCGTGCTCATCCGTCCCGCAAATGTAGAGTACTTCCTCACCCTCTTGGCGCAAAAATCGCGCATACACATCCGCCGGCAGCATAGAGCCCACCAGGTTTCCAAGGTGTTTTATCCCATTGATATACGGAAGGGCACTGGTGATGAGATGTCGCATAGAAAACAGAGAGCAGGAGAACTGATAAAAAGAACGGGTGAAAGACGATAAGCAAATGGCCGTAGCACAAGACCTTTCACAGCCTAGCGGTTTGGGGGGTATGCTGACCAGCTAGTTCAATGCTATCTATCTCGCCTGCTCAGTGCTAGGAGTCAGTGCTAGGAGGCTTTTTTCAGCGGGCTCGAAAAGGGCACCGTTTTGGTGTCACAGTTTACTGCTGTCAATACAGGTGGAGTTTGAAGCGCCACAGATTCAGTGTCGGAAGCGTCGGAGACCGCAGACACTGGCAACGGTCTCTCTGGACTCAAAATATCTGCATAGCCCGAGGTGTGCGTGCCCATCACCCTATCCCAAAAGGTGAAGTACAGCCCGTAGTGCACCGTGTACTTGCGGTGATGAAACCAGTGATGCGTGGGGCCGACCACCCAGCTACCCAGCCAGTCTCCAAAGGCGGAGGATGCAAACAGGCGCAGGCTGAGATGGTGGCACAGCGCCCCCATCGACATCACCAGCACCACCGCGCACAGCACAGAAAGATGCATCGGAATCAGGCATACCGCGCCCATGAGATAGAGCGCTTGCACAACAGCTTCAGCCGGGTCAAAGGCAAATGCCGTCCAGGGCGTGGGATTGTTGGAATAATGGTGGCCGCGATGGAGCCACCGGTAGCACTTGGGATGGTGGGCCAGGCGATGCGTGAAATAAAAGTAGGTGTCTTGCAAAAAAATCACGAGCACCAAGCTCAGCCACAGGTAGCCAATGCCGTACTCGTCAGGCGTCAGATACAGCCGGGTGTAGCCTGCTGTATATAGAGAGGTCATGATCGACGCACAGATGGCAAAGATGCCACAGGACCAAACAGAGAGCGTCACATCGTGATGAACAGACTCCCAGGTAGTCTTCAAATTCGATATCCAGGCGGGCTTTTGGCTCTTGGCGGGTGGCTGAGTATGCCCTAGTGCCTCAAGATGGCATGGCTTTTTTTGCAGGCGTGAAACGGGCGGCGCGATCGCCAACTTAACCGCCGATGCCTGACACCTCACCATGAGCCAATACAAACTGCCAGCGATGGCAAAGTATCCTGACACGGTGATGATGAAAAACATCAGACTATGCCAGCACAGATCTTTCAAAAGCAGGATAAAACTCAACGTCTGTTCGGTATAGAGAAGTAACTTTTATTTCATTGCAGTTTACCGGTTTGCCCTTTACTGCACGATTATCGGCAGACCATAGACCAAAAACGTTACAAACCCATCGATCATTGAGCCGCACAGACTTCAGGATCGCTCACTCATTCTCATAGTGTGCAGCCAAGACAAAAACTCCCAAAGGCTTACCGCAAAGCACCCTCAGCTTTCTCAAACCGAAAATGACCGCGACCAGATCTAAGACTTCATATTAAAATATATTAAGTTTTTCCTTTAATATGAAAAAGTGTTGCGTTTTATGGGTGTCGTTGTTAACGTGTGCATGTCGAGCTGCGCGCACGCAGTGTGACGTTCGGTTTCGACGTTTAATTTCGACGTTTTCATCACGCTCTGACCGCTTGTACTCTCTCAATACATCCGGAGGTCTGCTGACTGTGCAAATATTTTCTGCAAGCCAACTCACGACGTCCTTTTTTACAGTTATTCGGTCCGGCATTCACGCCATACAGCGCATGCTGATGAAGGCCGCGGTTGCTGTTTCCCTCAAGCTCTGTCTTTTTACCGCGCGAGTTTTGCTCAATACTTACTCGCGTCAGGAGGCGAGCCAGTCTTTTTAGGTCGAAGGTCCAGCGGCTGTCAGTCCGCGCAAATCTCTGTGTGGACTGACAGAAAAAGGTTGATACTCTAGAGGCCTAAGTTTCACAGATTAGACCCATGGTCACGCAAGATATTTCTGCTTCTACTTCATCAGAGCCCCTCCTATATGGAGAAAGAGCGATCGCAGAAGGCGAACTCATCACCTTCCCCAATCCTCGCCCAGGGCGGCAGTACACCATCGACATCACGCTGCCCGAATTTACCTGTAAGTGCCCATTTTCAGGCTATCCAGACTTTGCCACCATCCACATCCACTACATCCCCGATGAAAAGGTAGTGGAGCTGAAGGCTATCAAGCTCTATATCAATAGTTATCGCGATCGCAACATCTCCCACGAAGAATCCATCAACCAAATCATGGACGACTTCGTAGCCGCCTGCGACCCCCTTTCAGTCACCGTCAAAGGCGATTTTCTACCCAGGGGAAATGTCCACACGGTGATTGAAGTGACCCATCAAAAGGCTCACTGAAACCTCAGCGAATCTCAGCTTCTAGCACCCCTGTCTGAAGCACATGCAGTTCTGCACACATTGGGCTGCGTGCCTGCACAGAACTCGACACCTTTGAGCGACGGCTTTTGGAGATGGTGAAGAGCGAAGCCGACGGGTGGGTGCCGCTAGAAGGCATTACTGACCACCCTCTAGCCGACGTGCAGGTCTATGGGGGTAGTCGCTATATCATCCGTGGGATGAGCTTGGCCAAGCCTTTCAGATATCGGACTTGCTAGCAGGGATATATGGCCGCGAAGACTGGATGCAGCAGTTGATGACGACAGTTGAGTGATACCTACCTACTTTCGGCGTAGTTGTAGTTTTGTATCCGCACAGAAGAGGCGCGAGCTAGCTGCCAGGGATGATGGATAAAGGATTCGTTGTCCTTTCCTCTCACTGTGTAATTAGGCTTCGTTGGCTATAAGGGCTAGTAAGTCACGACCTTTACGCCCTGACTTTGGGTATGTTTGAAATACTACGACTCACTACACAACTGTAAGGCAGTCTATGAACAAACTAGCCACCGCTAGCTGTCTGCTCTTCATCCAACTGAGTTTACTGTCTAAATACGCGCCCGTTGCCTACTCCACGATGCGTGTAGGGCTTCCTGGAAGAAGATACGGCAATGGTTATAGATGTCCGTCATGCATCGAGCCTGGTCAAACTACTCAGATATTGGTGATACCTCAAAACGCCCTTCTGTTGACTTCAAAAGAGAGTCCGGTACTTCTATTCTATCTACCACGGCTCAACGGAACGAAAGTCATAGAGTTAGAGATAGTAGATGAAACGAGTAACGAAGTAACAAGACTAACAACCCGCTCGAACGGAAAGTCAGGAATTGTTTTGCTAGACTTGGCAGCTTTAGACGATCCTGTTAAGTTAGAGAACAATGGGATGTACTCTTGGTATCTGTCCATTCTTTGTCAAGTAGGGCATCAAGAGAAGAAGATATCTGCTCACGGTAATATTCAGTACCAGGCGGATAGGCGTGGAGATTCTGCGCCGATTTTGTCTGAGCCAAGTCTTTCGCGCGTAGAGTACTTTTACGATTTGGGACTTTGGTCAGATGCTCTCTCAGACATAGCTATGCTGCAACTTCAAAATCTCGAAGATATAGCTATGCAAAACATATGGCAGGAACTCTTGGCTGAGGAATCTCTTAGCCTGCTAACGAACGAGGAACTTTTCTCGCTTGATTTTGCACCTCTTTAGTAGACCTGACAGAAGTGAAAGTGAGCCTCGTAGTAGGGGGTTAAACAAGAGCTTCGACCTTTGCTACGTAAGGATTAAAGTCTTCATATCTGAGTCATTGCTATCCAGTTGCATCTAATCTAATGGTGTAGCTGAGAAGTCCAATAGGGAATTTATTGATAAATTATTTCGACCTTCTCATTTCTTATAGGTTTCTGGACAGTGCCGAAAGTGTGTTTCAAATGATGTCTCAAAAAAGCTTTCTCAAAAGGTGTAAGGCATACCTAAACGGTAGTGAAAAGAAAATCTGTCTACATATCCGCTATGGTGACGTGCTGGATTCGCTTTTGCTGTGTCCTGGAAACGCTTGCTCTAGCTTCTTAACTGTTAGTCGCCACTTTGATGTAGTCGGTTTGCATACCGTATTCTGATTTCCAAACATGC
>JBCBIK010000165.1:0-11164 GCA_038524545.1 Cyanobacteria bacterium J06623_4 | reverse complement strand
GATGTACTGATGGGGTAGAGCTTGTTTCTTTTCTGGCTTGTTTCTTTTCTGGCTTATTTTTTAATCTAAGCCAGGGGCTGCATTGCCGTCCGTGTAAATACATAGGAAAAATATAACGTGCGAATATGGCACGCTATTGTGAAGTGTCGGTATGACTATGCAAAATCGGGGAACCCAGAGCAAAAATTTTTTTGATGGCAACCTAGTTGACTGTCTTGCACAGACGTTTGTGATTGCTTACAAGGAGCCTACTGAGCAGCTGACGGCGGCGCTGACGGCGGCTGGCTGCCAGTGTAGCGTGCTCAGACAGGTGCATCAGCCGGGGTATGAGACCTATTCGCCGAGTTTTTTGTGTTTGCTGAATCATCGCAGCGCTTGGGAGCTGGCCTTGCGTTCGGATCAGCCGACGCTGATTGTAGAGGCGGATTTTGTGCCGGTGAAAAATTTTGGACAGCTGCCGCCGCCGTTTGATCCGGCGGATGAGAAGTTGGGGATTGCGTGGCTGTATACCTGCGCGTCGCAGATTTATAACGTGTCGGATGCGGTGTCGCTGAATCCTTTTTTGGCAGATGCGGGTAGGGGAATTGCTGCGCAGGGCTATTCGACGTCGATGGTGGCCTATGTGATTACAGCGCGGAGTGCGCGGGTGTTGATAGACCTAGCGGCTGAGGTGGAGAAGACGCCGGGACCTCGGGCCTATTCGCCTTGGGATTCGGGGATTGAATATTATTTGCGCGATCGCAATTTTCACAACTACGTGCCGTTTCGCAACTACGGTGAACACGGCGGCTTACCCAACCCCGAACATGGCCAAAATAAGCTCAGTAAGGCTCACCGGGCAGATGTGCTGTACGGACCGTTGGCCTTTGCGCCAATGTATGCTGCTGCTGAGGGGCAGGTGAGACGATGGGCCTGGCTAAAGGCGAGGACCTACGCCCGGGTGAAGGGCCTTGGCCGTCTGGTGATGATGAAGTATTTGCGAGGGGAAGTGATTCGCAAGTCGAACGCGCCCCTGCGGCTAATTCGATTTGCGATCGCCCGCCATTTCACCCGCTAATCCGTGCCCGTTAGCTCGTACCTATTAGACCGCAGACCGACCCGCTAAGTTTGTCAGCGCCTCACCGGTCACCCGGCAGCCTGTCCATTCATCCATGAGAATGGCGCCTATTCGCTTGTAGAAGGTGATGGCGCTTTCGTTCCAATCGAGCACGCTCCACTCTAGGCGGCCGCAGCCCTGTTCCACAGCCCGCTTAGCCAGAAAGGTTAGCAATTCTGTTGCAATGCCGAGCCGTCTGTAGTCTGGCAAGACGAAGAGATCTTCTAAATAGATGCCCGGCTTCATTAAAAAGGTAGAAAAGTTGTAGAAGTAGGTGGCTGAAGCGACGACTTTGCCATCTCTTTCAGCGACGATGGCTTCGGCAAAGGGGCGATCGCCAAACAGGGCATTGTGCAGGTCTGATTGGGTGCCGACCATCTCGTGGGCGAGTTTCTCGTACTCACTGAGTAGCTGGCTAAACGAAAAAATGGCAGCAACGTCTTGAGGAGTGGCAAGTCGGATGGTGGTTGTCATGAGGTTGCGAATTGAATAGCTGTGAGATGACCTACATCGGTGGGCCTACACCGACAGGCTTACACCAGCCGACTGGTGACTCGCCCCAGAATCAGCCCCCGGTCTAGAACGCCGAAGGAGCGGCTATCGCTGCCTTCGCTGACATTGTCGCTCAGGACGTAGCAGCTGCCGTCGTAAAAGGCCTCGGTGACGCGTTTAACCATGCGAAGATGCGGCTGTTGGGGATGCCGACAGACAACGATGTCGCCAGGGTAGATTTTGGCGTGTTTGGGGACGGGATGCACTAGGATATCTTCACCTGAACGTAGGGTAGGAAGCATGGAGTTGCCGCTGACGCGGAATCGCCAGCGCTTACCTAGGGTCCAGAGCCCAATTTCTTTCCAATCGCGCCTGAGTTTCATACTGTGAGCGTACTGCTGTACTGTACGGCTTTCCGTTTGGTAAGAGGCAGTTTTTCTGATCTGTTGCAAGTGTGCAGATGAAACAGAAATCCTGCAACGCTGTTTAACAGATTGCAGGATCTTTTAGCATGCTGTAACCAAGAAGTCGCCTACACTAGCTGGCGGTATACCAGGCAACATCGCGGCTCTTGGTTTCCCAGAAGATGTTGTGAATCTTTTGAACCGCGTCCATGAGTTCTTGGCAGTGCTGGGTGCTGACTTCTACCTTGCAGGCGGAGCAGAGCTTTGCAGCTTTCCAGAAGGTGTCGTGCAGATCGGGATACTTTTCGAGATGAACGGGCTTGAAGTAGTCAGTCCAGAGAATTAACAGTTCATCTTTGGTGATTTGTGCCTGCTCTTCTTTGATGGCAATGAAGCGAGACATGGTGTTTTGATAGGACGCCATGGCTTGGGCATCGCCGCCATCGGGGTGCTGCAGGTCTAAGATTTTTTTGGTCATGGAGACGACGGCTTCTGCGGCAATACGGGCAGAGGAGGGATCGTATACGCCGCAGGGGCCGTCGCAGTGAGCCTGGACTTCGGGGGCAGGAAACCAGGCTTTTAGCGTAGAAACGACTGTGCTAAACATAGGTTGCTGTGTTGTCTAAATGAAAGGTTTGCTCTATTTTAGTAGCCCTAAATGGCTTTGAATGGCCGATTTAGATGCTTGACGGCTTTAGTATACCGCTCCAGCTTTTTCACGGTTGAACTGTTAAGCGCCCTGTTAAGGACCCTGGTCAGCGAAGCGTCATTCTTGTAGGGTAGAACAAATGTATTTGCGGCGATGGTAGAAGTGATCGCTGAACGGTCATATTGTCTGGTGTGGGCGATCACAAGGATGTTTGAAGACAGTGCTTAGAGGTGACTACTTAAAAGGGACACGCTGGGGTGCGCTGGGTGTGTTGGGCGCGCTGGTGGCAGGGCTCAGTGGTTGTGATGCGATCTCTGATGACTATGCCGACCTGCCGCCCTGTGTCGATAGCTACTGCGACTGTGGCGATTTTGCCAGTCAGGAGCTGGCGCAGCTGGTTTTTGATTCTTTTGAGACGGATTATTATGGGCTGGACCGGGATGGGAACGGGCAGGCCTGTGAAAGCTTGCCGGTGGTGGACCTCAGCCCAGACTGGGAGACCTACTTTACTAATAATGAGCATTTGGTATTAGGGAATCCGAGCAATGCGGGCACGGATAACCCGAACAATTTGCTGATTGAGCGGGAGCAGTATGTGCTCTCTTACAGCAAGGCGCGGAATTCGCTGAACTGGGCGAGCTGGTGGGTGGACGACCGCTGGCTGGGGCGGACGGGCAGGCAAGATGATTTTCGCCCGGATGGAGTGCTGCCCAAGGGTTTTTATCAGGCGACGCCGGGGGAGTATCGGCGCAGTGGCTATGACCGGGGGCATATGGTGCCGTCGGGCGATCGCACGGCGAATAGGCGGGACAATTCGCTCACTTTTTTGATGACGAATATTTTCCCGCAGGCTGAGGAGAATAACCGGGGACCCTGGCGAGAGCTGGAAGAATATGGCCGAGACCTGGTGTATCAGCAGGGCAAGGCGCTGTATGTGATTGCAGGGGTATATGGCGATAAGGGGAAAGCCGGTCGGGTGACGGTGCCGGGGCGGGTGTGGAAGGTGATGATAGTGCTCGATTCGACGGGGGATGGCGTGGATAGGGGGACGGAAGTGATTGCGGTGGATATGCCCAATAGCGATCGCATCGAATCGGACTGGGCGCTGTATCGCACAACCATAGACAGAATTGAAATTGCGACGGGATACGACCTGCTCTCGGCAGTGCCAGAAGACATTCAAACTGCCATAGAAAAGCGCTGAGATAGGTCGTGTGCTAGAGCAAGCATCGCTAAAGAGCTGCCTGAGTAACCTGAGTAAACATACGGACAAAAAATGCAGTGATCTAACTATGTTCTGCCGCTAGGGATATCTTGTACTGTATGTAGATTCGTCCTTGAGCACACTCTATTTACATTACCTATGACCGTTATTGCAGCCCGTAAAACGTCAGATGCGATTACTTTTGCGGCAGATACCCTCATTACCAGCGGCTATCTGAAATCAACTAGCGCCGATATTATTCATAGCAAGCTGTTCCAGCACAATGACATGGCCGTCGGCAGCTCGGGCGACTGCTTCGAGTCGACCCTGATGGAGCTGTTTACCCGTAATCACAAGCCAGCAGATACCGATCGTCTGAGCGTGATTGACTTTTTGGTGGAGTTTCGCGAGTGGATTCGCAAAAAAGAGGCAGGGTTTCAGCCGACTAACCGCTTTTTAATTGCCTTTTCAAACAAGCTGTTTTTTGTTTGCGGTGGGCTAGAAGTGTACGAAGTGCAAGAATTTGAGGCGATTGGGGCGGGGGCTGACTTTGCTAGAGCGGCGATGCAACTAGGGCATACGGCCCGCGAGTCGGTAGAGGTGGCTTGTAAGCTGTCTTTGCTGTGTAGCGAGCCGATTACTGATTTGCGGGTGCCTTTAGTTTAGTGAGCGCTATCGATACCTAGAAGTGCAGGTACAGCTTTGTATCGTGCATCTTCTAAAGAAGTTCTGGAAGAGCGATATTCTAGAAGGGCTCAAACTGGGAGTGAAAAATGAGAGAACAGCATCGGCTCAGCGTCTTAGTTGTCAGGCTCACAAACTATATTTCTCATAGGTTACGACATTGGCAGTGGCTAGCGATAGTAGCATCACTGACCCTTGGCTTGGTGCTGTTGGGGAATGGTGGACTGCTCCAGGGAAACGGTGCGATACTCCGGGGGAGTGGCTCCGCCATCGCACAAACACCGCCAACCACTGACTCAGTCGAGACAATGCCTGAGACGAGTCCGACTAATTCGGGCGTCTACCACTTCAAAGTAGGCGACTTCAACGCCATGGTGGTCAGTGACGGCACCCTCTCTTTTCCGGCCAGCTTCTTTGTTCCCAATGCTGACGCTGACGCCGTGACAGCGGTTTTAGCAGAGCATTTCCTTTCAACAGAAGACATTTTTGCCCATCTCAACACGCTGTATGTCGAAACTGAAGAGCACAAGGTACTGATCGATACTGGCGCAGGCAATGCCTTTGGCCCCACGGCGGGTTCTCTACTCGCGAATCTAGAAAGCGCAGGCATTGCCGCTGCAGAAATTGACACCGTCCTTTTGACCCACGCTCACCCAGATCACATTGGCGGTATTCTAGCCGCCGAGGGACAGCTACGTTTCCCCAATGCTCAGTTCTACATCTCTCAGGCGGAGTCAGATTTTTGGATGGCAGACACGGTAGATATTTCCAGCTCGCTGCTGGATGAAGAAACAAAAGCCGGGCTGATTGTGGCGGCAAAGGCGAACTTGAGCGCGATCGCAGACCGCACTACCCTGTTTGACATGGGTGACGAAGTCATTTCCCATATTCAGGCCGTTGATTCTGCTGGCCATACCCCAGGACAAGCTTCATATCTGATCACCTCGGGTGAAGACAGCTTGCTCTCTACAGGAGATGTCTTCTTTAGCGATCCGCTCAATTTAGAAAATCCTGATTGGGAAGTTGCGTTTGATGATGACCCTGAGAAGGGCATCATGGCCCGTCGCGAGCTGCTCGAATCAGTAACCGCCGAGCGCCGTTTGTTGCTAGTACCCCACATGCCCTTTCCCGGACTAGGCCATGTGAGAACTCAAGAAGAGGCCTACGGCTGGGAGCCGATTGTTTGGCAATTTTCAGCCTAGCTGATTTGTTGGGAATAAAGGCTCAATAAAATAACGTGAGTTCGGGATAAGAGATTTCTTGCTGCACCTACTGGTTTAGAGGATCTTTCCACTGACTTCTCAGTGAGAGCTTCCCTCACCAATTTATGCTCTCTTTCATGGGAGGTAAAACGATGACTGATCTGTCTATGTTGCACCGCTGGCAGCGCTTTAAAGCAGCTCAAAAAGAGATGATTTTACCGGCGGGCGCAGCGGCTCATATTCCAGTAACTATCTGCTACCTCGATGCAGGCCAAGCACATAAAGGAACTGTCCTACTAATGCATGGCATTCCTACCTGGGGATATCTCTACCATGCCATTATCCCACCCCTAGTAAAGGCAGGTTATCGCGTTCTAGCTCCCGATTTTCTCGGGCATGGTTGGTCTGACCGGCGCGATCGCTTTGATCGTTCTTTCCAAGACCAGGCCCGAATGATCATTGCCTTTCTCTCATTCCTCGGACTCACGCAAGTAGATGTTGTCGGTCACGATACGGGCGGTGCAGTCGCGCTGATTCTAGCTATTGAGCACGCACACTTAGTGAACCGGCTGGTGATCGCAAATTCAGTTTGCTACGACCGCTTCGACGATGACATGCTGGACTTTGGTCATCCGCTGCGATGGAAATCGCGTTCGGTTGCTGAGCTAGTCGGTGCGCTCGAAGAAAGTCTGAGCGCAGGGCTGTCGAATCACCAGCGGCTCACTGCAGAGTTCCGAGAGGGCATTATTGCCCCTTGGAATAGCGAGGAAGGAAAATTGAGTTTGCTGCGCAATGCGGCTGCGCTGAATGCGAATCAAACCATGGCACTCGTAGATCGTCACGGTCGTATTTCATCGCCTACGCTCGTGCTGTGGGCCATGGATGACCCTTGGCAAAAATCTGCAGACGGACAACAGCTAGCCAGTGAAATCCCAACGGCTCGGTTTCAGGCGATCGCAGGCGCTTCTCACTGGGTACAGCAAGATGCCCCAAAACAGTTCTCAGAGGCGCTTCTCTCTTTTCTGAGCTAAGCCATTTTGTAATCTGGCGTGTAGTCTGTAAGAGCGCCGCTCTAATTAACCCCTGTTCCTGTGGCAAATTCTTACGGCCAAAGTAATTGCTGTGACTGAAGCAATCAAAAATCTGGCAGAAGTCGAAACTCGGTTTGGTCTGAGTCGTTCAACAGAACCTGCGTTTTTTGATAAATGGCGAAGCGATTTGCCTGATCCGACCTCTGCCCAGAAAGACGCGGTGTCAGTTTTGTGGCACAGATTGAATTATCAGCGATTACAGGGCGAACTCTGTATTTCTCAAAGTTAATAGAGATGCGCCCAGACAGTACGCGCTTTCTAGAGTGTTTTCGCTTTGTGCTGTGCCAGAAGATACGGGTGAAGTGGTTCGCGTGTTACGTCGCTTGGGTCAAACCGTACTGTTAGCCAGTTAGTAGCCGCGTGCGGTTGGTTGCTGCTTGTTGTGGGCGGCTATTGGCAGCGATCGCACAACCCGTGCACCGTCACTTCGTAGCTGTCTACCTTTAGCCCAGGTCGCAGATTATCAGTACTCACCGACTGCAGATGCTCCCAAGCCACATCTTCAATGGCACCGCAGCTACGACAGCGGAAGTGATGATGCAAGCCCACATTGGCGTCGTACCGGCAGACCCCTTCTTCTAGCAAAATGTCACGAATGAGCCCGACATCGCGTAGCGCCTGCAGTGAGCTGTAGAGCGTGGCTTGAGAAGACGTGGGGGCGTCCTTATTGAGATCGTTCAAAATTTGCTCAGCCGTCGGATGGTCTTTACGGCCCAGCAGATTGGCGTACACGGCAAATCGCTGGGGTGTTACCCGCAGATTCTTTGCCTTCAGCGTTTGAATAATTTCTTCTGTGTGCTGTGACATTCTCACCTCCAACCTCAGCGGATTCTACCTTTTACATCCATTTAGCTAGCCAGACATCAGCCAAGCAGCCCCTACGCAATAGCCTTCGCCGTGAACGAAAGATGCAACCTATGAATCACACTCCATAGAGTGACCCGCACGTAGTACAAACTACTTTCTCAATGTAGCACCTGCTTATCAGCATGACACCTACACAAGGAGTATTCTTAAAGTTTTCTAATTCTTTAAGTTGCATTTTTCCTAAATAAGAATTATTCTGACTTATAGCAGCAGAATAATTATTGAGCTTATTAAGCAAAGCGCTTGAGCAAAACGCGGGCATCGTGGAACGCACAATCAGGTCCGTGCTCAGATTAATCGCATTCTGTTGCCGCTACATTATTCATCGCCGACTAGGAGGTTATTTATGTCTGTTATCACTAAAGCGCCCAGCGTCGTTTTTAAGACTCGTGTTCGTGACGAATCTGTCGAGGGGCCAAACCCCTACCGTTGGGAAGACAAAACAACCGAAGACATCTTCGCTGGCAAGAAAGTTGTCCTCTTTTCGCTGCCTGGTGCGTTCACCCCTACTTGCTCTTCTAACCACCTTCCTCGCTATGAAGAACTCGTCGAAGAGTTCAAGGCGCAGGGCGTCGACGAGATCTACTGCATCTCTGTGAATGATGCATTCGTTATGTTCCAGTGGGGCAAGCAGCAAGGCGTCCAAAACGTGAAGCTGCTTCCCGATGGCAACGGCGAATTCACCCGCAAGATGGGCATGCTGGTCGAAAAAACCAATCTTGGTTTTGGGATGCGCTCCTGGCGCTACTCCGCGCTGATTAACGATCTCAACATTGAGAAAATGTTCATCGAGCCTGACTTTGGCGACAACTGCCCCACAGATCCCTTCGAAGTCTCTGACGCTGATACCATGCTGGCTTACCTTAAAGGCCAAGATGCACCTGGCGTCTCTGAGCCTGTTAAAGAGTTTGTAGGCTAAGCAAGCGAATAGGTTTTACCAACCAATCTCGCAACGAGGTTCCGCGCGCAATCTATCGGCTGCATCGACAGCCGATAGATTGTCCGCCTTAATGCGCTGAATCTGTACAGCTAGACTTCAACGGTTAGACTTCAACGGCTAGACTTCAACGGCTAGACCTCAGGCTTACACGCTACACTCCTCATTCATCCGCGCTTCACTTAGTTGCGCTCAAGCTTCGGTACCCAAACGACCTATGAAAATTTCCAGTGCTACCATCGAAAACCATTTAGAAACCGTTTATGACGCTATCGTTGTCGGTGGTGGCATGGGCGGGCTTTCAGCGGCTATTTACCTCGCTCGTTACGGGTTGAGGTGTCTCATTATTGAGAAGGGTAAGGGGCGATCGCTCTGGATGCAAGAAACTCGCAACTACCTCGGCTTCGACCCCGAAACGCCGGGCCGTGACATTCTTGCTCACGGCACAAAGCAGGCGATCGCGTGGGGCGCAGATCACCTCCGAGCCTTTGTTGAAAACGTCACCGACGAAGGCGAAACCTTTGCCGTTGAAGTCAAAATCGGCAAAAAGAACAGTAAGAATTACACACTCCGTAGCAATTACCTAGTGGCTGCCTCTGGCGTCATTGACGTATTGCCAGAACTCGAAAACATGCAAAACGTGTACGACTACGCAGGCTATACCCTGCATGTGTGCATGATCTGCGATGGCTACGATATGTGGGACAAAAAAGCTGTGCTCATCGCGGGCAAAGAGGCGCAAATCAATGCAGCTTTCGTCTTGAACTGGTTTACCCCCTACATTTCCGTTCTCACAGATGGTCGCTACCCAGTCAGTAGCGCCATGAAGCAAAAGCTCGTTGACCATGGCTATCCCCTCTACGAATCGCCCATCAAATCGTTTCTCGGAGAAAATCACCAGCTCAGCGGCGTCGCCTTAGAAGATGGCACCGTTGTCGACGCCACCACCGGCCTCATCAGCATGGGCTCCATCTACCACAACCAATACCTCAAGGGTATAGACCAGCTAACCTGGGATGGCGAAAACCTGATTACAAATGACATGGCTCAGACCACCCATGAGCGCATCTTCGCCCTAGGCGATCTGAAAAAAGGGCTCAATCAGGTGACCATCGCCGTTGCCGACGGCACAAAGGCAGGCACTCAAATTTGGCGAAATATCCGCCGTGCGAGCACTCCGCGCAAATGGCAGGAAAATATATCGAAAGTCCCTGTCGCCTCTGCCTAGTTCAGTTCTAAAGTGAGGGCGAACCTGCCACCCTTAGCATGCATCCACCGGTATACCGCGCTCCTTGGCTGCTCCAAAATGGTCTACTCATGACCCTCTACGCTGGGCTCAGGGCGCCGCAAATTTGGCAAAACACCCTCACCGAACCCGAACCGATTTTTCAAGAAACTGTGTTTACTGGGGCTCAGGGCGTTCCCATCTTTGGCAAGGTCGCCATTCCTGTAAACCCTATCGGCACCATTGTCGGGACCTATGGCATTACCGGCGATCTTGAAGACCAGTGGTTTCTCAAAATCATGGCTCGGAAGGCCTTTGCCCGGGGCTACGCTGTAGTCGTTTTCGACTGGCGGGCCCACGGCAAAACGGCCCAGCTTTCTCCAACCCTGACTTCAGATGGGTTGTACGAAGGAGAAGACTTTGTGCGGATTGCGGCGGCTGCGAAGGAAATGGGATGCCCTACGCCCATCTGGTTTACGGGATTTTCGCTGGGTGGTCTGCTGGCACTCTGGGGCATCAATGCAGCGCAAGATCTGCCAGAATGGGGCGCTCAGCTCGATATCATCGCGGATGATATTGCTGGGGGTGCGGTAATCTGCCCAGCTTTGGAGTCAGCGCGATCGCTCACCTATCTCACCCAGGCCCCCCTCGGAAAATATCTCGAAAAAGCTATCACCCGCAAGCTGAAGCAGCTCCTGAAGCATCTCCAGCGATCGCACCCCACTGCGTTCGATCCAGCCGCCATTGAGCGCGTGCACAGCATCTGGAGCTTCGACCATGAAATGGTCATCTCCAAGCTCGGCTTCGATACCGTAGAAGACTACTACCGTGCGACCAGCGGCCTCTACCTGCTGCCCAAGCTGACGAAGCCCACGCTGATTCTCTACGCGGCAGACGATCCGCTATTTGACCCTAGCCTAGTCGAAGAGGTTGAAACTGTCTGCGCGGCCAACCCCCATATCAAGCTTGTTTTAACCCAGCAGGGTGGCCATGTCGGCTACATGAGCAGCTCGGCTTGTCAGCGAGCGTACAGCGATAGCGATCAATGGTGGGCTTGGAATCGGATTTTGGACTGGTGTCATCGCTTTTGAACGAAAAAATACGGAAACAGCAAGGAATGAGGGAAATCAACAAATCATGATTTGATATCGCAATGTTGCACATCCACACAATGCGAGTCTTATGTTACATACTGATCTCAGTGCATTGTCGTAGACTGATAAGCCTATCGGCGCTACCTCGTCGGAACCGGTTCCCTAAAAGCACTTCAACCATGACATTAGCCCCCTGGTCAGCAAAAGAAACGCTTCGCC
>JBCBIK010000164.1:0-11259 GCA_038524545.1 Cyanobacteria bacterium J06623_4 | reverse complement strand
TGATGGTACACCGCTCCGGCTGGCAGTTTAACCAAATTGTGTGTTTGGCAAAAGGTGGGCTGCGAATCGGGGACATTCTTTGCCGCATCTCTGACCAGCCCTTGGCGATTTTATCGACTGCATCATACGGCGGAGAAGGTAATCGAACCCGTGGCTCCATTACCTTTTCCAAAGATTTGAGCATGACCACTGCCAACCTAGGATCCCGAATTCTGCTGGTAGATGATCTAGTAGATTCGGGTCAGAGCCTAGAGCGAAGCATTTCGTGGCTAAAGCACAAGTACGGCTTTTATATCGACGAAGTGCGAACGGCAGTGCTGTGGCACAAGGCCTGCTCCTCCATCGCGCCAGACTACGCCGTGCACTATCTAGAAGACAATCCATGGATTCATCAACCTTTCGAAAACTACGAAGAGATGGGCTGGGAGTCCCTGGCAGCGCAGGTCGCTGAGTAATCGCGGAGTAAGTTTATTGGCAGTCAAATCTGGCAGCCAAATAAATTAATGCTAATAGGTGTATCCGCTTAGCTGATTTGCTCAGATTTGCTATACACTGAACCCCGTTACTTTATCGGGCTGTCTCTGGCAGCAGGTAGCTGTCAAATTCTGGCCGTCATGCTCTGGTAGTCGAATCCTGTCGTTCAAGAATTCATTGCGTCTGTGAGCAACTCTCCTTCATCGCCTTCAAAAGATATTCCACCTGCGCGTCGCGAACCGACTGAGGTTTCGCTCGCTGAGATAGAAAATATCAAGCTGCAATCAGAACCGCGGCAGCACCGCTTGGGACTGGTCGTGACGCTGCTACTCGTTGCCGGAGTTGGTGGAGTCGGCACCTGGCAGTGGGAGCGGGTGAGCCCACACCTACGGGGCATGAAAGCAGCGATCGCAGCCAGCGATTTCGGCTTCCTAGCCAAAGAAAGTGCCGTCCCATCTACCACCGACAAACCCATTCAAAAGACAACTCAGACAACAGCTGAGCAAAGCGAACAAAACCCAACGGTGGTAGCCGCTACACCAAGAGCCACCGATGGCGCAGCCACCCAAGCCACCGACGAAGAGATTGGCAAAGAACCCGACATCCTGCTCAACCATCGCCGCTACGAAGTCGCCTCAGAAGACGCTCTCGTGCAGCTCAACCCCAATAGTCAGATCAAGCTACAGCCTGAAGCGCAAGCTGTCGTCACACAGATGATTACCAAAGCTAAAGCAGAAGGCATTCGGCTGGGCATCATTTCCGGATTTCGCACCCTAGCAGATCAAGACTACCTGTACTTCGACGTTAAGGCCGAGCGGGGACAAGACGCCCAAACCCGCGCCGAAGTGAGCGCCCCACCGGGCTACAGCGAACATCACACAGGCTACGCAGTCGACTTCATCGACGAGGGCCGCTCAGAGACCCATTTACAAACCTCTTTCGAGACGACAGCTGCATTCAAGTGGCTCCAAGAAAACGCCGCCTATTACAATTTCGAACTCTCTTTTCCTAAGGGCAACGCATCGGGAGTGACGTACGAACCTTGGCACTGGCGCTACGTGGGCAACCAAGAGAGTTTAGAATTATTCTATAAATGAGAATGATCGGCAAATGAGAATGATCGGCGCTAGGCTCACATTCAAGAGTTGCCCAAGACATACAAGTAACAGTACGCATGAATCCCACCACGCTGAATCTTCTCGCCGTTTCCGTTTTTGCGTTTACGATACTGAGCCTGGTTGGGCCTTTGCTCAATATTTCACCTGGAGCGGTCGCCACCATGCTGACCGGTTGTGCAGGGGTCATTGCGGTGGATCGCTTCGGCGCTCAAGGCAAAGGAGGAACGCTACTGCTCGATTTGGTCTCTCGCCGATCCTCTGAATATCGTCAGCGAGTTTTGTACCATGAGGCAGGGCACTTCTTAGTCGCCCATCTGCTAGAGATTCCGGTACAAAGCTATACGCTGAGCGCTTGGGAAGCTATCAAAGCCGGATTTCCAGGACTAGGTGGGGTCATTTGCGAAGCCCCAGAGCTAGACGCGCAGGCAGAAACCGCAACGCTCTCTGAGCAGCAGGTCAATCGCTACTGTACGGTTTGGATGGCCGGGATTGCCGCTGAAAATCAGCAGTACGGCACAGCTCAGGGCGGGGAAGACGACCAGCGTAAGCTCAAGCAGCTCTGGATACAGACCCGGCATCCAGAAAATACAGCGGACACCCAGCTTCGTTGGGCCTTACTACAGGCTGAAACGCTGATAAAAACCCAATCTGCGGCCTATGAGGCACTTGTGACAGCCATGTCTGAACGCGCCCCCGTCGCGGCTTGCTGCGCGGCAATTGAGCGCTGCCGGGTAGAGACAGCCCTTGCTGAGTCTGCCGCCTTGGTGAACCAGGATTAACTATCTCACACACTCAATCAACCCAGCTAAACCTAACCGTCTAAACCTGGACCGTCTAAACCTGGCTATCTATCCCTAAGCCAATCACCCGATTGCGACCTAGGTCCTTTGCCTTAAGAAGATTTTGGTCAGCGCGGTCGAGCAGGCTTCTGCCTTGCTCATCGTCTTCTGGTAGCAGCTCGGCAATCCCAATGCTCACGGTTACTTCTAAAGCTGTAAGGCCGTTTACCGGTGGCGCGATTTTGAAGGGATCGCGGGCAATCGATTCACGCAGTCGATTAGCGATCGCACTCCCCTCGACCAGGTCCGTATTCGTCAGGGTCACGACAAACTCTTCGCCACCATAGCGAAATGGCGTGTCATAGAAACGCATATTTGCCAAAAGCCGCTGAGCTAACTGCTTGAGAATTTCATCCCCAACCAAATGGCCAAATCGGTCATTGACCCCTTTAAAGAAATCAATATCCAGCACCATCAGAGAAAGTGGAGTGCCCTTGCTACGGGTCATCTTAATTTGGTTGGGCAGCTCTAGGTCGAAGGCCCGGCGATTGCTGATTTGGGTAAGGGCGTCGACTAGGGCAACCGCAGAGAGCCAGTCGTTGATGCGAGAGAGGTCGCGGTAGCGCTGGGCGCGACTCAGGCCAATTTGAATATGTGCCTGAATCAACCGGCACTGGTTCTGTCGAAAGATGAGGGACGGCAGATCCTGAGATTGACGATTCGACGGGTGGGTAGACCGGCGCTGGGTTCCAGCCAGCATATTTCGCTCTGGGCTCCGGCGATCTAGGCCGCTCCTGTCCGCAGCGGTTACAGCCGTCAGCTCCAAGGCAACGGCAGCCGTAGGCCCCTGATAGCACTCAACCTGTCCGCGCTGGTCTGCAGGCGGTAACCAGAGATAAGCATCTGATCCCGATTCCAGCGCTAGAGCCGTCTTTTCTATCTGCAAGGTATTTAACTGATCGGCTTCGCATACCGGATGCTCAGCGGTCTCGATGGCAATAAAGTACGCACTGTGGGAACGTCCAAACGTCTTGACCACGGAGTCTTGCTTGAGAATGCTGGCCTGAAAAATCACCACGTCGGGCGAACTCGACTCCAGTAGCGACATGCCCTCCGAAGCGTTGGACGCGGTCCTCACCGTCAGCGACTCTAATCCTCGTACCTGCGATCGCACACTGGTTGTAAAACCGCTGTGCCCAATTAGCAACACACTGTTCATATAAGCTCAATCCAATGCACCTAGAGGCCTATCAAGAACGATACAAAGCGATACTTTTTTTGAATAGTTAGTTTTGACGATTAGTCGATAGAATTTGTAAAAAACTATACATAGCACATGTCTGTGCAACTCGCTGTGACCACCCCTAGGCTAGAACCACACTGACAAAGCCAAAGAGGCATGACCAAACAAGCCACGACGAAATCGTCACACCAGCCAAAGACATCCCTGAGCTAGCCCTAGGCGACCTGTACCTTTAAATAAAGCCGCGCCCATAAAACTATGTTGCCTAAAACCAAAGCTCGATGCTTTGCACCCTAATTAAAACCTACGGTTTCAGCTGGAAAACATCTCATTTTAACTGACTCGCCTATCTCAGAAGCGGCTTAACGAGCCGTCACTCCAAATTACTGACCAAATACCACAAAACTTTCTCCATATTCAGTGACCTAAAGCAGACACATCCCCGCGAAATGTCGACGCAAACCTACAAGAGTATGGCACCATTGATCCAATTCTGGAGAGCCTTTCCGTCCTCACTTTTATCGTCCTATGTCCGCTCAAAAACCAAGCTCTAGCTCAGTTCCCTCAGGTTCGCCTCAGCTTCAGGCGCTAAGTGGCGCGGACATTCGCCAGCGTTTTCTGGATTTTTATGCGGCAAAGGGGCATGAAATTTTAGACAGCGCATCGCTAGTTCCAGAAGATCCCACTGTTTTGCTGACGATCGCTGGGATGCTGCCGTTTAAGCCGATTTTCTTGGGCCAGCGAACGGCTGAGTTTGACCGGGCAACCAGCTCTCAAAAATGTATTCGCACAAACGACATTGAAAACGTGGGCCGCACTGCCCGGCACCATACGTTCTTTGAAATGTTGGGCAACTTCAGCTTTGGAGACTACTTCAAAAAAGAAGCGATCGCCTGGGCCTGGGAGCTATCGACAGAAGTCTTTAAGCTACCAGCAAATAGGCTAGTTCCCAGCGTATTTAAAGACGACGATGAAGCCTTTGCCATCTGGCGCGACGATATCGGCATTCCTGAGCAGCGCATCATCCGCATGGGCGAGGCCGACAATTTTTGGAAGTCCGGCCCGACCGGTCCCTGCGGCCCTTGCTCCGAGCTGTACTACGACTTTCACCCAGAGCGCGGCGACGAAAATATCGACCTAGAAGACGACAGCCGCTTCATCGAGTATTACAACCTTGTCTTCATGCAGTACAACCGTGACGCCAGCGGTGAGCTGACCCCGCTACAGGCCCAAAATATCGACACGGGTATGGGTCTAGAGCGTATGGCTCAAATCTTGCAGGGCGTCCCGAACAACTACGAAACCGACTTAATTTTTCCGATCATCAAAACCGCTGCAGATGTCGCTGGCCTAGACTACGCCAAAGCCACCAAAGAACAAAAAATATCCCTCAAAGTCATCGGCGACCACGTGCGCGCGGTGATGCACATGGTCACCGACGGCATCACTGCATCAAATGTGGGCCGGGGGTACGTGCTACGCCGACTCATTCGCCGCGTGGTGCGCCATGGCAGACTGCTTGGCATTGATCGGCCCTTTACCACCCAAGTGGCCGAACGCTCTATCGCTCTTTCGGAAGCTGCCTACCCAGCGGTGCGCAAACGAGAATCGGCCATTAAAAACGAACTCAACCGCGAAGAAACGCAGTTCTTAAAAACCCTAGCCCAGGGCGAAAAGCGACTGGCCGACATTTTAGCCAGCCAGCCCAAGCGCATTGCAGGACAAGACGCCTTTGAGCTGTACGACACCTATGGTTTTCCGCTTGAGCTGACCCAAGAGATCGCCGAAGAGAGCGGCATCACCGTCGATGTTGCAGGCTTTGAGACGGAGATGGCCCAGCAGCGGGAGCGCTCTAAGGCCGCCCATGAAACCATTGACCTGACGGTGCAGGGCAGCCTAGACACGCTCGCAGAAAAAATCGACTCAACAGAATTTGTGGGCTACCACCAGTCTGACAGTCAAAGCCGGGTGGAGGCGATTTTGGTCGACGGGGAGCCGGTTTCAGACGCGCCTACGGGCCAAGATGTGCAGGTGGTGCTAGACCAAACGCCCTTCTACGCAGAGTCGGGCGGGCAAATTGGCGATCGCGGCTACCTATCTGGCGAAGACCTTGTCATTCGTATCGAAGATGTCAAAAAAGAAGGCAGCTTCTTTGTTCACTTTGGCAAAGTGGAGCGCGGTACCCTCCAAAAAGGCGCCCAAGTGAGTGCCAAAATTGACCGTGCCTGCCGCCGCCGCGCCCAGGCCAACCACACAGCGACCCACTTACTCCAAGCCGCGCTAAAGTCCCTGGTCGAAGAGTCCATTTCCCAGGCGGGCTCCCTAGTCGACTTCGACCGTCTCAGGTTCGACTTTCACGCGCCCGAAGCGCTCACATCTGAACAAGTTCGGCAGGTCGAGACCCAGGTCAACACCTGGATTTCGGAAGCGCACTCTGCAGCGGTAGAAACCCTGCCAATCGCGGAAGCCAAAGCCCGAGGCGCGGTAGCCATGTTTGGCGAAAAGTACGGCGACGAAGTTCGTGTCGTTGACTATCCAGGTGTCTCTATGGAGCTGTGCGGCGGCACCCACGTGGGCAACACCGCCGAAATTGGCGTCTTCAAAATCATTTCTGAAACGGGCGTGGCTGCAGGCATTCGCCGTATTGAGGCGGTTGCTGGCCCAGCCGTGCTCGACTACTTGGAAGTGCGCGATCGCATTGTGCGAGACCTCAGTGCCCGGTTCAAAACGAAGCCAGAAGAAATCAGCGATCGCGTCGCCAGCCTCCAAGCAGACCTCAAAACCACCCAAAAAGAACTCACCGCCCTCAAGTCTGAGCTAGCCCTGGTCAAATCAGACCAGCTCATAGAGCAGGCCGAAACCCTCGGCAATATCCCAGTCATCGTCGCCAACCTAGACGCCGTCGAACCGGACGCCCTCAAAACCGCTGCGGAAAGACTGCTACAAAAGCTAGGCGAAGGCGCAGTCGTGCTAGGTTCTATCCCCGAAGCAGGCAAAGTCAGCCTCGTTGCAGCCTTCAGCAAACCCGTCATTGCCAAAGGTCTCCAAGCAGGCAAATTCATCGGCGGCATTGCCAAGCTGTGTGGCGGCGGCGGCGGCGGTCGTCCAAACTTCGCCCAGGCAGGCGGACGCGACGCTAGCAAGTTACCCGAAGCGCTAGAAACTGCAAAAGCGCAGCTCAAGGAAGCCCTAGCGTCTTAACCGCGAACTCCCTCGCTCTCACACATCAAAACTGTCGAATATCAAACGTCTTTTCCAAGACATCTTCCCATCCCGCCAAGAAGTCTCTTTCAGCAGCGCTCAAACCCTTCTCCGTTCTGAGCTTCCATGCCAAGAGACACACTTTAGAAAACTCACCGTTATTCATCATCCAGTAGTTCCACCGGCTATCTGCCGCATACTGGCTCAGCAGCACGTCCCCATTTGAAAACGCCTCTTCTACCACTATCACCATCCCTTCTGCCACTAAGCTGCCATCCGTTTGAGCGAGCAGCCTTCGGGCGAGTCGGTATTTGTCCGGTTCGCTCTCTTTCAGGTTGCGCACAATCAGGGCCACCCCATCATCCCAACCCATATTGCCATCGTTAATCATCACGTGCGATCGCCACATTTTGTATGGGCAGCTGTATGGGCAGCGTCAGAAAAACTTGAACTTTAGAATTTAGTATCGTCGTGCATAGTATGCCCATCTGGTTCCGTGTAAGCTGGCGCCCCGTCGTCGGGTCCCGTGTAAACTAGGGACTGGCCAAAGCCCCAAACCCTCCAAGCAGAAATATGACTAACCCCGCCCAAACCATCATCTACACCTTCACAGATGAAGCCCCTGCTTTGGCCACCCAGTCTTTTTTACCCATTGTTCAAGCCTTTACCCGCGCAGCCGATGTCACCGTCGAGACCAAGGACATCTCCCTAGCCGGGCGCATCCTCGCCAACTTCCCAGAGCACCTCACTACCGAGCAGCGGCAGCCAGATGCCCTCGCCCAGCTAGGTCAGCTCGCCCAAACCCCCGAAGCAAACATCATCAAGCTGCCCAATATCAGCGCCTCAATTCCGCAGCTTACCGCAGCCATCGCCGAACTACAGGCAAAGGGATACAACGTCCCCGACTATCCCGCTGAACCTAAGAATGACGCAGAAATTGCCCTCAAAAAGCGCTACGCCAAAGTACTGGGGAGCGCGGTAAACCCCGTTCTCAGAGAAGGCAACTCCGACCGACGGGTCGCCGACGCCGTCAAAGAGTATGCTCAAAAGCATCCCCACAGCGTCGGTAGCTGGAAAAGCACATCCAGCTCTCACGTCGCCCATATGGACGCCGGAGACTTTTATGGCAGCGAACAGTCCGTTGTTCTCAAGGCGGCTGGAGCAGTCAGTATTCAACAGATTAAAACAGACGGTACAACAACAATTCTCAAAAGCGATATCCCCGTTCTCGAAGGAGAAGTCATCGATGCTGCCGTCATGAGCGTCAGAGCTCTACGCAGCTTTTACCAAAGAGAGATTGCAGCCGCAAAAGCAGACGATATTTTGCTCTCGCTCCATGTCAAAGCAACCATGATGAAAGTCTCCGATCCCATTCTCTTTGGCCATGCGGTAAGGGTGTACTTTCAGGAAGTCTTTACCAAATACGCCGATACCTTTTCGCAGCTGGGCGTGAACCCAAACAATGGACTCGGCGACCTATACACCAAGCTTCAGACACTGCCCGAGAACCAAAAATCTGCCATCGAAGCTGACCTGAAAGCCGCATACGACGCTGGCCCGAGGCTCGCCATGGTCAACTCTGACAAAGGCATCACCAATCTCCACGTACCCAGCGATGTAATCATCGATGCCTCCATGGCAGCGGCCATTCGCAATTCTGGAAAAATGTGGGGCGCAGATGGTGAAGCCCACGACACTAAGGCTATGATCCCCGACCGCTGCTATGCCACTATGTATCAGGCCTGCATCGACTTTTGCAAAAAGAACGGTGCCTTCAATGTTTCTAGAGTGGGCAGCGTTTCAAACGTGGGTCTCATGGCCCAAAAGGCCGAAGAATACGGCTCCCACGATAAAACCTTCGAAATTGCGACCGATGGCGTCGTGCGCGTCGTTGATGGTGCGGGCAACATGCTAATGGAGCACCGGGTAGAAGCAGGCGACATCTGGCGGATGTGCCAAACTAAAGATATTCCGATTCGAGACTGGGTAAAGCTAGCCGTAAAGAGGGCAAGCCTCACCGGTGACCCAGCGGTTTTCTGGCTAGATGCTAACCGGGCCCACGATGCCAACCTTATCGAAAAGGTGAATCGGTATCTGGCCAATCACAACACTGTCGGTCTAGATATTCAGATTCTCCCGCCGGTGGAGGCTATGCAATTTACCTGCGATCATATCAAAGCCGGAAAAAACGTAATTTCGGTCACCGGCAACGTGTTAAGAGATTATCTCACCGATCTCTTTCCCATTCTAGAGCTGGGCACCAGCGCCAAAATGCTGTCGATTGTTCCTTTGCTGGCAGGCGGCGGCCTGTTTGAAACGGGGGCAGGCGGCTCTGCGCCCAAGCACGTGCAGCAGTTTCTCCAAGAGGGCCACCTACGATGGGATTCTCTCGGAGAATTTTTGGCCTTGGCAGTCACCCTAGAGGAGCTAGGCCGAAAAACAAACAATGAAGCCGCCCTCATCCTCGCGGGCGCACTCGACAAAGCAACCAGCCAGCTGCTCAATAACGACAAATCACCCTCTCGCAAGGTAAACGAACTCGACAATCGGGGCAGCCACTTTTACCTAGCGCTCTACTGGGCAAAGGCAATGGCCACCCAAGAAAAGGACAGCGACCTCAACGCCATATTTTCACCCCTGGCCGCCCAGCTCAGCGACCAAGAATCGACCATTTTGGACGAATTAAACGCTGCCCAGGGGAAAGCTGTTGACATCGGTGGCTACTACCTGAGCGATAAAGAAAAGACTCGCGATGCCATGCGACCTAGTGCCACTTTCAACAACATTATTCGCGAATGGGCGGATAGCCTCAGCGGTTTCTCAGCCTAACATCTGTCTTTCTCAATGGAGCACCGGAGGAAAGCCACATAACTGCGGGCGTATGGCCCCTTTGAACATCAATGACGAAGGTAGCTCTATACTAATGTTCATCTTTTCCTCCTCTCGATCTTTAGAATGATTCGACTATAGCTGGTGTACCGCTTGGTCAAAATCGCCATCGCCTCATTGGCCCGTCCGGTAGACACAGGCCGACTCCAATCGTTGGGTTCTGCGTAGCCGAGATGATGCAGATGTCGAATGGTGGTTTGCAAAGTAGCAAGCGTTCCGAACAGCAGATGTCTGATATGATTCGGTCAACCAGCTTGTCGCATTTGTGCGACAGTACTAAGATGGACGTAACGCCCAGAAGCATCAAAAGCTATACGACACAAAAAGGCAAAAAGCCTTTTGATAACTGGCTGAAAAGCCTTAAGGATAAAAAAGCGATCGCCCGAATTTTACAGAGAATTGACCGCGTAAGCTTAGGAAATTTTGGAGACTGTCGAAGCGTTGGTGAAGGTGTCTTTGAACTAAGAGTTCACTTTGGTCCAGGCTTTAGAGTTTATTTTGGTATTGCAAATGAACAGCTCATTATTCTTTTAAGCGGCGGGGACAAAGGTTCTCAGAAGAAAGATATTTCTACTGCTCAAACATATTGGAAGGAGTATAAAGAAAATGCCTACTAACGACTATAGTGAACTACTGTTTGAGCAGTTGACAGATCCAGAAATCGCCGCAGAATATTTGTCAGCCGCTATTGAGGGTGGTTCTGCAAATGAATTTTTGCTAGCGCTACGGAATGTCGCGGAGGCTCACGGTGGCGTAGGTGTGCTTTCAAGTATCACTGACCTGAATCGGCAAAGTATGTACAAGATGCTATCGGCAGATGGAAACCCTACGCTGACAAGCTTACTTTCGGTGCTGAGGGCAGTTGGCCTCACTATTAAATTTACTTCCGATGAAAAAGAAGCAGCGTAGTCTTTGACTTGAGGGCGATCGCACCATCGGTGTGACATTGCCAATGCACCCAAAAGCGACAGCGCGTCAGCAATGCCCTAGGCGTATTGCCCTCAACAATCCCTATCCCAAACGAATCCGCTTCGTCAAAATCGCCATCACCTCATTGGCCCGTCCGGTAGAAATGGGCCGACTCCAATCGTTAGGTTCTGCGTAGCCCAGATGGTGTAGATGTCGAATGGTGGTTTGTACGGCGGCAAGTGTGCCGAATAGCATGTGGCGGATGTGCTCGGGGTGGGGGGTGCGATCGCCCGGTAGGTTGGCCGAAACGCCAGCATCCGTAATAATCGGCGTTGACTCCCAATCAGTTTCGCCCAACGGCAACGCAGGAGAAATGGTGAGCGCCGTAGCGCCCGTAGCAATTGATGTAGACATGAGATCTGGTCTCCAAAAAATGAGTTTGTCAAGGAAACCAGAACCCAAAAGGCCAAAGCCACTCCGCAACATGTAGTGCAAATCGGGAGTGGCTAAGGTATCGTACCTGTAGCTTCCAGACTGGCGCGTTCAGCTTGGGAGTTAGCGGCTGGTCGGTGTCCTACCACCTGCCAGTCGCGCTTTGATCAGTTGAGTTCTGAAGTGAGAACTGTGATAGGCATCACAGCCTTAG
>JBCBIK010000163.1:0-11293 GCA_038524545.1 Cyanobacteria bacterium J06623_4 | reverse complement strand
GTGGGCCTTCAATAAAGCTTGAACTTGCGCAGATTATTTAATTCTTGACCCTAAGCTTTTATGGCTAAAAGATTGTTTGGTTAAACCCGCTTCTTTTCGAGAAGAAAGAGAATAAAAGAGACAGTTCACGCTGTCTCTTTTGTCTTTATGTAGCCTGGAGAAAACGACACTGACCGCCCGGGTGCTCAGCCTGATCGCACAGGGATAGGCCCTGATACTCATTGCGTTATGAAAAGGGTGCTATCTTTTGTCACAGGGGTGTTTAAGTATTTTTTCTATACTCAGCTTGGTCGCTGTCGGTCTAGTCTGTAAGACAATACATTGATAAAAATTGATGTATGTATCGTAAGGCGTGGGTGCACTCAGACCATTTTCATGCGGTCAATGCTGCGCGCTTTGCCTTATAAGACAGGGGCCATCATCTTGCTTTATTAGGAAATTCGCTCTATAGAGATAGGGCATATCTTGTTCAGATTTAATTTTTAGATTAGAACTAAAGGCTTGCTTAATGAAAAACGGCACAGCTGCGTTGCTTGTAGAAGACAACCCACTAGAAGCGCAGGAAAGAATTGAGCAACTAATATGGCAGGCGACTTATGACCCCGTCACCCACCTGCCCAACCGACAAAGATTTATTCAACTCTTAGACAGTAGTCTTTCAGATAGTTCTCAGGCTCAATCTCAAATCCACAATGCATTCTGCTATTTGGATTTAGATCATTTCAAAGCTATCAACAACCTCTGCGGGTACACAGCAGGAGACCGGCTTCTGTATCAGGTTTCAGAGCTGTGGCGCAGTGAAATTTCGGCCTGCGGCCTTCGCGCTTCGGATTGTTTAGGGCGAATTGGAGACAATGCATTCGGTCTGGTGCTCTACGGCTGCAGTATCGAAAGAGCAGTAGAAATCGCTAATAGGTTGGCGGCGACTGTCCAAGCATTTCGATTTTTATACGATGACAAAATTTTCAGTGTTGGTGTCAGCGTAGGGGTTACACCGATTGCGGGCAGAGGCCCCAGCACAGAACAGGTGATGCAGCTTGCTGAGAGAGCCTGCGCTGATGCTAAGCGCAAGGGGGGCAATCGCGTACAGCTTTGCGCTCAAGACAACAATGACATCGATCAGCACTCTGAAGATAGTCAATGGTTTTCACGAATTACCCAGGCGCTAGATAACGATGAATTTGTACTGTATGAGCAGGCGATCGCAACCACAAAAACAAAACCTGACCATACGGATTCTGATAATACCGGGGCTGATACTGTTGAACTCTGTGAAATTCTGTTGCGTCTGCAGGAGACCGGGCAGTCAGAGGTTATTTCACCGCTGGCCTTCATTCCACCGGCTGAGCGATACAACCTCATGCCTAAGATAGACCGGTGGGTGATTCAAAATATGTTTGAACACTTAGCCAACAAAGCGCCCTCATCCGCTAAGCTCTACAGCATTAATCTGTCAGGCTCTAGCATTAACGATGACAGTTTTATTGACTTTTTAAAGGAACAGCTACAGATTCACGCGGTCGATACCCATTCGCTCTGTTTTGAAATTACAGAAACCGTTGCGATCGCAAACCTTCAGCAAGCCGCCGACTTTATCTTAGAGCTCAAAAATCTAGGCTGCTATTTTGCCCTTGACGACTTTGGCAGCGGCATGTCGTCCTTTTCATACCTCAGGCACTTACCCGTCGATTTTTTGAAAATTGATGGCAACCTCGTTAGAGAAGCTGCCAGCGATCGCATCACTTGCGCCATGCTAGAAGCCATCAACCAAGTAGGGCACGTCATGCAGCTCAAGACCATCGCTGAATATGTCGAAAATCAACCTATACTCAACAAAGCCAAAGAACTCGGCATTGACTATGTGCAGGGCTTTGCCATCCAGAGACCTGAGCGGCTGACCTAACGCTACTTACATCTTTTTCCACCTTCAAATAATTTATCTCGTAGCATCGGCTACTGCTCTCCCTATCCCTTCACTAGAGACAAGGAGAGATCAGTGAACTCTAAATAAAGCCTTGAAACGAGATAACGTTCTTTCAAAAATTATTCGCTAGCCACAAATAATCGCAGAGGCCAAGCGCTAGACACACCAACGTCTTCATGAACTTTCAAGGGAGTTGCTGATGAGTCCTTAAAATCACTTCAGAAAACTTATGTTTTCCGTGTTTACGCTGTATAAAACAACTTAACACTCATTTAATATTCTCAATATGAATACAGTTTTGTTTTCCTGAGTTGGCCGATACTGAAATCTTTCTGCAGGACATTTCCAACACTTTTCTCTGTCTATCTATTTGTTGATTGGCAATTGTGTCAAATCCCAGCAGGGCTTTGCATGCCTGCCTAAAAATACAGATGCAGAAAAACAATGACCGCTTGCTGCTTTCTCTTTTTGAAATAGAATCTGTCGCCGCTTAGCATATATAAGAAGATATGAAATTGGGTATTGATGCTCTTCTGATTCAGGATGACTTTAATGAGGCTCAGCTGTTTAAAGCAATCGTTAGCGCTTCAGAGCGCACGGAGATAACGCTGCATCACACTAGCCGCTTCAAAGATGCGATCGCACAGCTCATAACCACACCTTTCGACGTTGTTCTCTTAGACCTTGAGCTTCCTAATAGCAACAGTAATAACCTCGTCAGGCAGCTTAGAACCGTAGCCCCGCAGGTGCCAATCGTGGCATTGAACAATAGTCCTGATGCCGCACTCGCAGCAGCGGCCTTAAAAGCCGGTGCACAAGATTATTTAGTAAAACCAGATATCTTTTCACCCGAGCGTCTAAAAAAGCTTGGCTACGCTGACATTGGCAACCTGCTAGTAACCACAATGCAACACGCCATTCAGCGGGCAGAGCTAACCCGACAGCTCACCGTCAGTCAGGAGCGCTACGAACTCGCCGTCCAAGGCTCCAACGATGGCGTTTGGGACTGGGATCTGCGCACCCACAGCATCTATTTTTCTGACCGGTGGCTATCTATTTTAGGCCTTCAAAAAACGCCCCTCCGCAACCGTCCCAGCGCATGGTTTTCCCTAATCCATCCAGATGATCGCAAGTTCTTCAAAAGGCAGCTAAAAGAACATCTCACCGGACAACGACGACAGTTCAAATGCGAGTACCGACTGCTTCATAAAGACAAAACCTATCGCTGGGTGCTCACTAGGGGCACCAGCCTCTGGGACGATCAGGGTCAACCCTACCGGCTAGCAGGTTCCCAAACCGACATCACCGCCCGCAAATCGCTGGAAAGCTCTCTCCATCAAGAAAAAGAGCTCGCCCAGGTGACGCTTCACTCCATCGGTGAAGCAGTAATCACCACGGATAAAAAAGGCTACATCGAAGCGCTCAATCCGGTTGCAGAAAGGCTCACCGGCTGGAGCGCCAAAGAAGCAAAGCACAAGCAGATTCTGGAAGTATGCAGGCTGATCGATGGCACGACCCGCAAACCCCTCAGCAACCCTTCCAGCAGAGCCATCCAAGAGGGCGGTACGATTTCTCTCAGTCAGAGCTCCACGCTGATTTCTAAAACCGGACAGGAATTTGCAGTCAGCGATTCTGCATCGCCCATCCGCTCCCGGAACGGCGACATCGTTGGCACAGTGATCGTCATGCGAGATGTGACCGAGGAGCGGAATCGGGCACAGCGCTTGGCTTGGCAGGCGGCCCACGATCCGCTCACGCACCTGAGCAATCGCGCCAGCTTCATCCAGTCGCTGACTAACGTCACTCACCACGGCAAAACTCCACAGACCAAACATGTGCTGTGCTATCTTGACCTCGATCACTTCAAAACGGTCAATGACACCTGCGGCCATGAAGCGGGCGATCAGCTGTTGAAGCAAGTGGCTGACTTGTGGCGTCAGCAAATTCGCTCATCAGATGTGTTAGCTCGGTTGGGTGGAGATGAATTTGGGCTACTGCTGTACAACTGTGATCTCAAGCGGGCCAGTCGCATTGCTGAAGACTTCTGCAACACCATTCAGGCCTTCAGGTTCCACTTCGGCGATAAAGTCTTCAATATTGGGGTGAGTATTGGCTTGGTCGCTATTTCTCCGGAGATCGCCAATATTCAAGAGTTACTCAGCCTAGCAGATAGTGCCTGCTACACCGCAAAAATGAAAGGACGCAACCGAGTCCACGTCCACCAGACGAAAGAACAGTGCTCGCTGATGATCTCTCACAACAGCCAGTGGAGGACCCGCCTGACGCTAGCGTTAGAAACCGATCTCTTTTGCCTACACAGACAGGCGATCGCAGCAGCTAACCACACCATCCCCGAAAAGCAACATAGCGAAGTCTTACTTAGACTGCGCGACGATAGCTCGGGTCAGCTGATGGCACCAATGGGATTTATCCCCACTGCCGAGCGCTTCCAACTGATGGAACAAATCGACCGCTGGGTGCTCAAACATGCCCTGTGGCAGCTCACCCAAGCGCCTAATGACAGCCTTTACAGCATCAATCTATCAGCCGCTAGCCTCAACGATAGTAGCTTCCCTTATTTTCTCAAGCAGCAGCTGGCCCACTACGGCATTCAGCCGAGCCGTCTCTGCTTTGAAATTAAGGAAGTCGTGGTAATCGCCAATCTCAACCGAGCGGCAATCTTTACCCGTGAGCTGCATCAGCTAGGCTGCCAGATCGCTCTCGACAACTTCGGCAGTGGCTTGTCCGCCCTGAGCTACCTCAAGAATCTCTCGGTCGACTACCTCAAAATCGATGGTCACTTTATCAAAGAAGCCCCACTAGATCCCGTTACCTATGCCATGCTCAAAGCCATTCAACAGATGAGCCGGGCCATGCAGCTCCAAACCATTGCCAAGTCCGTCGAATCGAAAGACGTGTTAGAAACGGTCCGGGTATTGGGCATAGACTACGTACAAGGCTACGAAGTCAGTCAGCCTCAACCCTTCGTCTGCTGCGCGCCGGTGCCGGTGGCTGCGTAAGGTCATCGGACACGGCAGCCAAGAGAACTACAGGTTTATCGCGGTTTCCTAAAGTTTTCAGCACGTTCTCACACGGTTAGGCGATGGAGTTGATAGGGTATCTTCAATCTTTCCAACGTCCTGCGCGTTATGTCTACGGTCTACCATCCGCCTCAGCTGCACAAAGAAACAGAAACACGTCCGAGCGATCGCTATCGCCTTGAGCGCATTCACCTAGAAGTGACCAATGTGTGCAACTTCAAGTGTGAGTTTTGCCCGGATGCCATCATGGAGCGCAAGCGAGGGCATATGGACTTTGCCCTGCTCAAAAAGGCCCTAGATGAGATTGCCGAGCATCGCCTCGCAAAAGTTGTGGCTTTTCACCTGATGGGAGAGCCGTTAATCTATCCGCATATCTTTGAGGCGATCGCCCTTGCCTGCAACCGCCAGCTAAACCTGCACCTCACCACCAATGGCAGCACCTTTCACATTCGCCCAGAGCACATCGATAAGCTAGTCACCTCTGGCATTCCCAAAGTCACCATCTCGCTACAAACCCCAGACCCAGAGACCTTCATCATTCGAGGCGCACCGCCCAAGCTCTCTCCCGCAGACTATTTTGCAGGCATCACCCAATACGTGCAGGCAAACCTAGCCGCAGGATCTCCTACTCGCATCCATCTCAAATTTTTAGACACTACGCCTCATCCTTTTCTGGTGCCGCACAAAGCGATGCACGTGGTAGAGGGTAAAGAACAGATGCAACAACAGCTGAGAGAGTGGTGCGATCGCCTATTAGAAAACCACCCAAACCGCCCTTCACAAACAGAAATTCAGCATCGCCTAAAACAACACAAGCCAGGGCGCTGGCAAGTCATAGAACTCACACCCACCCTAGCGCTCGAAACCTTTCCGCTAGATAGCTGGGGAAATGTAGAAACAACAACCGTCGTCCCAGCCAGCTTCGGCTACTGCAATGGCACAACAGACCAAGCAGGCGTTCTCTACGACGGTACAGTCGTGCCCTGCTGCAAAGACTACGAAGGAAAAATCCCCCTCGGCAATCTCAATCACCACACGCTGAGCGATATTTTAGACCGTCAATCCCCTGCCTGCCAACTCAGAGCAGGCTTCGACAAGTTTCAAGTGGTAAATCCGGTTTGCCAGCGCTGCATGGGCGCAGACACTAAGCAAAAATCTCTCGTTCGCCAGTTGGGCTCTATTGCTTACTTCAAGCTATACAACCCAGTGATGAAGCGACTGAATCCGGGCTGGGGAGAAGTATGAGCGGTTGGGCGCACACAGTCTCTACAGCTGAAAAATATCTGCCAAAATACTGTCTGCAGTCTTTAGCCTTTTCTCAGAGGGCGAATCGTACACCACCAGCACACAGCCATTTGGACCGCCCTTTATTTTCTCTGGCAGTAGGCAAAGCCCTTCTGCTTTGTCGTTACCAGCACGCTCATCGGCACCCAGCGGGAAGTCAAACAGTTTTACGAGAGAATCTGAAGACTGTAGCCAGAGCGTATCGTCACGGTGGGCTAAGGCATCCCGAAAGCGAAACAGCTGCACGGCGCTGGCCACTGGCATGGTAGGACCTGCCAATATCAGCAGATCCTCTCCCTGAAAGCAAAGGTCTCGCACGCCCAACCCGTTGAGATCGACAAAGTGTTTTCGGTAATGCTCTCCATTCTCTAGCTTTTTCAACGTCAGCTCGTCACGCGCCTTAGCCTGCTTTAGTTCAATCTCTAAGATGATGGCCATCCCTCTCAATACAGGACCACGCAGTCCTAAAAACAGTCGGTGGTCTTTAGCTGCGATCGCTTCAATATCAAATCCATTATCTTTCGAAGGCAGTCCCATCTTCAAAAAAGGACCTAAGTGCGGGTCCTTTCTCAAGTGCCTGATGAGTACGCTCTTTTTTCTCTTGGTAGTCAAGCGGGCAGCGCGGAATCCGCTCACGGCGTCGCGCTTCACAGGAATGCCGTCAACGATAGGAATTCGGGCCAAAAGGTAGCGATTGACCTCAGTCTGAACGTTCAACAATCGCTCAATATCTTCCGCCGGATCTTCGCCCTTTACTCGCTTTCGCTTGGTGCTGTGAGAGCCCACAACCCAGAGATAACCCGCAGAAAAATCTAGCCCTTCAATATCTATCTCTTCATCTTCGTCTTCCAAGTCGACGAAGTCGTCAATCCGGTACTGCTGGTGATGGCCATATTCTCCCGTCTCGGTCGGGAAAAGCCGCTCTAGAGTATTGAGTTCATCAGAGCCAATCCACAAAGCGTCGTCTGGCGTTTGAGCGATCGCGCTAATATCAGCCCGGACAGTCTCTGCCTGATGGCAAAAGTTCAGCAACACCTGCCGTAATAAAACTCCGTTTGCCATATCGCTCTGTGCAGCTCTCTGCAATGAAATAAACGCTACCCACAGCCCCTAACGCACGTTCGCTACGTTTGAGTCGTCCCTCAAAATGGCAGCCGCTTTCACATTCGCCCGCGTCGCTCGAAACATGCCAAACCGGCAGAGGCCATTGCCAAAGGCCAACCGCATGAGCAGCAGCGTCGGCACTTCTCGCGCGGATTTTATCAGGCCAGATAGGCCAAACTTCACCAGCCCCTTCGGACGAATTACGCCCTGCCATATCGAATCGATCCAGGAGGGCAGCGTCTCTTTGGACCAGTCCGCCGTAGCCACCGAGCCTTGTACAAGCCCCGTCCCTTCCAACAGCTCAGCAAACCCTTCAATACTCGAAAATTCTGGATGAGACCACTGGTCGAGCAGCTGCTTCATCACCGGTTTCTCCCAAAAGTTCAACGGCTTGCGGCGAGCATCTCGCTGATTCCAGTCACCCACCACCAGTAGGCCCCCTGGCTTAAGCACGCGCAGCAGCTCCCTAGCAAATACCGCCTTGTCTGGCATGTGCGGCCCCGCCTCTAGCGACCACACCACATCAAACGTCTCATCCGGGAAAGACAGCGCCATTGCATCATCCACCATAAACTTGGCGCTCACGTTCTCCGGCGTCAGCTGCGTTGCCCGCTCCACCTGCCCCGGACTGATCGTCACAGCCGTCACATCGAACCCATAATCTTTGGCCAGCACCCGGCTACTGCCGCCAATGCCACAGCCCACATCCAGCAGCGTAGCGCCCGGTGCGCACTGGTCTAGCCCGCCCCACTTCACCATCTCATGCACAAAGTCGTACTTGGCCTGACGAAAGTCTTTTTGTCGGGGAGGATTGCCATAGTGGCCCAGGTGAATATGCTCACCCCAGTAAAATTCTAAAATGCCATCTTGCGTCCACTCATCGTAGGACTGGGCCACCGAATCAGACGACTCGTATCGACGTGGGCTCAATAGATAGGCAACAGCACCACCGGTCAACAGTAACAACAGCAGACCGGACGCAAAAAGTGAACTCATGGAAGTAAAGCTGGAGACAAAACAGCCGTTTATATTTCTTAAAATTTAGCGTATTTTCAGTGCCTGTTGATACATCCGTTGCAGGGCCTGTAGATTGCAGAGTGGGAGCTGCACCCTCCATTCACCCTGCTAGGCTGGAGAGGTACACTCTTAAATCGCCATTTTTATGACGCCCGCTGTAGAAAGCCGAGCCCGATTTTCCCTTGCGCAGCTTGGTCCCGGCTTACTGATGGCAGGTGCAGCCATTGGCGTTTCTCACTTGGTGCAGAGCACCCGGGCCGGGGCGATGTATGGGTGGGGAGCACTGATCTTTGTGCTGGCCGCGAACCTGATGAAGTATCCCTTCTATGAATATGGTCATCGGTACGCAGCGGCATCGGGCCAAAATTTGATTCAGGCCTACCGGCAGCAGGGCAAGCGATACTTTATCCCGTTCCTATTGATTAGCGTCATTAGCGCAATCGGTAGCTTTGCGGTCGATGCCTTTGTCGCAGCGATGCTGCTGCAGTATCTCTGGCTGCCGCAGGTGTCAGAAACCGTGTTGGCCGTGGGCGTTTTGCTCTTTTGCTGGGGGCTGATTGCGGTGGGGCGCTATCGCCTGTTTGAGCAGGTGACGAAGTGGTGTGTCATCTTCCTATCGGTGGCAACTCTAGCAGCGGTGACAATGGCGGTGCTCACAGCGATCGCACCCACACTCTCTATACCTGCACTTTCCGCACCGGCCCTTGCCCAAGACACTTCCACACCCCTGGAAGTTGTAGGTACAACTAATTTTTCTCACGCGTCTATTTTTTCCTGGTCGGCAGTGCCTTTCCTGATCGCGTTCATGGGCTGGATGCCTGGCGGATTGGAGCTTTCTATCTGGCAGTCGCTCTGGGTTCAGGCCGACACTCAAGACAGAGGGCTACCCACTTCGCTGGCTGAAGCGAGCGTCGATTTTAACGTTGGCTATGTGCTGACGGTGGTGCTGGCTTGTTTATTCTTGGTGCTGGGAACGCTGACGCTGCCTGCGCAGGGGTTGGCCGCTGAGCCCGCCGCCTTCGCTGGGCAGCTGGTGGGTATGTACACCAGCTATATCGGGCAGTGGGCCGAGCCGGTGATTGGGCTATGTGCGATCGCAGCCATATTTTCCACCACTTTTACCGTCGTCGATGCCTTCCCGCGTACGCTAGAGGCGGGGCTCTACGAGCTATTTCCGCAGACAAAATCGACGGCCTTTCCGATGATGCGGCAGGTGATTGCGATCGCGCTCATCATCCTAGCCGCGCTTCTGCTCAGCGTATTCACAGCAGGCTTCGAACCGCTCATCAACACCATCACCATCATCGCGTTTGTCGCCGCCCCCTTCTATGCCTGGTTAAACATGCGCAGCATTCGCACCCTAGCCGACAGCGCCCAGCCCGCACCTTGGCTATCTCGGCTGGCGACAGTGGGTTTTCTGTATTTAGCGGGCTTTAGCGTGCTGTTTGTAGGCTTGCAGCTAGCAGGTTGAACACATCATCTATAGCTTTTGTTTACAGTTTTTGAAATCGCCGCCGCGACACCTTACGCAGATATAGAAATACTGACTGCGCCGACAGATACAGGTGAACCATCGTAGGAATCATCGCAGAGAATCCCATCACGACACCGAAGTAGATATTTTTAATGTTCTGCTTACCCAGCGGGTCATTGACGGCATCCGTCAGGCGACTTTCGTACTTGGCAGAGCTTTCGGCCAGCGATTGAGAAGAGGCCTGCAGCATACCAACCAGCCAGCCCGACACCGAAAACACCATCAGCACCCAAAAAGTCGCCACAATCGCGATCAAAATATCAATGCTCAGGTGGGCGATGTAGCTAGGCAGAGACGTTGTTTTTAACGCTCTGCGAGCAATCCAAACCGTGATGAAAAAAGAGACGCTATCGAACAAAGCGCCCAAAAAGCCTACTGGGAACTGCATGAGAAAATACTCCCACTGCTCATTGCCGAAGGCTTCTTTGGGATAGGCCGTTAAAATTGCTAGCCAATAGCAGGCCATGTTTAGCAACATGAAAAACAGAAACAGCTTCGGGAAAAAGCCCAAAAGGCTGCCTCGCTTTCGGCTATAAAAATCCAATAGTTTTGCTAGCGACCGGCGCCAGATGGCCATGATGGGCCGAGTACTGAGTTTTGTCATTTTCATAGGGCGCTGTGAATAGGGTCATCTAGCCGAGCAACAAGGCCTAATACTTTTTCAGGCAGTGAGCGACAGATTCTGCATATCTGCGCCGTGTGTCTGCGACCTATCTACAAATACACTGCCAAACCCAAGATTCCCGGTAGTCTCAGCTGAGAGAACGCTTAGCATCGAACAGCGCCGACACCTACATCCGCTCTAGCACTGCTATGCCCAATAAAGACAGGCCGAGCTTGAGCGATCGCGCCGTCAAATCACACAGCACGAGACGAGACGTTCGGGCGGGCTCATCGGCCTTAAGGACTGGGCACTGGTCGTAAAACTGGTTAAACTTTTGGCTCAGCTCAAATAGATATTGGCAGAGTCGGTTGGGCAGCAGCTCCGCGGCCACCTCATCTAGCACGCCGTCCATCTGCAGCAGGTGCTTAGCCAGCACAAATTCGCTCGATTCAGTGAGCGTCAGGTCGGCTGCTAGCGCAGAAAAGTCTACATCGCCGCTGCGGCTAATGCCCTGCACCCGCACGTAGGCATACAGCATATACGGTGCCGTATTACCCTTAAGATCTAACATGCGGTCATAGCTGAAGGTGTAGTCGCTAATCCGGTTTTGGCTGAGGTCTGCGTACTTCACCGCGCCAATACCCACCTTCTCAGCCACATTCTGAATAAACGCGTCCGATTCTTCTCGGTCTTCTTTTTCGAGTCTGGCTTCTATGTCAGCGCGGGTGCGGGCGATCGCTTCATCGAGCAGCTCCTGCAGTGGCACGGCCTCCCCCGAGCGAGAC
>JBCBIK010000162.1:0-11873 GCA_038524545.1 Cyanobacteria bacterium J06623_4 | reverse complement strand
CGCTGACGCTCATGCTATTTGCCTCCGACGAGGTGAGCTTTCAGACCGGCATTGGTTACCAGGTCAGAGAAGATGCGATCACAGCTGCCAACAACGCAGTCCAAAGCAGCCTCAAAGACACAGAGCAATCCATTTCAGGCATGAAGCTCTGCTACGCCCTAGGCGAAGGCCTTGGTGTCGACGCGGTTGCCCTCGTCAAAGGACTCGGCGAGGCGACTCACCAATCAGTGCCCATCGTTGGTGGCCTAACTGCTGACGACTATCAGTTTGAAAATACTTATCAGTTTTTTGGCACCGAGGTGATGCAGGATGCAGTTGTCATCCTCACCTTTTTTGGCAATCTCAAAGTTTCCTGCGGCGTGGCCACCGGACAACAGCCCACTGGCAAAAAAGCAACCGTCACAAAATCCAGAAGCTTTACCGTTTACGAAATTGACGGCCAGCCTGCCCAAGCGTTTTACACGCCTTACTTCGGAGAAGCAGAAGTCAAAGTATCTGGCAGTGACAGCGCCCTAGTCGGTGCGATCGCCGTTTATGAACCCCACGCAGAAGACTTCTACGTCCGCGCCCCAAATGGGCAAACGGGCAACGACGGCAGCGTTAACTACTTTGGCCATGTGCCAGAGAAGGCCACTATTCAAGTGACCAATATGAGCCATGAAAGCTTACTCAAATCAGCAGAAGATGCCTTCAGCAAAGCCAAAGCTGCCTATCCTGGCTCAGCACCCAGTGCAGCCCTGATGGTTTCCTGCGCGTCCCGAATGAACAATCTTGGTACCAAAGTTGCCGAAGAATATCGGCTTGCAGAAGCCATCATCGGTCAGCATCTTCCCAGCATGGGCTTCTACGCATATGGCGAAATGAGTCCCTTCACTGGCCAAAACGCATCGCATTTCCACAACGAAACCTTTACCGCCCTTTTGTTGGGGACCGAATAAGTGAACATGCTCGACCACTCAGACCATCCTGAAAAGCATTCTGCAAAGAAGGGCAAAAAGGTCTCCGAAGCAGGCTCTCCAAAACATCGTCACGTGAATTTGTCTAAAACACCAGCGGCTGAAAAGTCAGTCGCTACAGCAGCTGATCCGCAAGCAGATATCACAGCGCTTGCTCGCAACAACCGCATCTTGCAAAAGCAGCTTGACCGTTCGGAGCGCACCCGCGCCCAAATGGAAGCTGATAACCAGCGCCGTGAACATATGCTCAGGCAGCTGCTAAAAGAGGCCGAAGCCTACAGCGCAGAACTCTCAGCCGCCAAGCAAGAACTCACCCAGCTCAACCAACAGCTCGAAAACCGAATAGAACAGCGCAGCGCAGCACTCAACGATGCGACCGATAGCCTGCAGGCAGCCCAGAGGCAGGTAGCCAACAGTGAGAAATTTTCTACCCTGGGGGAACTTGTCGCTGGCGTTGCCCACGAGATCAACAATCCGATTGGCTGCATCACGAACAATCTCAAATTTGTTGCAGAATACACAGAAAACCTACTTGAGCACGTCGCACTGCAGCAGACAGTCATCACCGCCGCGCGCAACAAGGTCCAATCTACAGATCTTGAAAAAGTAGAAAATCATGCGGAAAATATTGAGCTAGAGTACATCGCCGAAGATTTTCAAAAGCTGATAGATTCTATGACGACCAGCGGCGATCGCATCACTGCCATCAGTCAATCGCTGCGCACCTTTGCCCGCGCCGACGTCGCCCAAAAGCAATCTTACGACCTGCACGAAGGCCTCAACGGGACCCTTCTCATTCTGAGGCACCGACTCAAAGCGGCTGGCAAGCGCCCAACCATCACTGTCGACAAAAGCTACGGAAACATCGAACCTATCCACTGCTACCCAGGCCAGATCAATCAGGTCTTTATGAACATCATTGCCAACGCCATTGATGCGATGGAAGAAAAAGATCACTTCACCGAGCCGCCAGCGATCAAGATTGCAACCACCTCGGAGTCGGGCAACATCACCGTCTATATCACCGACAATGCAGGCGGTATCTCCAAAGACATTCAAGACAAAATCTTCGAAAATCAGTTCACCACTAAGGCAACGGGAAAAGGCACAGGACTAGGACTGGCGATCGCTCACCAAATTGTCACCGAAGTCCACCGGGGCACCATCGAATGCCTCTCAACACCCGGTGTAGGCACCACCTTTCGCATCATCCTACCCAGGCAGGTCCCTACCACCAAACAACAGCCACCCAAGTCATCGGTAGCCTGAAATACCAAGATAGTTGGCGGCTGAAAAAGCATGCCAGAAATTACGGTGAGGGAATCACGGCATCTGCCGCTCAGCCTGTGAACCAGACCGGCCTCTCGGGCAATTTAGAGTGACCGCACGCGTCGGCTGCAGGACCAGTGTTAACTTCTCTCCCTACCGCTACTTTGAGTAAGTCACCCGCTGACAATATCATTCTCATCGTCGATGACAATCCCAACAATCTCTCCGTACTCGCCGAAACCCTAAAATACGCCAACCATCAGGTTCGTATTGCCATGGATGGCGAAAGCGCCCTCAAACAAATCGCGCTCAATCGGCCCGCGCTCATCTTGCTAGATGTGATGATGCCGGGAATTGACGGCTTTGAGACCTGCAAACAAATTCAGGCCAATCCAGAATTCTCAGATATTCCGATTATTTTCATGAGCGCCCTATCGAACAACGATGCCAAAGTAGAAGGGCTCAGCATTGGCGCAGTCGATTACATCAGCAAACCCTTCCAAGATATAGAAGTTCTCTCTAGAGTCGAAATTCATCTCAAGCGCAGCGAACTCATTCGCTCGCTGCAGATTCGCAACCAGCAGCTGGCAGAAGAAATTGATAAGCGTCAGGTTTCAGAAGCGCTTAACCGCAAGCTAGAAAGCTGCATCGAAGTGAGTACCGCTGTGCTTAGCGAAGCCTCAGAACATTTCCATCAGGCGCAAATGCAGCTTGCCAACAGCGAAAAGCTCTCCACCCTCGGCGAGCTAGTCGCTGGCGTCGCCCACGAAATCAACAATCCCATCGGCTGTATCACCAACAATGTGGAATTTGTCGGCGAGCACGGGCAGCTGCTGCTAAACCATATCGCCTGCTACCAAACAGTGTTGGCAGCCAACCAAGACAAGATCGCCCCCGCCGATCTTGAAACAATCGCTCAGCATGAAAAAGAGATCGATCTAAGCTACATCTCCGAAGATTTTCCAGACCTGATTGAATCGATGGTGACCAGCGGAGAGCGCATTCAGGCAATTAGCCAGTCACTGAGAACCTTCGCCCGAGCAGACACCACCGAGCGACAGCCCTACTCCCTCCACGAAGGCATCGACAGTACCCTACTCATCTTGCGCCACCGGATCAAAGGCGAAGGCAACCGAGAGAGCATCACACTCACCAAGCACTACGGCGACTTACCAGAAATCTACTGCTTCCCTGGCCAAATAAACCAGGTGTTTATGAATATTTTGGCCAACGCGATCGACGCGATGGAAGCGGGTGAAGCCCCTTCTGGCCCCCCAGAGATTATCATCACCACCCAGACCGCAGAAGATGCCATCATCATCGCCATTGAAGACAATGCAGGCGGTATGCCAGAACATGTACGGACCAGGGTATTTGAAAGTCAGTTCACCACCAAAACCGTTGGCAAAGGGACTGGGCTAGGGCTCTCTATCGCCCATCAAATTGTGACCGAAACCCACCAGGGAAAAATCGAATGTGAGTCTACGCTCGGTCAGGGCACCACGTTCAAAATAACCTTGCCTACCGGCTCATATTAGGTTGACGGTGGTCAGCCCGCATTTACAGATCACAAGATTCTGGCTTCAGGTCGCGATCCATCAGCTCACTCAGCGCTTCTATCGGCGTGATGCGCCCTCGCAGCAATCGATCTACCTGCCGTGAAATCGGTACGGGAATGCCCTCTCGGTTGGCAATTTCTATCAATACGTGCGCAGTATTGACCCCTTCAGCCGTACTGCCCAGCTCTAACAAAATTTGCTCGAGCGCTTTGCCCTGCGCCAGCCCGTATCCCACCCGATAATTGCGGCTAAGGCTGCTGCTACAGGTAGCCAGCATATCTCCCAACCCGCTAAGCCCGTAAAAAGTTTCGACTTCTGTGGCACCCAAGTGCAGGCCGATGCGGATCACTTCGGGCAGAGCGCGGGTGATCAGGGCAGATTTTGCGTTGGTGCCTAGGTTCAGCCCGTCGCACACGCCCACGGCGATCGCCATCACGTTTTTCAGGGTGCCGCCTAGCTCAGCGCCCAATGGATCTGTACTGGTATACACCCTAAACTGCTCAGAAGACAGCAGTCGCTGCACTGTCTCAGCAGCGGTAACGTCAGTACTGGCCAGTACAGTCGCAGCGGGCAACCCTTGTTCGATTTCTTTGGAAAGATTGGGCCCCGAGAGCACTGCTACAGGATGATGGGGAAAGGCCGCTGTAAAAATCTGCGAGGGAGTGCGGGTCGTTGCTGGATCGAGGCCCTTTGTCGCCGTTACCAAAATAGTCTCTGAGGGAAAAGACGCCTGCTGCAGCCGCTGGACTAAGCCAGCCACACCCTTCATCGAAATGGCAGATAAGATGACTTCCGCATGGGCGATCGCAGCTGAAAGATCGGTGCCATCGCGTCTCGACCAGTGCGTTACTGTGTGCCCATTCACCCGAGCTAAGTTCGCTAGGGCATTTCCCCAAGCCCCCCGGCCCAGCACCGTCAGCCTCAAGGGCTGAGAATCATCAGTCACTACTGACAAATCAGGCTTTGAGGGCGTTGTCATTGGTGCCGGCATTGGGAAGGCCTCCTAAAAATAGCAGCGCAATATGCCCCTAGCCTACCGCAAGCTGACGGGCGCTCTCGCCTGCCGAAGCGGACGCAGCTGTCAATGCCTGACGGCCCAAAATGCGCTCCATGTCATAGTCTGGAATGCAGTTTTCAGCCATTAGCCGCTTGTAGTCGGCGATCGCTCGCTCGCACTCGTCTGGGCTCCAGTCGCAGTGGGCTTGTAGGGTCTGTGCGATCGCCTCTAGCGCATCCATGCCGTAGTTTGCCTGTAGCGACAGCATGGTTCGGCGGCGACAAATATCGCCAAAGGTGCAGGCCATCTCCGAACGCACCGCATACACAATCTGCGCCTTAACATCTGGCAAGTCCGCCACAATCGGTTCTGCCAAGTCTGGCGCATCATCCAACAGCCGCAATAGATCGAAGGCCCGAGCACCATAGCGCTGAAACAGGTGATCAACGGTGTCTGAAGAGAGACGGATGCTGGCGCGATCGCTGTATTGAGCGATCGCCTGAGAAATCCGCTCATCTGTCGGCAAAATTGCCCCTGGCAGCGGCATCACCCGCGTTTGGCAAGCTGGCATCTTTTCAGATAGGCCGCGCTGCCGACGACGGGCATACACCCAGTCCACCATCTCTTCACCCACTCGCCGATGGGTCGTGAGCTTACCGCCAATCAAAGACACCATATTGACGACGCCATCTTGGCTGTGGTCATAAAGTAAATGGTTGCGGGAGACGGCGCCTGGCTTTTTGCTCTCTGTGTAGGGCAAAGGCCGCACGCCCGAATAGGTAAACTTCACAGACTCTCGAGTCAGCTGCGCAGCTGGGAAAACCTTGTTTGTCTCAGTTAGCAGATAGTCGATTTCATCATTATCGGCCTTTACTCGGTCGAGGTCACCCTCAAACCGCAGATCCGTCGTTCCAATCAGGTACTGGCCCAAAAACGGCAGGATAAAGAACGGTCGATTGTCAGTCAGCGCCTCCACATAGAAAGCTTCTCCGGGCGCGCCAGGGAAGGCATCTACAATAATGTGGCTACCCTTAGTGCCGCCGATTTTTCGCGTCTTACCAATCGGCGCAGACTGGTCACCGGTGACCCCCTGCTGACACACCTCATCTACCCAAGGACCAGAGGTATTGACGATCACCCCGTGGGGAGGAAGGTCAATAGAAAATCTCGCCTCAGACAGTTCGTCTTTACAGGTGAGGGTGGTGATGCGATCGCCCCCTTTCCCCTGGGCCCGCTCCAGCGCCGTAATCTTCACATAGTTCAGCACGGTGGCTCCAGCATCCTGAGCTGCCAGAACGTTCTCTAGGCACAGCCGCTCAGCATATTCGGCCTGGGCATCGTAGTACTGACCCGCGCCCTGAATTCCTTGCGGATTCACCCCGCGAAAAAGCTGCTTGAGCTTGGCCTTTGGCAGCATGCGATGGTTCAGCAGGCTCTTGTCAAAGCTGAGCATGTCGTACAGGATCATGCCCGCCCAAATTTCCCAGTAGCTGCGCGACCCCTGAGCGTAGATGGGAATCGTCAGCTGCAGCGGATGCACCAAATGCGGCGCACTCTTGAGCAAAATTTCTCGCTCGGCCAGCGACTCACGCACCAAATTAAATTCAAAATATTCTAGATAGCGCAGGCCACCATGCACGAGGCGCGATGACCAGCTCGTGGTTCCGCTGGCAAAGTCGCCCTTGTCTAGCAGCAGCGTTTTGAGTCCTCTGAGCGCCCCATCTCGCGCGGTCGCTGCACCGTTTATTCCTCCGCCAATCACAACGAGGTCGTATGCAGTCGAATCAATCGCAGAGAAATCTCGCATCTTCAAGGACATTGGCAGGAGAGAAAAAGCTACGAGGCTATCCTACCGAACACGCCTTAAAAAAACCTGTGCATAAAGTACATTCTTTAAGAAAGCGCTCAAGAAAGCGCTTCATTCTAGGGGCGATCGCATTCACAGATGTACAGCTCAAGGCACTACAGATCAAGACAGCAATGAAGCGCTCGTCTCAATCGCCGTCGCCTTCGCCTCTCGAAATAGGTGATTGGCCCATTGCTGCACATCGTATCGGCAGATTGCTTTGTACAGCTTCGTCATTCGCTGCTTTTGTTCATCTAGCGACATCTCTAGCGCCGCGTCGATACACTCATCCATTCGCGTAGAAGAATACGGATTGGTCAGCAAGGCCTCCGGCAGCTCCACCGCCGACCCCGTAAATTCAGACAAGATCAGCACCCCATCTTCACCGCCATGGGCAGCCACATACTCCTTGGCCACCAGATTCAAACCATCACGCAGCGGGCAAATCCAGGCAATATCTGCCGTTTTATAGAGCGCCATCAGGTCCTCTTGGGGCAGCGGCTCCGTAAAGAGCACAATCGGCGTCCAGCCCAAGCTAGAAAATCGACCGTTGATCTGGCCCACCAGCTGCTCAATCGTCTGCTGCGCTTCTTGATACACGCGCATCCCAGCAGCGGCCTTGACCGCCGTCATCACCAGATTCACTTTACCTACCATCTCCGGACGGCGTACCAGTAGCCGCTCGAAGCACTGCAGCATTTCTTTCGCCCCTTTCACATAGTCGACCCGGCCCGCCGACACAATCAGCTTGTTCTCGCCGATTTGGTTGCGAATTTCTTTGGCCCGGGCCGTAATATCAGGCGTCATCACCGTCTTGCGAATATGCTGCGGATTGGTACCGACAGGAAAGGCATCGATATTGACGACGCGGCCCTTATAGCGCAGCTTTGTAGTCATCTCAGGCTCGGCCAGCGCCGTCCCCACCCGCGTAAAGGCTTTTGGAACGGGCATCGTTTCTATCACTTCTACCTCGCGGCAGCTGCGGGCAGCGCTGACGAAGTTCTGCACATAGCGGGGAATGTGAAAACCGCACAGGTCGCAGCAGAGTAGGCTATCGATGATGGCATTTCGCCAGTGCAAAATGTTGAAGACATCGGCAGCCGGAAAGGGCGTGTGGTGAAAGAAGGCAATCTTGACATTGGGCATCTTCTCACGGATGTAAAAAGGGGCCAGCCACAGGTTGTAATCGTGAATCCAAATCAGCGCATCGTCTGCGGCATCTTCGCAAGCAGCTTGGGCAAATAGCCGGTTGATGTTTTGAAAATTTTCCCAGTCTGAGCTGTCATAGGTGAAGTGCTCTGGGAACGAGTGCAAAATAGGCCAAAAGGCTTCTTTGGAGGTGATGTAGTAGAAATTTTTCACCTGCTCCGCATTCAGCGGGATGCGCCGGACCACGCAGCTGTCACTGCCACCTTCCATGGTGACGCGCTCTTCGAAGCCCTCTGCCTGCTCAGGCTTGATCTGCTTCCAAGCGACCCAGGTGCTCTGATCGGCATTGGCAAAAAAGCTCTTGAGGGTTGGCACAATACCGTTGGGGCTTTTCTTCTCGCGATAGTAGGTCTTACCGTTTTCAACAACCTCATCGTAGGGCTCACGGTGGTACAGAATCACTAACGAAGATTTCATCGAAGTTCCCCTTGTGGTGCCAGCAGGTGGCGCTTTCATTTACCCTTCATTTACCAAATTGTGGGTACTAGCAAGTATAAGGAATAACCTGCCTTTTCTAAAGTTATGCGAACAGTTGTAACCCTCCGGGCGGCAGTGCCACCTCGCAAAGCCAACCGAGTAACGCCCCTAAACCATTGTGTTCACCAAGCTTCAAGAAAACCCGCAAAGAGACACCGTATCTGTTTGTAAAGCTATGGCTAGATCAAACAGTAATCTCGCCAAGGAAAAACAAGTTTATCTCCCTCTGTGAGCGGACAGATTATGGGCAAACAGATTAAGGTAATTTTGGATATCTGAAGGATAGGAACGCCGTGGTCATTGCATTAGCAAAGCGCATTCGATTTGTTGAGGATGAAACCCATAGCCTGGTTGAGTGGGCAGACAGCATTCATCGAGCGACCACCACAACCTATTTTGAAAAAGCGCAGCAGATATCTCACCGTCTAGGGGCGAACTACCGCAGCGATCGCCTCACCGAAATCGGCTTTTGGACCCCTGAGCTAGCCGGTGACATTATCCAGTCGGAGCACAAGCTAGAGCTAGAGATTTTTACCCCTATCGACCCTATCAATTTTCGTAAGCCGGAGCAGCAGGTCAGGTTTAAGCGCGATCGCATCCCAGTCATCAAACAGGGTGAATACGTATGGGCCGTCATCTACGGTTTGCAGGCAGGCACCCGCGATCAAGCTGGCTGCTTTTACTGGCTGCGCTACCAAGATGCCGATGGCAAAGTGCAAATCATCCGCGATCCGCTCGCCTACTCCCTGCCCTACGGTGTATTTGCCCCAGCTGAGCTGTACGACATGCGCAGGCTGCAGCGCCGTCGCCCCGACCTTGCCTACTTTCGCCGCACCGGCAGCTCTACCAACCTCAGCGACACCACCATTCCGCGCGTTCCTGCCCCCACCACCATTCTGCAAATCCACGTCAACACCGCCTCCGACACAGGCACCCTAGAAGGGCTTACCGAAATCTACCAGCGAATTTCTGACAAGCTGGCTAACGGCGAAACACTTGAGCCGCAAGAAGCTGTCTACGCCGGGTATGACGCCGTTCAGCTACTGCCAGTCGAGCCGACTATTGAGTACCGGAGAGAAGACACCCAAAACGAGCATGAATTCTTCTCGATCCATGCTGCGCCAAACAGTGGCCAGATGAACCTGCTGGAAGAAATGATCTCGGAAAACGGAGCCAAGAACGACGCAGCACCGCCCGAAGAAAACGCTGCAGCAGAAAATGCTAGAGAAGACAACTCAGAAACGGCTGCTACACAGGCCCACAGCTGTAAAACCAACGCCGATCTGACCGTTACCTTGCGCAAACCCAACACCCAAAACTGGGGCTACGACGTTCCAATCCTGGGCTCATCAACTACGAATCCGGCTGTTTTAGGGAGCTTGCGTCCCGATGAAGTCGTCGACTTTATCGCCACTCTTCACAACTTTTCCCAAGGCCCCATTCAGCTGATCTATGACTTGGTCTACGGCCATGCGGACAATCAAGCACTGGAGCTGCTAAATCACCAGTTCCTCAAAGGTCCCAACATGTACGGGCAAGACCTCAACCATCAGTCGCCTCAGGTGCGCGCCATTTTGCTAGAGATGCAGCGCCGCAAGATCAACACCGGCGCAGACGGCATTCGTGTAGATGGTGGCCAGGACTTTCGATTTTTTAACCCCCTTACAGACCGGGTAGAGCAGGACGATACCTACCTGCTGGCCATGAGCGACCTGATGCAAAACATCCAGGGCTATCGCCGCCTCATGTTCACGATTTTTGAAGATGGTCGGCCCTGGCCCCAGGAAGGGTGGGAAGAAATTTCGAGGTACCGGGAGCTGATTGAGCTAAAGCCAGAGTCTTTTCAGTGGGGGCCGTTGATTTTTGCGCACAATACGCCTGCCCTAGAAGGCTACTGGGACAAAAAATGGAGACGGGCCTGCGAAGTGATCTTTCAAGGCAACCGCTGGATTACGGGCTGCGGAAACCACGACACCGTGCGCCGAGGAAACCAGATAGACCTCGATAAAAATATCAACTGGCACCTGGGCAATACCCTCCCCGAAGTGCTCAACACGGCCTACAACAACCCTGCAACGCAGATTTGGGTGCAGGGATTTTGCCCTGGCCTGCCCATGGACTTTTTGAACGCCACTGTTGGCGCGGCCTGGGGATTTTTCCGCAATACCGACGACCGATACGGCGTCAAAGTGGCCTCTGAGGAGATTGGCTTTTTAGACTGGCAAGTCTCACTGGAGATGTATGCCCGCGAAGCCAGCTTTCGGCAGATTAAGCAGCTAGGGTTCAACAATCTAGAGCAGCTTCGAGACTTTGGCAAAGCGCTGCAAACCGCCATGGTAGAAACAGACTATGACCTAGAGCAGGTTGCTAAGATCTGTAGCCACTGCCTAGGTGAAGACCACGGCGTCTGCGAGATCCCGGCCCTCGAAGAGCTCAATGAGCCCAACTTGCCTTACTTCTTAGCAACATTGGACGTGCCTAAGCTAAAGGCCTTTGCCATGGCCTTTATGGAAGATGGCCACGAGCTGTGCAAGGTCAGCCACTACTACGATGAAATCGACCCCACCATAGCGGCCTTCAACCTGGCGCTGCGTCGGTATCGCCGTCAGCACGCTTGGCTGCAACACAATATTTCAGGGCGAGATCGCTTCAACCGCATCAGCGACGACCAGCGAACCGTGTTCTACGGGTTGCGCACCTGCCCAGACAATGAACACGTACGAATTGCCATGGCCACTCACATGGGCGGCAAACCCTGCACCGTCACCCTAGGCAAGTGGCTACAGATCGACATGAGCCAATGGCAGCTAGCGATCGCAACCCCCGGAATTCCAGAAGACGCCCTCCACGATCTCAGCGCCTTTGAGCTGCAGGATGGTCAAGGCGTACTTCTAGAGCTAGTTCACGAGAGCTAGTTCACGAGAGCTGATTCACGAGAGCTGATTCAGCCGGGGCAGGGCTGACAAACCCTCCAGACATTCATAAACAAATCCACAGAAATTGATACAAAACCCAAGGCAACAGTGAGCAAGCACTGCTGCCCTGGGTTTCGCCTGTCTACGAATAATTATCCATTGGTTAATAATTCAAACCTACGACAGGCAAAGGTTCACAAAAAAAGAAACCGTGTTTCTCGTTAGATTTATTTAATAATTGGCGCTCACTTGCGTTATAAAACTTCTTAAAGTGCTAAACTTTTTTAATAATTACAGATTACTAACAGAGAAACCTCTGTCGTGTACGGCAAGCGTTCTGCTGCATTGGAACGGCACTAGAGCGCTTGCAAGTCGAGTTGTTGGGTTTGACAATCATTTGACAACTCAAGGAGCAGTCTTGAAGCCTGTTCTCAGCAGCTCGACGAAATCTATAGCGGGTGAGTAATCCAAGCTATGGGGCGCAGAATTTTTCAATGAGTCATTTTGTGCTTAGTCGTTTTGAGTAGGAACTCAGATACATGGAAGGAAAACTCAGGGACCTTATCGGGAAGCCCGGCGTTTGGCTATATATTCAAAGCAGTAGCGGCTGGTTCAAAAACGTTGAAATTTTGGAAGTTGGCGACA
>JBCBIK010000161.1:0-11898 GCA_038524545.1 Cyanobacteria bacterium J06623_4 | reverse complement strand
ACTTTTCAGCGTACCTGTCCTTCTTTTTTCTTCGCTTATCCCGAACTGACGTTAAATAAGAAGGTTTTAATGAGGCGGTTTCAATGCTGCTGTGGTCAGTCGAGTGGTGTACACCATCACGCCTACGGTCACTAGCAGTCCTACTGCGTGAAATGCGATGTTTTCTGGCTGCGATCGCTGCATAAACATCGTCGCCCCAAAGGCCCCAATGTACACATAGGTAAAGATAATAGGCAGCATGCCGAGCCAGGAAAAGAATAGATATTCCCAGAGATTAATACGCGTCACGCTAAAACCGTAGTTCAAAATATTTGAAGGCAGCAGCGGCGAAAGGCGAGTCAATAAGACAATTTTCCATCCCTTGCTCGCAAATACTCTATCTAGCTGATGAAATCTGCTGTTTTCACAGATTGAGCGAGTAATCCATCGTCGGCCCAAAGATTGCCCAATCCCAAAGCAGGCAGCAATGCTGAGCGTATCGGCAATCGAAGCGCTCACCACCCCGCCCGACAGCCCAAAAAGCGACCCCGCTGCCACGATCAACACCACATTGGGCAACCCCATCACCGCCGCTACAACGTAGATCGCCACAAACGACGGCGTCGCCCAAACGCCCTGACTGCCAATCCAATCCCCTGCACCTGCAATCCATACAAAAAGAGGCAAATGGCTGAGTAGAATAACGACACAGCTGGTAGACCCTAGGCCTACCCATACTCTTTTCTTACGCAGCCACGACAGCGTCATACTCATCAGGCGCAAATTGCGCATCTCCCGAAGACTTGCTTCCGTGATATCACCGCTACGGCGCACACGGCACGAGCATTATGACACCGCCCATTGCGATCACTGCTGAAGTGTCAATTTTGTGATGAGTGGCTGAGTCTTCAAACAGATTACTTATAGCAAATCGTTTCTATAAACTCCATCGGGAAACGAGATATGAGCAGGCTGTTAGCCATGGTCTGGGGCATCTGCTCCCCAAATCTCTGATAGCCGCTGATCTCGTCCACAGCCAAATCGATAGACCTTATATCGAACAGGGTGGGTTTGATAGTAGTTTTGGTGATAGTCTTCGGCGGGGTAAAACGTCGCGGCAGGCAAGATGTCTGTGGCCACGGGTTGGTTGAGCCGGTCGGCGACGGCCTGTTTGCTGGCTTGTGCGATCGCCTGCTGTTCGGCAGAATCGTAGAAAATAGCTGAGCGGTATTGGCTACCCTTATCGCAAAACTGGCCCGCGTTGTCGAGCGGGTCAATATTGTGCCAAAAGGTTTGCAGAAGCGTATCGTAGGTGACTTGCGCCGGGTCGTAGGTGACCTGCATCGCTTCGACATGACCAGTGTTGCCACTTGAAACCTGGTTGTAGGTTGGATTTTCGACGGTGCCGCCGGTGTAGCCCGATACGGTCGACACAACGCCTGGCAAGTCGTCGAAGGGCTGCTCCATGCACCAAAAGCATCCACCCGCAAACGTTGCCGTTGTTTCTGTCCGACTGCTGCTATCCGCGCTGCTCAAGTTTGCGGGTACTGCTGTGCCAGTTTGTTCTATAGCCGTCTGCTCTGGGCTAGCCTGCGACGATGCAGTCTGCTCCGAATTTGCCGGTGTGCAGCCCACCAAGCTCCAGCTAAAAAACAGCAGAACTGCTGCAGCTAGCAGCCTGCCATACATCCATTGTCTAATTTCCTTCATTGCGCCGTGCTGAGTTGTGCTTATTAGAGTCTAACGAGACTACACACTTCTTGTATCTACACTATGGATCGAAGCAACGGGTTGAAGCCGCGGGTTGAAGCAACGAAGGATTGAGCCGTTACTGTGCTGAGAGCTACTGCGCTGAGAGGGTTGGCCAGTTGGCTTCAGCTAGGGCGATGTTGCCGGGAATGTCTTTGCTCCAGCGATTTTGGATGCGCTGGTTTGCGTTGAGATAGAGCTTGTCATCTACGATGCTCCAGGCGTTGGGGTCGATGGCTGCGAGTGCGTTTTGCCCAACAGCCCAGGCACAGTAGCCGCCAAACTGGGGGGCGTATTGCTCAGGATTTTCGGCAAAGTGATCGCGATTTTCAGCCGTGGCAAACTGCCAGGTCGCCCCTTTCCACTCATGAGCAAATTCTGAGCTGCCCGGTACAAATGCGGCATCTGTAAAGTAAGCCACCGGGTCTGCACCGCTGATGGCAATGCCGTCTTTGACGAAGATTTTTGCGCCGCTATCGAGTGTGCCGCTATCTGCAGCTGTAGCAGCGGTTTCTGCTGCGTCTGAACTGCCAGCAGCATCGGTGGCCGGATCGACCGCTGTCGGTGCGTTGGGTGTGCAGGCAGAGAGGCCCAGCGAGAGTGCGATCGCGCTTGTCAGCAGCTTGGGGAGAAAGGTGAGATGGGGTGAGCGATCGCGCTTTGAAGTAATCATTTTGTTTGATGAGATGGGTAACTTTGAAGGTTGTGTAAACAGATTAGGGGAATTGTGTGAAGCAGGGATGAGAGCCCCCGGTGGATTAGCTGAAATCGCCTATCCCTTGCCCTTTGGTGGATGTGACAAATCAAAAGTAGTCACATGAACATCACCTGATGGGTGGTAAAAATCGCTCAATGGGTTCAGTAAGCACGCCACCGGCAGATGCTTGGCCAACCCATCTTTCTTCCATCTGCTGAAGCTTAAGTCACCTGCTATAGTTCCTCTTGGCCAGAAACAATATTTCTTGAAATCGTAGCTGATATGTCCTCCTTGGGTACCCATTAGCTAGAGCCTCACACACTCCACGCGTACCTGCAACTGTTCGCTCCACCGCTCAACCGCCGAAGATATGAACTCCCTCATTCGTCGCCTCACATTCCTCACCGCGTTGACGACCACTGCGCTAGCGGCTAGTGCAATTGCCTCTACCAGTGCGATCGCCCAGACCTACGGTCAGCAAGCTATTGATAGCGACGATGTTGTCGCCGTTGCCGAGCCGGTTTCAAATGGCCGATTTTATCGATTGCTGATTTTACAGCAGCTCAGCAACCAGCGAGACTGCTTCGCCGAGCAGTCGGGCAGTCCGACGGTGATTGATCCGCTGCTGCTAAACTTCGACTTTTCGGGGATTTGTGGTCGCAGCTCCGACAGCAATGGCTACTCGATTCGCATTGGCGACGAAGACCTCAGCCGTCGCTACCGCCTGCAGGTCACGCGCCGGGGAGAAGAGCTGGTGCTCGTGGCACTACCCGGCGCGCTACCGGGCCGCGGCGGCGACCTACCCGTCCTTGAGATTGGCCGTAGCAATGGCGTCGCCAACGACTTCGTGAAGCTCACCCTCGATCCGGGCTGGGAAATGACCCGGCGCACGCTTAACGGCAGCGCCCAGGGCCATATCTATTTATCCAATGCGCAGACCCTAGATGCGGTGGTTGCTCAAGCGGGTGGACCTCGTCGCCCCCTCCGGCCATCGACACCACCTTCGTCAACGCCGTCACCCGATGGCCCACCGGTGATTGATGGTGACGATTTGCCCTCCCCTAGCCTGCCTTCGCCCAGCTTGCCAACACCCACGCCCGGCGCAGCCCCTACCCCCAGCAACGGCGGTTCAAACACCTACTACCAGGTGATTGTGCCGAGCTCTTCAAATATTGTCAGGGCCCGGGTTCGTCAGGTGGCCTCCGATGCCTTCATTACCAATGTTGATGGTAACCGCGTCATTCAGGCGGGTCTGTTTCAGGAGCGTCGCCGGGCAAATCAGCTGGTATCGCAGCTCTCTGGTCGCGGCTTGGAGAGCCGGATTATTGAAGGGCAGCGGGCAACGCCGCCGCCAAGGCGTCCTGCGCCTGGCCGTACAGAAACGTTTTATCAGGTGGTGGTGCCTGAGCGCGGCTCCAATACGCGCGATCGCGTCAATGCCATAGAGCCGGGTGCGTTTCGTACGCGGGTAGAGGGTGAACGGGTGATTCAGGCGGGTCGTTTTCGCGATCGCAATCGAGCTGAGCAGCTTGAGCGCCGCTTGTCTGCCGCTCGGCTAAGCCCACGCATTTTAGAGGTCACAGGTACGCCTGTCGCCAGCAATCCTTCTCCCTCTATCCCCCGAGCCCGGCAAGGACAGCTCACCGTCGTCATCGACCCGGGCCACGGTGGCCGGGACCCTGGCGCAGTCGGCATCGGCGGCCTGCGGGAAAAAGATATCAACACTGTCGTTTCCCGCCGCATTCAATCTACGCTCAGTGCCCGAGGTATCAACGTTGTGATGACGCGTAGCGACGACCGCGAGGTGGATCTCCAGCCCCGGGTAAATATTGCAGAGCGAGCAGATGCCGATATTTTTGTCAGCATTCACTCAAATGCGATCAGCCTCAGCCGCCCCGATGTCAACGGTTTAGAAACCTACTACTATTCTTCGGGTTTTCGCCTAGCGCAGACCATTCACAACAATGTTTTGCAGCAGACTGATTTGCGCGATCGCGGCGTTCGTCGTGCTCGATTCTATGTGCTTGTCAACACGTCTATGCCCGCTGTACTGGTTGAAACGGGATTTGTGACTGGCCGGGAAGATGCGGCCCGTTTCCGCAATCCTCAAGCGGTCAACGAAATTGCAGATGGAATTAGCGCTGGCATTTTGCAATACCTAAACGTTCGATAGAAATGTTTGTATCGCTGAATGGGTTGCTGCTTATTCTTTAGATTGCGCTTTCTTGCATAACAAACAAACAGAGACGTCTTAGCCGGCTTGGCTGAGGCGTCTCTGTTTTGAATGTGCTCCCTGATACGATTAGATAGAAAAATAGCTGTAAAGTGCTAGTGAAGTCAGTGAGCAAGCGTCGCGCTTTGAAAGCCTTGCCCTATCATCTGTTCAGCAGCGGTTGCTTGACAGGCAAAGCGCCCCCGCCTACGCCAGTATTATCGCTGAACTTATCTTAAAAAAGCTTCGTAAGTATGCACGTTTTTCTGTGTTTCGAGTGTTCATACCCAGGCTTCGGTGAGCTGAGCTTGATTGATATCAAATGTGAAATGAAGACGATCATAAAGTAAATTTTTGATTGATTCTTTGACCTGTCTAGAAAGCAATAGAAAAAGACAAGTCGCCTCTAGCTGATGACTTTTCGAACGTAAAGCTTTGCGATATCCAGCACTTTTCTTACAGCAAGTAAGCCGAGCCGAGAGCTACTGTTGTGTCATCAGCTGAACAGCTGTCTTCGTTATTCGATTTGACGAAAATCGATTGAGTTCAAATAACTTAGAGGATGAGTGCCAATGCTCAACGCTTCTATTGAAAGTCATCGCGAGATAGAGCCAAATCAGGTGACAACTGCTTGGCGCCAGACCGATGTAGCAACTGTGCCTTCACTGGCCACAGATCACGCTGAATCGATACTCGCCAGCTGGCTTGAGAAGCTACTGCAACACTTCAGCCTAAAACAGCTAGATGGGCTCTCCGAACAGGCCTTGCTAAGTCACCTTGCGCGTTGCGGCGAAAGCTCATCCCAAGCCCTGCAAGGCCATGAACTACTGCACGAACTGCGGCGTCGAATTATTCGATTAGCTGGAGCTCAGCTAGGCAATACTTTCGTCTCTATGGCACCTGATGTTATAGATGAAGACGTTTTGGAGCATGCCTTTCTATCGGTAGCAGGCCGTCAGCTAGAGGGCCTGCGCTACGGGGGCGAGGTCTACAGGCTTGTCGAGGCATTTCAGCCTTGTCATCGTCTGCAGGCCTACTGTCTGGCTCAAACGCTCAACGAGCAAACGACATCCTATGTGATGACGCGTTCAGCAGAGCGTTTTGCCGTCTGGGTAAATGTAAGCGCACTACCAAAGCGCTATTTTTCGGCATAATCGATGGCTAGAAGCCTGCATTGGACCTGTGTTGAGCCTATATCAGTCTATTTTTATAGATAGGCGACTTTTGAAGGGAATATCGGTACTATGGTGTACAAGAATTACCCAGCAGGTGATATTTGGGCACTCCAACATTAGATATGACTGAAGCAGAAGCGCTAGAAGCTGTCAAAAAAGCGATATCCCCTGAGTCTTTGAGCTACGTGCAAGAGGTCGTTTTTAGGCAGTCTTGGGAAGGGCAGCTATACCCGGAGATTGCCAAATCCGTAGGCTACCATCCCGAGTATATTCGCGATGTTGGTGCTCAGCTGTGGCGCTCTTTGTCAGAGTCTATCGGACAAAAAGTAACGAAGAAGAATGTTCGGTTTGTACTGAATCAGCTTTCGGAAGACCAGCTTCCGTCCGAGTCTCGTTCAGTTGGTTTGACAGACCTTCATTCCCCGGTACAAGACTTGCTAAGTACAGAGGTACCCACAACGCAGGTAGCCTTCCCCAGCGTTGGGCTCGCGGTTAATTCTTCCTTTTATATGTCTCGTCCCCCTGCAGAAGCGCAGGCCTTTGGCGAGCTTGACCGGCCTGGTGGCCTACTCAGGATAAAAGCGCCTAGCAATACCGGTAAAACATCTCTGCTGCTAAGGGCGCTCGCACACGCAAGGGAGCAAGGTGCCCGCACGGTGCTACTCAATATTCAAGAAGCGGATACAGCCATACTAGAAGACCTGGGTCGTTTCCTCCGATGGTTCTGCCGCAATGTAGCCCAGCAGCTCGGCGTTGAAAACCGGCTAGATGACTACTGGGATGATGAAATTGGCCACAAGGTCAGCTGCAAGATTTACTTCCGGGAATATTTGCTGGCGCAGGTGTCTGCGCCCGTCGTGCTAGCGCTAGACGAAGTGGATCAGCTGTTTGACCATCCTGAACTGGTGCAGGAATTTTTGCCAATGCTGCGCGCTTGGCATGAAGAGGCTATGGAGCTAAAAGTGTGGCAAAAGCTCCGCATGGCTCTTGCCTACAGTACCGAAGTATACGTTCCTCTGAAGATTTCACAGTCTCCTTTTAATATTGGCCTCTCCATACAGCTCCCAGTACTGACCTTTGATCAGGTACAGATACTGGTTGATCGGTACGATCTACCTGCTGAAAAGGGGGTGGCTGCCGAGCAGCTAAAATCCCTTTATGAACTAGTGGGCGGGCATCCCTATCTCATTCAGCTGGCGCTTTACTATCTCTCAGAGCGGGAGGGAACCCTGGGTAGCATCTTAGACTATGCCCACACGCAATCAGGCATTTATAGCGCCCATCTGCGACGACATTTAGAAATTATTCAGCGTCAGCCACCTTTGAAGAATGCCCTCGCCGATGTGCTAAAAGACTTTGAATTGGGCGCGGAGGTAGACACCCTGCTGGCTTATCAACTAGAGCGAATGGGGTTGGTGCGGCTGTCTGGAAATGCTGCGATTGTCAGTAGTGCGCTTTACTATAGGTATTTCAAGCCGTTGCTCTTGGCCTGATAGTTGCTGTCAAAATCTCGCAGTCAACTAGCAGTCATCCGGGCCGGCGACTGATTGAGATGCTTGCCTGTGGCTGACTTTGCGATGGCCAATCCGCTTGTGAAAACGCCCTACCACTATCAGGTGGGGGGTAGCTTGCGGCTGGGTGCTTCGAGCTACATTCGGCGGCAGGCGGATGACGATTTGCTGCGGGCGCTCTTGAATGGTGAGTATTGCTATGTCTTTAATGCCCGGCAAATGGGTAAGTCTAGCCTGCGGGTGCGGATGCAGCAGCAGCTGGTCGAAGCGGGTAAGCGCTGCGCCTCTCTAGACATGACGAGTATTGGCAGTGAGCGGGTTACGCCGCTGCAGTGGTACAAGGGCATGATGGTGGACTTGCTTACTCGCTTTGAGCTACGCAAGACTGTCAATTTTCGCCAGTGGTGGCAAGACCAAGACGGTCTTTCTATGGTGCAGCGGCTGCGCCTATTTATTGAGGAGATTTTATTAAAGTCTCTGCCAGAGGACGAAATTTTTATTTTTGTCGATGAAATTGATAGCGCTTTGGCGCTAGATTTTCCCGTTGATGATTTTTTTGCGCTGGTGCGCTACTGCTACAACCAGCGGGCAGAGAACCCTATTTACAGGCGATTGACCTGGTCCCTGTTTGGGGTGGTGAGCCCGTCTGACCTGATTCGTGACCCGCAGCGGACGCCTTTTAATGTGGGGCGCTCTATTGAGCTGAAGGGCCTGGCGTTTGAAGATGCCAAGGTGCTGGCTCAGGGACTGGAAGGCTACGATTACGATCCTTTGCAGCTGTTGGCACACATTTTGGCTTGGACGCAGGGACAGCCGTTTTTGACGCAGAAGCTCTGTTTGCTGACGGCGCAAACCCTGACGGAAAGCAAGCTAGGTGAAGTAGGGCAGACTGCCCCCGGGGACGATCGCTTTGGGCTATCTGCTGGGCTGGCTGCTGGGCTGGGTAAAAAGCGCGATCGCCTGCCGCTACCTGACTCAGCACCTGCTTTGATAGAGCAGGTCGTGTATACGCGGGTGATTGAGCATTGGGAGAGTCAGGACGATCCGGAACACTTGCGAACCATTCGCGATCGCCTGCTAAGAAAAGAACTCCAAGCGCCAAGACTGCTGGGCATTTATCAGACCATTTTGACCGCCTCACTGCCGCACTGTGAGATCCCGATTGCTACTAATAAGACGGAAGTGCTGGCTCAAACGCCAGAAGAGCGCCGGCTGGTGTACGACGACAGTATGGAGCACTTGGAGCTGCTGCTATCAGGGCTGATTGGTTTAGAGCGGGGTCGGCTGCGGGTGAAGAACCGCATTTACGAAACCATTTTTGATATTAGCTGGGTAGACTCGCAGCTCAGTGCCCTTCGGCCCTATGCTAAGCAGCTCACCGCCTGGCTAAATTCAAACTGTCTGGACGAGTCGCGACTACTACGCGGTAAGGCTTTGAAAGATGCGCAGGCCTGGAGTCAGGAGCGTAGCGTCAGCGAAGTAGACCACGACTTTTTGATGGCGAGCGAGCGCTATGACCGACAGGTCACTCAGCAGGCGCTGAAGTCTGCCCGACTCAAAGAAGTCGAAAAGCGACTGACCCTAGAGCGCAAAACGCGTCGCCGTCAGCGGGGGTGGATCACCGCGCTCAGTGCGGCCCTGGGCGGAGCGATTATTTTGGGGTCGGTTGCTAGGGTGCAGTACCAGCAAGCCCGGCGCACTCAACTGCGAGCGCTGGTAACTACGGCAGAGGCGCTCTACTCGTCGGACCAGGGACTAGAAGCGCTGCTGCAGGCGCTCAAGGCGCACGTTTTCTTTAAGCGGCTGGGCGATCAGGTGCCTGAGCCGCTGAGTAAGCGGCTAGATGCGGTACTCAGAACGACAGCGGTCGAAGCGGTTGAGCACAATCAGCTAACGTTGGCAAACAGCAACTTTTGGGACGTTGATATTCGTGCGACCGGAGATTACATTGCGACAGCAAGTGCGGATCATAGGGTGCGGCTGTGGGGGGCTGATGGCGAACTGTTGCAAACGCTCTCAGGTCACAAAGCCAGGGTCCGAACAGTGGCGTTTTTCCCCTATGACAGCTGGCTCGCTTCGGGAGGAGACGACCGGCATATTAAGCTATGGACGCTAGACGGACAGCTGGTGAGGACGCTGCGGAGCCATACCGACAATGTGAATGATATTGCGATCGCACCAAACGGTCAGACCCTTGCATCGGTCAGTGACGACCAATCTATTAAGCTATGGCGCAAAGACGGTACGCTACTGCAGACGTTCGAAGGCCACCGCGGCTCTGTGCTGGCGGTCGCTTTTAGCCCCGACGGTAAGACCCTTGCCTCTGCCAGCGAAGACCGTACCGTCAAAATTTGGCGGCTAGATGGTCAGCTACTGAGAACTTTAGAAGGACACAGCGAAGCCGTTTTGGGCGTCGACTTTAGCTTGAGCGGCCAAAAGCTGGTGTCATCTAGTCGAGATTCGACCATCAAGCTGTGGAACCTCCGTAATGGTGATCAAATCGACACTCTGCGCGGACACAGCGGTCCGGTGCTCTCAGTAGCCTACAGCCCAGATGGTAAGCAGATAGCTTCTAGTAGCCGAGATACCACTGTTCGACTGTGGAACCCAAAAGGGGAAGCGATCGCGGTGCTAGAAGGTCACCAAAGCTGGGTAAATAAGGTCACATTTTTGCCTGATAGCGACTCGCTGGCCAGTGCTAGCTTCGATAAAACAGTGCGCCTGTGGGATCTTACGAACGCGCTGCAGACGCGCTACATCGGCCCCAGCGAAAGCATTGTCGGTGTGGATATTAGCCCCGATGGGCTGTTGATTGCTGCAGCTAGTGACGATCACGGACTGTACCTGTGGCATCGCAAGACCGGACGACTTTTGCGCCGCATCAACCACACTGCTTCTGTGCTGAGCGTTGCCTTCAGTGCAGATGGTCAGTCGATTGTGACGGGTAGCTGGGATGGAACGGCCCGGCTGTGGTCTCTAGAGGGTGAGCAGCAAGCTGTCTTGTCAGGTCAGAAAAAAGCTGTTTGGGATGCTGCTTTTAGCCCGGATGGGCAGACTATCGCGACGGGTAGCGCCGATGGCAAAATTCGGCTGTGGGACCGCAGGGGTCAGGTGAAAAATACTTTCTCAGGACACAACAGCGAGGTTCGGAGCGTTGCCTTTAGCTCAGATGGGCAGCATTTGGTGTCGGCCAGTTTGGATAATTCGGTCAAGCTGTGGGACAGAGAAGGGCGGCTGCTGCGAATTTTTAGTGGCCCTGGGCAGAACGGTTTTATCGATGCAAGCTTCAGTTCGGATAGCCAACTGATTGCGGCATCAGGGTTTGATAATACCGCTAGGGTCTGGACGCTAGATGGCAAGCTCGTCACGACGCTGACTGGCCACGAGGCCGAGGTGCGCTCCGTACGCTTTAGCGACGATGGTCAGCGGCTGGTGACCGCTGGTGGTGACGGTCAGGTGAGAGTTTGGAGCTTGGGAGGGGAGCTGGTTGCCACGCTGAGAGGGGAAGGCGCAGCTGTTTGGGAAGCCGCATTTATAGAGGGCGATCGCACTGTGCTGGCGGCAGGTGAATCTCGTCATGCCTGGCTGTGGGATCTCGATTTGGTGCTGGGGACCGAAGGCTTAGTCGAGACAGGCTGTCAGTGGATTGCCGACTATTTGGAAAACCATCCGACAGCGAGTGATTCTCGCTATGTCTGCCGGGATTAGAATCTACCCGGATTGGAACCGGCCCAATGAAAACCTGCGATGTTTCTATGGTGCTTTTGCTCAGAAACTTTCTCATAACCCCTGCAAAACTGGTTAAAGTAAAGGAACGTTAACTTTCTTAATCACAGGCCAGTTTGCTATGCGCGTACTTTTGATGACCGGAAAAGGCGGTGTCGGTAAGACTTCTGTCGCAGCAGCGACGGGTCTGCGCTGCGCAGAAGTTGGTTACAAAACCCTGGTGCTGAGCACTGACCCGGCCCACTCCCTCGCCGACAGCTTCGACACCGAACTCAGCCATGACCCCAAGGAGATTCGGCCCAACCTCTGGGGCGCGGAGTTAGATGCGCTGCGAGAGCTAGAGGGTAACTGGGGAGCGGTAAAGCGCTACATCACCCAAGTGCTGCAAGCTAGAGGCCTTGAAGGAATCGAGGCTGAGGAGCTGGCTATTTTGCCTGGCATGGATGAAATCTTTAGCTTGGTGCGCATGAAGCGTCACTACGATGAGAGAGAATTTGACGTTTTGATCATTGATTCTGCGCCGACGGGGACGGCGCTGCGCCTGCTGAGCTTGCCTGAAGTCGCTGGCTGGTATATGCGCAAGCTATACAAGCCCTTTCAGGCAGTCTCTACTGCGCTGCGTCCTCTAGTGGAGCCGCTGTTCCGTCCGGTCGCTGGGTTCTCTCTACCGACCAAAGAGGTGATGGATGCGCCCTACGAATTTTATGAGCAGCTAGAGGCCCTGGAGAAGATACTGGCCGACCCGACGATTACCTCAGTGAGGCTGGTGACGAATCCTGAGAAGATGGTGATCAAGGAGTCATTGCGGGCCCTGGCCTATGTCAGATTGTACAACGTGGGGACCGATAT
>JBCBIK010000160.1:0-11900 GCA_038524545.1 Cyanobacteria bacterium J06623_4 | reverse complement strand
AATCGCTTTTAACGCCTTTGTGCTAGAATCCGTAGACACATTATCATTTTGATGGCCTAATACGGCCTCAAAAGCCAAAATAAAAGCCCCCTAAAACTAGCAGCTCACAAAAACTGGTAGTCCCGAAATTAGTAGCCCTAAACTGGCGGAGAAATTCCTCCAAAAGACCCAGCCGACTTTCACAGTCAACTTAAAGATAAAAAAATGTCTTATTCATCCTATTAATAGGGTTTGCTCTAGTTGGGCTTAGCCCGCTTAGTTGTTTTCTTAATTCGTTCGTTTGCTTGCCCGTGAAAGGGCTTTGTCACAACGCCGCCCAGTCACCACTGACCTCAGGAGAAATTGTATGGCGAATAGCTACGGTGCTCAGCAGATTCAAGTACTAGAAGGACTTGAGCCTGTTCGGAAGCGTCCGGGAATGTACATCGGTAGCACAGGGCCTAGGGGCTTGCACCACCTGGTGTATGAAGTCGTCGACAACTCGGTCGACGAAGCGCTAGCCGGTCACTGTAAGCACATCACCGCCGCCCTTAACGCGGATGGGTCTGTCACGGTTACCGACGATGGGCGGGGCATCCCTACCGACATCCACCCAACAACTGGAAAGTCTGCTCTGGAGACGGTGCTAACTGTTTTGCACGCCGGAGGAAAGTTTGGCGGTGATAGCGGCTACAAGGTCTCGGGCGGCCTGCACGGCGTTGGTGTCTCCGTGGTAAACGCCCTTTCTGACTGGGTCGAGGTCACCGTTTGGCGCGATAGCAAAGTTCACAAACAGCGCTTCGAGCGAGGCAACCCGGTCGGCAAGCTAGAAACCAAGAAAGGCTCTAGCAAAACCGGTACCCAAGTGACCTTCAAGCCCGATGCGACGATCTTCACTCATACCGTAGAATTTGATTACGATACGCTAGCTCGCCGTTTGCGAGAGCTGGCCTATCTTAACGCGGGCGTCGATATTACCTTTACTGACTATCGCCTGGCGCTGATCAATGCCGACGAGCCGCGGGTGTCTCACTTCTTCTATGAAGGGGGAATTCGGGAGTATGTCGAGTACATCAACAGTGGCAAGGAGCCGCTGCACCCAGACGTTATCTATGTAAATTCGGATAAGAACGGCGTGCAGGTGGAGGCAGCGCTGCAGTGGTGTGGCGATGCGTTTTCCGACACTTTGATGGGCTTTGCGAACAACATTCGCACCGTTGATGGGGGGACTCATCTAGAGGGACTGAAGGCGGTCCTTACGCGGACGATGAATGTAATCGCTCGCAAGCGCAAGAAGCGCAAAGATGGTGAGTCGAACATGGCGGGTGAAAATATCCGCGAGGGCCTGACTGCAGTAGTTTCGGTAAAAGTGCCTGAGCCTGAGTTTGAAGGTCAGACCAAGACAAAGCTGGGCAATACGGAGGTGCGCGGCATTGTAGATTCTCTGGTTGGTGAGGCGCTGACAGAGTATTTGGATTTTAACCCAGGGGTGGCGGATGCCATTCTGGAGAAGGCGATTCAGGCGTTCAACGCGGCAGAGGCTGCGAAAAAAGCTCGTGACTTGGTTCGTCGTAAGTCGGTGCTGGAGTCTTCTACGCTGCCGGGTAAGCTCTCTGACTGTAGCTCTCGCGACCCTAGCGAGTCTGAAATCTTCATTGTAGAGGGTGATTCTGCAGGAGGTAGCGCTAAGCAGGGACGCGATCGCCGCTTTCAGGCGATTTTGCCACTGCGCGGCAAGATCCTCAACATTGAGAAAACCGACGATTCAAAAATCTACAAGAACAACGAAGTCCAGTCGCTGATTACGGCTTTGGGTCTTGGCATTAAAGGTGAAGAATTTGCACCAGATAACCTGCGCTATCATCGCATTTGCCTCATGACAGACGCAGATGTAGACGGCGCACATATTCGCACGTTGCTGCTGACCTTTTTCTATCGCTATCAGCGGGACTTGGTAGACCAGGGCTACATCTACATTGCCTGCCCGCCGCTGTACAAGCTAGAGCGTGGTAAAAATCATACCTATTGCTACAGCGAGAGGGAGCTGCAAGATGGCATTGATGCTCTACCCGATAATGCCAAGTACAACATTCAGCGCTTTAAGGGTCTGGGTGAAATGATGCCGCAGCAGCTGTGGGATACCACCATGAACCCTGAGACGCGGACGCTGAAAAAGGTAGAGATAGAAGATGCGGCTGAAGCGGATCGAATCTTTACTGTGTTGATGGGCGATCGCGTCGCACCCCGCCGTGAATTCATTGAAACCTATGGCCCTCGCCTGAACATGGCAGACCTAGACATATAGAACGTCTTCTGAAAGGGGATTCATAGATGTAAACGCTATGGGTCCCTTTGCTTTTTCGGGGCATGCTCTTTGTGAATGAGTTGCCTCCCTTGAATTGGTGCGGTTGTAGTGCCGCTTAAATCCTTATGGAAGACGATGTTGATAGGCAGCGGGAATTGCTTGCCCTGGAAAAAATTCGACTCGAGCAAGAAGAGCGTCGGCTTGCCCTTGAAGAGAAGCAGCTGAATTTACTTGAGCGTAAAGAGCAAATTCGCATAGAACAGGACAAACAAGCATTTTTGAGGGAGAAGGCTTTACGTAAGCAGTCTTACTACTTTTCATTCTTAGTGTCTATTCTGGTTCCGTTGCTGGTGATTGTTTTAGCGGTATCCCGACTTTCTGAAAGTGACGACAAAGTAAACCTATACCTATTGGGCGCAGGTTCAGGGATTCTGGCGGTTTCCTCATCTGCCTGGCTCTCCGATCAAGCTCAGTCTCGAAAGAAGTAGTGCTACGCGCATTATCTAGTCGTGACAAAATGTTGCGAAATCTATCTTAGGGTGGAGTCAGCACCCTACTGTTTAAACTGAGAAACACATTAAGCCTTTTTAAGATATGAGCAACAATTTAGCGACCCAGCTCCGTGAGGGCACTAAAAAAGCTCACACTATGGCCGAGAACGTCGGATTCGTTCGATGCTTCTTGCGTGGTGTGGTGGAGAAGAAGTCTTACCGCAAGCTCGTGGGTAACTTCTATTTCATCTACTGCGCGATGGAAGAAGAGCTAGAAAAGCACAAGGCCCATCCCGTTGTTTCTAAAGTTTACTTTCCAGAGCTAAATCGCAAGCAAAGTCTCGAAACAGACTTGGCTTTTTACTACGGTCCGAACTGGCGCGACGAGATTTCGCTAAGTAAAGGCGGTAAAAAGTACGTTGAGCGCATTCGTGAAATCTCAGCGACTCAGCCGGAGCTCCTCGTTGGTCATTCGTACACCCGTTACTTAGGCGATTTGTCCGGTGGCCAGATTCTGAAGACAATTTCCCAACGGGCAATGAATCTAAACGGCAGCGATGGCGTTGCATTCTATGAGTTTCCTACCATTGATGACGAGAAGGCTTTCAAGAACAGCTATCGCGAGTCTTTGAGCGAAGCACCAGTCGACGATTCGATGGCCGATGCGATTGTAGAAGAGGCCAACGATGCGTTTGGTATCAATATGGAACTCTTCCAGGAGCTGGAAGGCAACTTGATTAAAGCGGTTGGCGTCATGCTATTTAACAGTTTGACCGGTGGCCGGCGTCGTGGCAGTACTGAGTTGGCTACTGAGGGCTAGAGAGTTCTGTGCCTTTACGACTCAAAGCCCTCTTGAGCTGAATAGCTCAGGAGGGCTTTGTCGTGTAGAAGTAGTCTTATGAAGAACTGATAACAGCTTGCGAATAGGTACTTCAAGACGACTGACGTCGTTTTTCGATAGGGACTGACTTACTATCGCTTTCTAACCTGTCAGCAAATCTTCCTCGGGGTAGCGGATGACGCTGGGGCTGGGGTCACCGAGAATGGCGGACATGAGCAAGAGAATGCCTACCCGGCCAATGTACATGGTGACGATGATGAATAGCTGTCCCATCACAGAGAGGCTTGCTGTGACGCCTGTCGAGAGGCCTACTGTGGCAAAGGCGGAAACGGATTCGAACAGTAGCTCTATGAACTGAATGCTGGGGTCGCTCAGGGCTAGGCAAGTGGTGATAACGACGACGCTGATACCAGAGGCAACGACGACAGAGAGTGCCTTGAGGACACGATTGGCGGGAATTTGGCGCTGGTAGCAGTTGACTGCTTCTTTGCCTTGGAGGGCTGCTCGGGTGCAAATCAGCAAGATACGTACGGTGGTCGTTTTGATGCCGCCGCCGGTGCTGCCGGGGCTGGCACCAACAAACATGAGTGCGATCGCCATAAACAATGCGCTGGTTTCCATACCGCCAATGTCAATCGAATTGAAGCCAGCCGTTCGCATAACGACTGACTGAAACCCGGCCAACAACATTTTTACGCCGAAGCTCTTCCCTGCCAGTGTCGCCGTATTATCGTATTCAATCAGTAGAAAGGCGAGGGTGCCGAGTACGAGTAAGAACAGTGTGGTGCTGGTGACAATTTTGAAGTGGAGAGAGAAAACGTGTCGCTGCTTGCGCTGGTAGAGGCGATCGCGCGCCCACATAAACCCTTCCATAATCACCTGGTAGCCGATGCCACCGATGATGATTAATGCTGAAATAACGGCGATGGGCCAAGGCCTTTCGGCATACTGAACCAGACTGTTCGAAAAGAGGCTAAACCCAGCATTGTTAAATGCGCTGATGCTATGAAAAATAGACAGCCACAGACCTCTTCCCATACCGTACTGCTCGGCAAACATCGGCAGCAGGCAGAACGCGCCCGTTAGCTCAAAAAGAAATGTCATAGAGATGATAGAAACCACCAAGGCTTTCACGTTGGAAAGCTCTGCAGTATCCATGGCTTGTTGGATGGCCAGGCGATCTTTGAGGCATAGCCGACGGCCAATGAGCAGGAGTAGTAAGGTCGTCGCTGTCATGTAGCCCAAGCCGCCTAGCTGAATCAGGGTAAGCACGACCCCCTGCCCAAAGGATGAAAAGTAAGTGCCTGTATCCACTACGATGAGCCCGGTGACACAGACAGCTGAAGTGGCTGTGAAGAAGGCTACCAAAAGGTTGTTCCACTCGCCACTTGCTGTGGAAAAGGGCAACAGCAGCAATAGCGTTCCTACGGTAATTAGCGCTAAAAACCCTATACAAATGGTTCTAGGGACGGTCATCATCTTAGTGAGCGGCCCCTATAAAGAGCCCTGTTAAAAAACGGTTATGTCGATTCCAATCGATATAGAGACAGTATCAGAGGAGGGTTTGCTGGCCTGTCAGCCGCTCGTCTCATCTTTCTGAAGCGGGCTTTCTAGGACTGGTCTTTTTGGTATTGTCCTTTCTAAATAAGGCTTAAATAATCTATCGGTTTTATAGACTCGCTCTAAGATAGTAAGCCTACGCCCACAGACTGTGACTGGCGTGAGATCATGCCCTCTGATTGACTAGGACCCTCGGCCATGACTGCGACTAAACCGCTGGCTCAGCGAATTCAGCATTTCTACGATACCTCTTCCCCGCTGTGGGAGCGTACCTGGGGTGAGCATATGCACCATGGCTACTACGGTCTGACGGGCCAACATCGCAAAGACCGCAGGCAGGCTCAGATCGACCTGATAGAAGAGCTGCTGACCTGGGCGGGCGTTACGTCAGCCCATACGATTTTGGATGTGGGCTGTGGCATCGGGGGGAGTACGCTTTATCTGGCGAACAAGTTTGATGCGCAGGCGGTGGGCATTACGCTGAGCCCGGTGCAGGCTCAGCGGGCCGGTGAGCGAGCTGCCGAAAAGGGGGTGACGCTGCAGACCTGGGAAAATTTTGACGCGAGCGAAGGCCCTGCCGTTCAGTTCCAGGTGACGAACGCATTATCGACGCCTTTTCCAGCAGGCACGTTTGACTTTGTGTGGTCTATGGAAAGTGGCGAGCATATGCCGAATAAGCGGGCTTTCTTGCAGGAGTGCTACCGGGTGCTGAAGCCGGGGGGCACTTTTTTGATGGCGACTTGGTGCCATCGGCCGACGGACACGCTGGCTGGTCCGCTGACAGAGAGCGAGCAGCAGCATTTGGACCGGCTATACGAGCTTTATCATTTGCCCTACGTGATTGATTTGAAGAGCTATGGCGAGCTGGCGGCAGCGGTTGGCTTTGACGGCATTGCGATGGCGGACTGGTCGCGCCAGGTGGAATTCTTTTGGTGGGATGTGGTGCGCTCGGCGCTGGATATGAATGTGATGGCGGGTATTGTGCAGGCGGGGATGGAAACCATTCGAGGGACCGCTGCGATCGCACTGATGACCACAGGGTTCAACAGAGGCCTAATCCGCTACGGTCTCTTGCGCGGTACCAAGCGAGCCGACTGAGAATTGGCCTAAGCGACTCAATTGTTATTCCTCTAGAAGCACCCCCTGCCAGCGTTCACTGACAGGGGGTTGCTTGTAATAGCGCTTTAATAAAGCAGCGCCAGTTCAGTTACGCGTCCGTGGACTGCATCCTTAGCCATTTACTGGCTGTGAAAGCCTTAGGATTCGCGAGCAGTTTGGGAGCAGTCGAGGAGACGGACCATGGCCGCTGCTGCGTAGTTGCGCTGGGCTGTGCGGTCGGGGTAGAAGCTATTGCCAGTCTCATTGAGTGGCGTTGCGACACCGCAGTAGCTAGAGAGGCTGCTGATGACATCGTTCGCCCAGTGCCCAGAGATATCAGCAAAGGTACGACCGGGCTGATTGGCCACTAGCTGGGTTGCGCTGGACTGGTACTGAGCTGCCTTATTGACAATGGCGACCAGCTCAGCGCGAGTCACTGGCTGGGTTGGCCTGAAGCTATTGTCTGGGTAGCCGGTCACGATGCCTAGCGAAGCTGCCTGGCTAATTTTAGGTGCGCTCCAGCGGTCGGTAGGCACATCAGAAAACGGTGTGCTGCTGGCTGTCGTTTGGGCGGGAACTTCTAGACCTTCGATCACCATGGAGACGACCTGCTCACGGGTGAGCGTAGCTGTGGGACGGAAAGTATTGTCTTCTGCGAAGCCAGAGATAAAGCCTAGTTGGACAGCTCGGTTGATCTCGCTGGCGTAGATGTCGCCTGCGACATCGGGGAAGCTGGCTGGTGCGGTGGGTGTGCCGCCGCCGCCAGTGGGGTCACCGCCAGACTCATCGCCACCACCGGGCTCAATCGCCACATCCTGTCCGGTCAGTTCGGCAATCGTAAGGTCGTTGGTGAGGTAGAGCAGGCCTTTGGGTGAGCCGTCGACGGTTTTACGCGTTAGGCGCCAGCCGGGCTTCAGGAAGATTTGGGTGTAGCCGTTGGCTGCAATGCCGTCGGTTTGACCGATGACAAACTTTTCTGCGTCTCGCAAGAATGCGCTTGGCTTGGCGTAGAGCACTAGGACGCCGTCTTCTTCTTCGAGGACGGGGTCGTAGCGAACCTGCTCTCCGTCGACGCGGATAGCATAGCCGTTGGTATCGGTCGCTCTACCACATTTACCGCTGAAGTCAGCCATTTGCGCGAGCAGCGGGTTTACCTGAGTAGGGCTAGAGCCGGTTGTGCTAAAGCAGGGCTCAGTGGCACTCTTTTGCTCGATAATCATCAGGCCGTAGCGCTGATTGCCATTGAACCGGCTAGTGGGATTTGTTGAAAGGATGAATGCGCTCTGGTCTATCTCTTGAGCGCCAATGACGTTTTGCTTATTTTGGACGCTTGCAACTGTCGTTGCTTTTACTACCGGCTGTTGTACGCCCTTTGCAAAAACGGAGGGCGCATTGGCTGCGGTTACTGCGATCGCAGCAGTTGCTAGTGTGGCGATAGTCAGTCGGAGTGATTTCATCTTCTGCATGTCCTTTAGTAGATTTCCACGATAATCGGCGACAGCGTACGCGTCGTACACCCGATACAAGGCCCGATACAAGGCCCAAATAGAAGGCAATATTGACAACTCGTTATCAGGTATTGGTAAGAGTTGAAAGTTATTAATATGTCCAGTTTCATAGCCTACCTGTGAACCTGAACGTATCACCTTAAAAAAGAGTTTGCATTCTTAAAGGGCGCGCCTTAAAAAGGGCTGTGTGAGTAGCGCTTTGTAAAGGACGTGCGGCTGTCGTCTTTGCGGGGGCTAAAACTACACCACTTTTGTGGGCAGTTTATGAGTAATTGCGGATGCCTCTTGTCACCTTTGCATGGCGTCTGACAACATAATGAGACAGCTCCATATAAAAAGCCCTCGAGGTCGTTCCGCGTCATGTATACAGAGATAATTGATTCAATTCGTAAGTGCGATCACCACAGGGTCGCTTTCGCAGTCGGCACACTTCTGACCGGAACGCTGCTGATTGCTCAATCGGCTCAGGCTGCCGACGAAGGGGATATTCAAAGATTGATTGAAACGAATGAGTGCCCTGGTTGTGACCTACATGAGGCTGATTTTCGGCGGCTAGATCTTTCTGGTGCCAACTTGACCGGAGCGGATTTGGAAGGGGCTAACTTTTACTATGCCAATTTGGATGGTGCCCAGCTGCAAAACGCAAACCTCATTGATGTCAATTTGGGCTACGCAAGCGTTCGAGGTGCTTTCCTCGATGGTGCCGATTTGCGATACGCCATTTTCGACCATACGGATTTGAGCGGCACTTCTATGATTGAAACTGACCTACGAGAGTCGTACATCGATAGGCCAAATTTGACCAGCACCATCTTGAATGGCTCTGACTTGAGGGATACGCTGTTTTTGGATGCGGACTTTTCTCAGGCTAGCCTGTGTGGTGTCAAAACCTGGGCAGGGTTTGACTATCGTCAGGGATGCAATGTGGCTGTGCCTGAGCAGATTGACGATGACTTTTAGGCGAGTGTCGTCTGGCCAACCTTAATTGAGCAAATCTTGCTATGGCAATTTCGCTAGCTTGTCCTAGACTTTGCAGCCGACCTTGAGGTTTCTTTCTGCCTGTATCTGAGGGGTTGATACTCGCTGTTCGCTACGTTGCGGAGTGAGTCGCTTTGTATGCCACCAGTCTTGGAGCTGGGCAGAGAGGGTAACGGTGTAGAGCGTCATGATGATGGGCTCACTGCGGTAGCTTTGGCCCACAATTTCGACGCAGTATGAGGGATGCTTGCGGGTAGCGAGGTCTACGATGAACCGGCGGCCGATGCGTCTCCAGCTGGGCTCTTTACTATGCCACTGGATGCGGCAGCAGGGCCAGGGCAGCTGTTCACGGTCGTAGAGGCGGCAGCAGGGACCGACGATGCGATAGGTGAGGTGGGCGCCTGGGCTATCGAAGAGATGACCGGTGGGCCAAGGATGGGCCAAGGTGTGGATGGGTTCGGTCATTTTGGGAAGGGGAATGAGGCTCATAGAAAGTGACGTATGATCAAGAGGCGACTAGACGCATCAATGGCTGTTGATTAGCTGCTGGAATTGTAGCGGCTGGAATTCATGGCTGCTAGGATTTATGGCTGCTGGAATTATAGAGGGAAGTAATGTCAGAAAAAACGTCTGAAACAATTGATAGCAAGGTGAGCGATCGCATTTGCCGGCACATGAACAAGGACCATGCCTCAGCGGTATTGACCTACGCGCAGCGCTACGGTGAACAAACAGAGGCGACCACTGCGACTCTAAAAGCTATCGACCCTTTGGGTATGGATTTGGATGCTGAGGTAAATGGTGAAATGGTGCCCATCCGTATTGCCTTTGACCATGAGCTAGCCGATGCGGCTGATGCGCATACGACGCTAGTCGCTATGCTGAGAGCCTAGCTTGTCTTTAAAACCTTGCGAAATTGTGTCAACCGCGACTGTAACCGTGCGATTTCTCCCTGACGATGTTACTACCTGTGCCAGGGTTGGGGAGCCTCTACTGGCGGTGGCCGCTCGGGCTGGCGTGTACATCTCAACTGGTTGCCTGATGGGGTCTTGCTATGCCTGCGAGGTGGAGATGACCGGTGCTGAAACATCTGTCTTAGCCTGCCTGACAGCTATTCCAGACGGGTTAGACAGCATAGAAATCAGCTTGACCAGCGATCCAACTTGGTAGTTGACCTTTGAGAGTTGTGCCTGGCAATCGGGCACGTTCAATCAATCGAGGCCATTGGCTAAGCAGGGCGTCTGACCGGTTCGGTTCTCATTCGGTTTCACCCAATGTGGCTATATAAACAAACTTGCTACATTACTCACTAAGGAAACCCCAAAAATCTGAGAAAACCAAAGAGCGAAACCCACTAGAATCGCGTTCTAGCTATTCATAGCAGGTATCAGTATGGATGATTTGACTGGGAGAATTCCAGCGTTCACGGACTCAAAACCTATGACAGACAATTCGTTACTTCAGTACGTAAAGGCGATGGATCCAGAAACCATCACTCAGCTGTCGCGTCCCGACTCTTCTGAGGTGATGCAGGTGATGGAGCACAATGTGATTGGTTTGCTAGGCGGACTGCCCTCTGGCCAGTTTGATGTTTCTGTGACGACCAACCGTGAAAATTTGGGACGTCTGCTTGCTTCTGCCATGATGAGTGGCTACTTTTTGAGAGGCGCGGAGCAGCGTTTGGCGTTTGAAGAGCGCTTTGGTAACACCCTGATGGACGACGATTCGCAAAAATCGTAGGCGGGCTTTAGTGTGCGATGGCAGTGTGAGATAGCGCCCAAAGATGGCAGATCTTGCTCGTTCTAAATCGACTGACACGCAAGCTCATTCTCAAGGCTCGGCAGAGAAATATCTGCCGAGCCTTGCTATGTCTGAGGCTGATGTGCGAGAGCTGCGCCAGTCGCTGCTGAGCTGGTATCGCGTTCATGGCAGAACGTTACCTTGGCGGCAGACCCGGGACCCTTATGCCATCTGGATTTCGGAAGTTATGCTTCAGCAAACTCAGGTGAAGACGGTGATTTCTTACTATGAGCGCTGGCTGGAGCGGTTTCCTACGGTGGATGCGCTGGCGGTGGCTGATCAGCAGCAGGTGCTGAAGCTGTGGGAAGGGCTGGGCTACTATGCTCGGGCGAGGAATCTGCACCGGGCGGCTCAGCAGGTGGTGACAGACTTTGGCGGGGTGTTTCCTCAGGATTTGGCGGGTGCGATCGCGCTCAAAGGCATTGGCCGAACGACTGCAGGCGGCATCCTTAGCGCCGCGTTTAATTTACCTGTCGCTATCCTAGATGGAAATGTAAAACGTGTTCTAGCGCGTTTGGTGGCTTTCCCTGCCGTGCCAAACAAGGCCCTCAAGCCGCTGTGGCACCTCTCTGAGCAGCTGCTAGATCCGGAGCACCCTCGCGACTTTAATCAGGCCATTATGGACTTGGGGGCTACCCTATGCACTCGTCACAATCCAGCCTGTTTGCTGTGTCCTTGGCAGGCCCACTGCGCAGCGTACAATCAAAATGCAGTGATTGACTTTCCTATGACAGAATCTCGCAAGCCTCTTCCTCATAAGCAAATTGGTGTTGCCGTTATCACTGATGCTGACGGCAACATTTTGATTGATCGGCGCAAGCAAGAGGGGTTACTAGGCGGCCTGTGGGAGTTTCCGGGCGGCAAAATTGAGCCCGGTGAAACTCAAGAAGACTGCGTGAGACGAGAAATTCAAGAAGAGCTGGGTATCGATATCGACGTGGGCTCAAAGCTCATCACGATTGACCATACTTACACCCACTTCAAGGTGACGCTCAACGTCTTTAACTGTAAGCATCTCAGCGGTGAGCCCAAACCCATTGAATGTGACGAAGTGAAGTGGGTTACGCTCGATGAAATTGACGAATACCCTTTCCCGAAGGCGAATGGTCAGATTATTGAGGCAATGCGGCAGCAGGCGCGGGAGGAAAGTAGCTCAATATAATGATAGGTAAGCCTACAGAATTATTTTTCTCTATTCAGAAGGCAAACTACTTGCTTACTAGAGAAACGCTACCAGGTAAGGGTGGTGATAAGAGAAAATTCTGGAAAGAAATAATGGGCTTTAGACTGCCTGAGCAAGTTCGAATGGCTATCCTTAGCAGCGTTACGGTGGATATCTT
>JBCBIK010000159.1:0-11915 GCA_038524545.1 Cyanobacteria bacterium J06623_4 | reverse complement strand
GGGCCAGCGTGCGATCGCACAAAATTCGTCCTCACCAGCGCCCACTGCTCCGGCGACAGGGCCAGTCTTTTCAGCGCTGTTGCAATGTAGTCTTTTTCCAGGCTATCGCCAGCGTACAAGTTGTGCGACTGAGACCCCCGCTTGTGCACCCCTGCCCCCTTCAGCTGCTTTACGATCAACACGGTTTGGGTGCCGCCGAGAGCAGATTTAGCCGCCGTATCTGTCGCTTCTAAAATGGCCTGCACAAAGGCCAAGCGCTGCCGAGTAGAAAAGGCGGCGCTATCGACATAGGGACCGGGCTGATCGGCATCATCGTAGTCCTTCGCATCGACCAATATTACTTTTGCAAACCCGTTGCCGTGCCAGTGGGCCGTCATTTGCTCGTTGCTGTAGGTCGAAACGATGCTGTGGTGCTCCTGAGAAAATCCGTTCCACACCAAAATAGGAAGATAGTTGGTGATGTTGGGGTACATGGTATTGAAGTGGGCCAGGCTGCTCATGATGTAGGGTTCACCGAGCCCGCCATCGCCAATAGTGACCGGAAAGAGCTGGTCTGGGTGGAGTTTGGCAGCAGCCATAGCAAAGTGCTGCCCCTGACCGAGGGGACCTGCCGGACTGAGCAGCCCAGGGATTTGACCAGAGAGGTGACCGAGCAACCCGTGGGTTTCACGGAAGCGATCGCTCATTTCTTTCACGGTGCTGATGCCCATCGCCTCTAGCGACGTATCCATAAACACGGTGCTATAAAATCCGGGGGCATGGTGGCCAACTTCTGTCACCAAATTTTTGTAGCCCAGCATGATTAGAGCCGCAATGGTGTCGGCGATGCTGGCAAATCCGCCAGGATGGCCAGACTGCTTGCTCGCAGTGATGTGCAGCGTGAGGTAGCGAAGGGCATCTGCTGCGAGTAAGGTCTGGTAGACGGCTTCGGGGTCCTGCGGAGAGGTAATGGCCTGCTGCCCAGCTTTAATGGCGGCTGAGCGGCCATATTTATCGTCCTCAGGCGTCGGCTCGCCAAAATGCTGAATACCCTCACAAAAAGCGGGCATCGGCAGCGTGGTTTTCTCACCGGAAACAGTAGCAGTCATGACAGGCCTCCTTCAATATCCTTAAAGTTTATCGAATAGGCTGCCCATGAGAGGCATCGATTGGCGATTGCTATGGCACCTATGAGTGAGAATGATCGATTGCCATAGACTCAGTGCTATGCAAAGCCAAACACCTCAATACTAAATAGAGGAGCTGGTCTCACAGCGGTCTGAGCGATAGCTAGTTTTTAGGCTGTCGCTTCAAGACGGCTACTTCAAGACGGCTCCTTCAAGACTGTTGCTTTCAAAACTGTTGCTTTAAGACGGTTGCTTTAAGACGGTTGCTTTAGAACATCAAGCAGTGCATAGACAGCAGGTGACTGCAGCGCATCGGTGAGAATGGCAACACCGATTGGTCGCTCAAGGGGCACAGGTAAAGGATAAACCTGAACTTCTGGCGGGATTGGCTCAGCTGCTAAGCGGGGTAGGATGGTTCCCCCAAGACCCTGAGCTACCAAGTTCACAGTGGCCGCATCTGTTTCAACTTCGTTGACCACATTCAGCCAATAGCCCAGCTTGTTGACATGCTCATACACCGGTCGCATCATTACATAGTCGATAGGGGGCATCAAAAGGGGCTGTTCGGCCAGCGCCTCCCAAGTCAGGCGGTCTTCCTTGAGCGTCGTGTCGGGTGGGAGCAGCACCACATATTCATCTCTTAGCAATTCCCACGCGGTGAGCCCTCTACCTGCAGGCAGCGTAATGATGCCAACGTCGGCGCGTCCTTCTTTTAGTGCCTGCCCCACCTGTTGATCGTTTTCATGCTCGGTCAGATTGGCAACGATGCCCGGATGCTGCTCATGGAGCCGCTTAAGCCCTTTAGGAAGCACATGGGTAGCCACGCTGCGAAAGGTGGCAATTCGAACTTTTCCCCGATCTACCCCCTTGCCAATAGCCGCTTCTTTCAAAATGGCAGATACGCTCTGTACTGCCGCCTTGGCGTGGGGAAGTATGCTGGCGCCCACCGGCGTCAAGGTCGCACCGTGGCGACCCCGAGAAAAAAGAATGACACCCAGGGATTCTTCGAGCGATGCGATCGCATGACTCACCGCCGATTGGGAAATGCCCAAATCCAGCGCGGCTTCTCCAAACGTTTCTTTTTCAGCGACCGCGACAACGATCTTCAGCTGAGACAGCTTAACCTGATTCTGGTGAGTATCTTTCATGATGCTCAAGGCGTATCACACTAATTCTCCCGCCTGCAAGACACTGAGGAAGAATATTCATATTGTGGCAAAGCTCCAGCAAAGGGACAAAATATGAGCATACTTCGGGCGCTTTTGTAGGCAAGTTGTAGATAAGGCGCTGGCGCTATTTGCAATATGTCACCGTCTATTATCTACCTCGATTTGAGACGGTCAATGAACCCAGCAAGAAAGCTCCAGATTGTAGCCGCAGCCATTCAGCAACAGGTTAGCCAAGCCGCAGCAGAAAGCGTAGGCGAACTGAACACCGCTATTGAGTCTGCTAAGCAGTCCGGAGAGCGCAGTCAGCAGCAGCTATCGACAGCGCTCGGTGAGGCCATCGCAGCTTGGCAAAGCGAAATCGCCACTTTCGGCACCTCCGGTATGGTCACCGCCAATGCCTTGAAAGACCTACCCCGCACAGCCCAAGCCCTCGCTGAAGAAATGCCGGAGTTGGTGCGCAAACTTAAAACAGCAGGCGTAAGGCTAGGCGATCCGCCCCGTACAGATGCCGACATTATGGGCCTGTTCGACAAAATTCCAGGCACTTCCAAACTGGGCGCTAGCGAACGAGATATTCGAGTCTTTCTATCTGACAAACATGGCAGTCATATTCATCCTCATTCGAAGGGCGGCAGCAACAGCGCAAAAAACATGTTGTGGGAAAGAAATGTTGACAATCTTCGCCGGGGCTCTGAGGTCATGACTGGGGGCGAACAGCTCTACATTCGCTTCTATAACGCCGCAGATTCTATCGTTAAGAACTCTACGACCATCGCCAAGCTCGGAATCACAGCAACCGGAACCGCCGTGCTGACCCAAGCCCTGGTCACCGCACTCGCTTACACCCTAGACCTACACAGAGGCGATATCACACCAGAAGAATTTAAGAGCAAGATTATTGAAGCTGCCGTGAGTGCAGGGATCGCAACCCCTATCTTCTTCGTTATTTTCATTGCGGTGATGGCGGTCTTTCCTGAAGTTGTTGTTTTGCTATCGGCACCTGCTGTAGTCGCTGGTTTCAATGTGCTGTTTGGCATTGGTGTCGCTCTACCGATTATTGAATCTCTGGTGCGGCATATCGAAGCGGATGGCTTTGGCAGCGAGTGGAAAGCTCAGTACGAAGGCGCCATCTTCCGGGGAGAGGCCATCGTACAAGATTTTTTATAAGTTTCACGGCGGCAGATGGTACGCAGCTCTCAGCCTATCCACAAGGGAATGCCCACCCAGACAGCCGATGAGCTTGTCCTAAGCAACTCTTCAGAAGCTATAGTACAGTTGCTACTTTGGGTTCCAAGCGCTAATTACAGACTATCTAGTGGTGTCTTGTATTATCTTGACGCTCTTTTGGCAATGCTTTAGGTATAGCAACAGCGCTCAATCTCAGAAGCTACGAGCCTACCAAAATACCTACCAAAGTACCGATGAAAGATATGGTGATTGTGCTGCCCGGAATTTTGGGCAGTGTGTTGCAGAAGGAGGGTAAAGACCTTTGGGCACCTTCTGGGCAGTCGATTTTGAACTTGGTGGCGCGATCGCAGAGAACGATGGCGTCACTGGCACTGGGCTTTGATGACCCAACGCTGGATGACTTGGGTGATGGCATTCAGGCGACGGCGCTGATAAAGGACCTGCATTTGGTGCCAGGCCTAGTAAAAGTAGATGGCTACACCCGCACGACGCGGATGATTGTTGATAACTTTCAGGTGGCCCAGGGAGATATCTACCATGACCCGGCAGACAAGCCTGCCAATTTTTACCATTTTCCATATGACTGGCGACGAGACAACCGGGTGCATGCCCATAAGCTAAAGGCTCTGGTAGAGCTGCGACTGAGGTGCTGGAGAGCGCATAGCGGGGCCTCAGATGCTAAGGTGATATTGCTGGCTCACAGCATGGGCGGACTGGTCGCCCGGTACTATCTCGAAGTGTTGAGTGGGTGGCGCGATGCCAGAGCGCTGTTTACCTTTGGAACGCCTCATCGCGGGTCGATCAATAGCCTGAACTTTTTGACAAATGGCTACAAGAAGCTGTCATTAGACTTTACAGCTGTGATGCGATCACTCACGTCGGTGTATCAGCTACTACCCCTCTACCCTGCGGTAAAGATTGGAGAAGACTACGTGCGGGTGACCGAAACCGAAAAACTCCCAAACGTGAATCTAGACAGGGCTGCCGATGCGCGAACGTTTCACGATGAAATATACGACGCTGTACAAGCTAACAGAAAAGATGAACGCTATCGGAACGAATTTACCACTGTGCCGGTCGTTGGCATTCGTCAGCCGACTCTGCAGTCTGCAGAACTGATTGGAGACAAGCTGATAGCAAGTGAACAGCTGCCAAAAGTCTTACAGGGAAGAACAGATTTTTTGGATGGAGATGGCACGGTGCCAAAGATATCGGCCATTCCTAATGAGCTGTCTAATAGCTTTAGCAACAAATTTATTGCCGAGACCCATGGATCGCTGCAAAATCAAGAACAGATTTTGCGCAGTGTAAAAGATGCGATCGCAACCACTCAATTTACCGATGCCTTCGCCATTAGAGACGTGCCAAACACAATCGGCCTAGCCGTAGACGATGTATACCTACCCGACGAGCCAATTGTGCTACGCGCGCAGGTAATTGCCTACCCCAAAGTAACTGAGCTGCAGGCAGTAATTACCCCCGTTGCAGGCAGTACCTCCCCGCTAGTGTTGCCCTTCAAGCAAACCCACACAGAACACTGGTCTCTCTCTCTCGATTCTCTCCCTACTGGGCTTTATCGGGTAGTCGTAAGCACCCCAAATAGTCGCAGCAAACCCTCTCCTTCTCCGGTTAACAGTTCCTTTGAAGTGATTGATTCTGGCGTGATTGATGCTTGCTGACGGTAAGGGTCTTTGGGCTAGCGCAGCACAGCGGAGTATACCGCGCCCATTTTGTACCGCAGAGATAATGTCGAAACAAAGAGTAGTTCAGTAGATGTACGGCGATGCAGTGCTTATTCGCCGTACATCTACTGAACTTTGAGGTTATTTTCCGGTTTCTTCCTTACAGGTCAGAAAACGGGATACCAACATCATCTACCGCTCATGAATTTAAACGCGCAGACCGAAACCAATCAAGCAAATACTAACCAAGCCAATGTAGCGCTGGTAGAAGCTTTTATCGAAGCGTCTCTGCGACGCCAAGAAGTTCTCGTTGCCAATGCAGACTTTCAGGCGACCTCTGTCTATGGCACCAATCAGCTTGCCAGCAGCCACGAGGGCGTACTCATCAAGGTCGATCTTCAGCAGCAGCCCCTGCAGTTCCACCTACGCCGACAATCGGGCCACCGCCTGTTCTTACAAGAGCAGCTCAACCGCAACCAATTCCTAAAGACTAAAAGTGCTGAAGATCCCCACTTCGACACCTACTGCTACCACTGCATAAAGCGCGGCTATCGCTTCAACTGCAACAAAGGTCACGTACTCTGGAAAACGTGGAGAGCGAGAAAGGCCCACTTCAAGGACACAAATCAGGAGGCTCGGCTACTCATACAGCAAGCGCAAAAGTGGCTGGTCATTCGAGCGATTCACGTGAGTAATGAGCTGATGTTTGTTGAAACAGAAGACAATATGGAAATCGTTCAAAACTTCAGCGAACCGGTGCTTTGGCTAGAAAAACAGCATACGGACGGCCACCCCAAGCATCGCAACACCAAATACCCGCTTAAGTAGCAAGGCAGGAAGCACCACCGCTAGCTTCGCACCGGCCAACCCGCCCAACACGAATCCAAGGCAAATCAGTGCCGCCGCTTGCACGTTCACATAGCCCTGCTGGTAGTAGGTCCAAGCACCTAAAATCCCGATAGGTGGAACCAGCATCGCCAATGTTGTTCCTTGTGCTTGGTGCTGAGAAAACCCAAGAAAGAAAATTAGGGCTGGGGTGACGAGAACGCCGCCGCCAATGCCGATCAAACCGCTCAGTGTTCCAACCGCGAGCCCCAAAGCGAGAAATAACAGCGTATGCACAAGTGTCTCCTTCTATACCAATCGTCGTCGCAAGTTTGCCGACAGTAAGTCCAACAAGCTAACCGCCACAATTAGAATAATCAAAATCGCGCAGACCTTGGGATACTTAAATGAACGAAAGCTCTGATAGAGTGACACGCCAATACCGCCTGCACCGACGATGCCAAGCACAGAAGCAGAGCGGACATTGGCCTCAAAGCGATAGAGCGTAAACGAGATCCACAATGGAATCACCTGCGGAATCACGCCAAACAAAACCTCTTGAAGCTTGCTGGCACCGCTCGAGCGCACGCCCTCAATAGGACCAATCTCAATATTTTCAATAGCTTCAGAAAAGAGCTTTCCGAGCGTTCCAGTGGTGTGAACGAATAGCGCCAGTACACCCGCAAAAGGTCCAAGACCAACCGCCACAACAAAAATCAGCGCAAACACCACTTCATTAATGGCTCGCATAGCGTCCATAATCCGCCGAGTTGGCTGTACTAGCCAAACCGGACAGAGATTTTCAGAGGCCAAAATAGACAGCGGCGCAGCCACAATGGCAGCTAGCAGCGTTCCCCAAATGCCCATGCCAACAGTTTCAATAATGTCAGCTAGGTAGAACTTCCAATCACTGAAGTCTGGCGGAAAGTAGCGGCTCACATATTCGGCCATGGTGCCACTGCCCTGAAAAAGCTCAACAACGCTAATGTCGCTGACTTGAGCGGAATAAATAAGAACTGCGATCGCACCAATCAAATACCCGATCCGCATCGTCGTAATTCGCTTTTCTTCCTTGGATAGCATTTCTTCTACCCGAGGAGACATCTGAACTGAAGCCGAATGATGAGAAACGTGGTCAACCGTGGGCGGAGAAGTCATGGCATTGTTTGGGGGTAAGCAGCGGAGTACGAGCAACAAAAAAAGAAAAAATCAGAAAAAGAAAAGGGTAGAAAGCGTTTGGGCTGCACCTAACCTTTCTACCCTGTGAGGTTCAACACTTGACAAGGCCGTTGAAACGGCCTTTCAGACAGCCTCTTGAATAGCCGCCGCTAGTTCAGGGCTTCTAGCTCTTTGTTCAGCTCATCTAGCTTGGCCTCTTTGGCAGCAGCATCCAAGCTATCGTCATTTTCGACCTCAAGAATCTCTTTGCCGATGTTCAGCTCACGAACTGTATTCCAGTCAGCATCGCCTGCTTCATCAAAGCCCTGCCACTCTAGGGAACTAAGGACAGCCTCATCGTCGTAGCCATAGAAGAAAGTTTTGATCTCTTCCTTGAGGCAGTCGGGCAGGTCCTTGCGATAAGCCAGCGGATCGCTAGGGATAACGGGCGATGTCCAAATCACCTGAATATTCTCGAAGGCTGCCGGATCGCTCTTTTCTACGTCTACCAGAGACTCACTGTTGTTGGTAGCAACATCTACCTGGTTATTCGCGACAGCCTGGGCCGTTGCCTCGTGGCTGCCTGCAAAAATCAGCTCAGAAAACGCTTGATCAGGGTTCACACCATTGCTAGCAAATACATAGTAGCTAGGCACCAGGAAGCCCGATGTGGAGTTTGGATCATTAAACGCGAAGGTGAGGTCACTAGCATTTTCAATGACATACTCATCACCGTTGCCAGCCTCCACGTCGATTTCACCAACAATGGGGTTTTCTTTGTTGGTAATGAGGTGGGAGTAGTAGCCCTTTGTGCCATCCGAGGCCACCGTTTGAGCAAAGGCCTCAGCCTCAGAGCGCTCAGCCGCCTCGATATAAGACTTACCGCCATACCAAGCCATTTGGATTTTGCCTGCACCCATCGCCTCGATGACGCCCGCATAGTCTGTTGCAAAGAATCCTTCTACGTCTCTGCCAAGGCCTTCTTCCATAGCCGCCAAGAACGGCTCCCACTTGGGCTTGAGGTTGTCTTGAGACTCCGTGGAAATGATGCCAAACTCCAGCGTCTTGATATCGGGTGCGCAGGCACCACCGGCTGCGCTAGTCGTATCGGCTGCGCCCGTTGCGCTGTCAGTAACGCTGCCAGTGTCGGCCTTTTGGCTACAGCCAACTAGGGTTGCAGCACTCAATAGAGAAGCCGCCAGCAGGGCAGACCACTTTGTACTTCTTTTCTTGGGCGTATCTTTTAGCATGATTCCTTTCGAAAATTTTCTATGGGGTAAGGTGTTCGGAAGCGGTAGATCGTTAGCGCACTGGCTAACGGATGGTTTAGCAAAAGCGCGCTTCGTGGAAGGCACTTTTACTAAAGAGTGAAGTCGCTGTGTCCGCGGCGCACCAGTTCTTCAGCAGCTGCGCCGTATATGCGACCAAGGGTTTCGTCATCTAGCGCGGGGGTGGCCCCATCGAAGCGGACCTCTCCCGCCTGCAGCGCGACGACGCGAGGGAAATAGGCTCGTACCATCTGCACCTGGTGCAGCGAAGTAATCACCGTAATCCCCTGCTCATGATTGAGTTCGGTGAGCAGCTTCATAACCCGATGCGCCGACTCAGGGTCTAGAGACGCAATGGGTTCATCAGCCAGAATGATTTTGGCACCCTGCATGAGGCAGCGCGCGATCGCCACCCGCTGCTGCTGTCCGCCCGAGAGCGACGCAGCCCGCTTGTAGGCCTGCTCAATAATGCCAACTCGCTCCAAGGCTGCAAGGGCTTGAGCCTTCTCTTCCTGACTAAATAATCGAAAAGCCGAACGCAGTAAAGAAGTCCTGGCCAAATTTCCAACCAGCACATTTTCGAGCACGCTCAGCCGGTTGACCAGATTAAACTGCTGAAAGATAAATCCAACCTGACGGCGCAGATGGCGCACCTTAGAATGCAGTTTACCGTCGGACTGGAGGGTGGAGCCGAAAATTTCGACCGCTCCCGAATCAGCTTGGTGCAGTCCATTCAGGCACCTCAGCAGGGTAGATTTCCCTGAACCCGAAGCACCCACCAAGGCAACCATCTCTCCGACATTCACAGCCAGACTAGCCTTTTCCACCGCCACATTGCCGCGAAAGGACTTGGTGACATTCCGCGCAGTGACTGCCGCCGCAGTCGACGATTCGATCTTTTCCAGGGGTCGACTTTCTAGAGAGGTCACAATTGCTGCCGTAGGTTGCTAGCTTAAGATACTAATTTCTCCACGGAAGCATTCAACCATAGGCATCTTGACGGTGCTTTAAGCTTCCATAGTCATTCAGTTAAGTAAAGGTTAATGGAATATTAAGCAGAAGGTTCTGTTTTTCGCCGAAGTAAGCCTGTCATTAGCGCTAGGCCAAACACACCGAGCAGCGCCAGAATCAGCACAATTTTCCCACCGGAAAAGATGCCCGCGCCCAGTGCTACGATTGGTGGGTTGGAAATGGCAATGCTAAGAACCAGCGCCGGCAAGAACTTGTGCCAAGGCGTGCGGGCTAAGCCCACCCCGTAAGCAACAAAGTCGAAAAAGCTGGTCATCATGAACGCGCTCATGAGGAAAAAGTTGCGCTCTAGGTGCTTTTGGCTGAAGCTATCGACACGGCCCATAAAGCGATCGCCCACCAACCGACTGACGAGCGATCGCCCGAACCGAGAGGCAATCCAAAAGCTCAGCGAACACGACAGCAAGTCTGAAACGCAAACAACGGCTAGCCCCTTCCAAAAGCCCAGCAGGCTACCCGCAAAAATCGAATACGCCGTTCCGGGCAGCGCCGGGATCACCACACTGGTAAAGCGCAAGAAAAAAAGCCCCACCGGCGCCCACACGCCCAACCCCTCCACAGAGGCCCTGATATCTTCACGAGTCACCCCAAGCCGATTTAGCACGATCAGTGGAACAGCCACAATCGCTATCAAGGCCAAGAATCCTAGGACTCGCTGTGTACGCTTGCTCATAGCCATCCTTACAATTAGCGCTACAGAACAGCATAATCGCAATCACTCAGCATGCATAAACACTCACCAGAGATCGACTAACCAGATCGACTAACCGGCCATTTATGTATATGTAATTGAGATAGTTTTCATTTATACCGTTCAAAATTTGGCATAAAATAGCCTAAACGCCTCAAAAAGCCCCTAAAATCCCCCAAAAACTACTCGAAAGACTACCAAATGTTCAAGCCTGCCCTACTCACCGCAATCCCCGTTCTGCTCTTCTTGCTTGGATGCTCCGGAGGCAGTCGCATCATCTCACCAAGCGAATCATCGACCAGCACCACCGAAGTCAGCGATGCAGGTGACCTCATCGCATCTGATGACAGTGCAGCAGACAGCGCAGAGGATGCTAGCGAGGCAGATGCAGAGAACGGCGACGGTGAAAGCGAAGAAGACGAAGACACCGCAGGTATCGACCAAAAGAACGTAAAGCTAGTAGTGAATAACCAAACCACCGCCGGTCAGATCGTTGTCGAGCAGGTAGCCACTGCCCGAGACGGCTGGATTTCTATCCACAAGAGCCAAGAAGACGGGGGCATTCAGCTACCAGAAAGCATCGGTGAAGCCCGCGTAGACTCAGGCAACAGCGAAGACGTCATTGTGGATTTGTGGGAAGCCCCTGACATCGACGAAAAGCTGTGGGTCCTCTTACATATAGATGCGGGCGAGCGCGGCACCTACGAATTTCCTGGAAAAGACCAGCCCGTTCGCAAAAACGGCGAGACCATGGCCCGCTCCTTCGTCATTCAAGATCCTAATCCCGAAGCAGTGAATGACGAAGAGGCGGCTGAGTAGGCGGTTATGTTTGGTTGATGCGATCGCGCTAGACAAGCCCCCTCACAAAATGCATAATAGTGCTCTCGGAACCTTGTACTAGGCAAGTCATCTTCTGCGGGTATAGCTCAGTGGTAGAGCGTTTGCTTCCCAAGCAAAATGTCGTGGGTTCGAATCCCATTACCCGCTTCCTTATTAAAACCCTTTATTTACGGGGCTTTTGAGGGTTTTAATTTGCTCTTTTAACGCTGTTGGTAGAGCATTTTGCCTTTTTTGCAAAAAAAGTTGACTTGGCAGCTACTGAAAACGAAAAACTCAACGGTTTTCAAGGTCAATTTATTGGTGCTGCTAAAGATAATCAGACGATTGCTATAGAGACAAAGGAATTTTGAGGTCAGTCGGCAATTGCGTCTTTAGAGCAGGCAATCGGTCAGTATGTGCTCTACCGTCTACTGCTCGACCAAGTGGATCCAGGGCGGCTAATTTACTTGGCAGTTAGTGATTTGGACTACGATCAAATTTCGAGTGAACCGATTGGAGAGCTTGTCATTAGCGAGCTACCATTAAATTTGATTGTCGTTAACCGAAAAACTGTAGAGGTTCAGCAATGGACTCCACCACGCAGCTCTCAGATGCCGTAAAGGAGGTTATTAACCGATACGCTCAGTTAAAACCTTCACATGGCGATATTCGCTTGGATACTGTCTTTGACGACGAGCAGGGGCATTATGCTTTGATGCAGGTGGGCTGGGACAAAGAGCGGCGAGTTCGAGGAAATCTCATTTACATTACCCTACAAGACGATAGAGTCATCATTGAGTACGACGGAATGGAGTGCGGAATTACCCAGGATTTAATAGCATCGGACATTGCTTCTGACCAAATTATTCTTGCTTATCAGCTTGAGGCGCAGGTGATCGCATACCCCTAAAAGTATCCGATTAGTGATTGACTCACAGTATCTATACAAAAAGGGTGTGGATATGCCAGATACTTTTAGG
>JBCBIK010000158.1:0-12006 GCA_038524545.1 Cyanobacteria bacterium J06623_4 | reverse complement strand
TGCAGCATCTCAACCAAATGGTTGAAGACTTCCTCAAGCAGCAAAAAAACGACACCCCAAAATCTGACAAGACGCTCGGTTAGAACTTCTAGCACTCACTGGGCAAGGGCGTGAACAGAAGAGTCTTTACTAGTTAGTTCCCTCAATTAGTCGCGCAACGGCAGCACTCAAGTCACTCGGGAGAACGGGTTTTGTCAGGTAGGCGTCGGCTCCTAGCCGATAGGCCTTTTGCTGATCGCTAGCAAGGGTGTAGCCACTAACCACCAAAATGGCGAGCGTCTGCCACTGCGGATGCGATCGCAGCTGAGCAATCACGCTAAATCCATTTCCAAACGGCATTTTCAGATTCAAAATCAGCACGTCTGGATGAAAGCGCTCCAACGCCTCAAAAACTTGTTGCTCATTGGCAAGTGGAAAGACACTGTAGCCACACTGCTCCAGATAGTCGGCAAACAAAATGCGATTGCTGGTGTCGTTTTCTAAAATTAGAACCCGGCCCGGTCGCTCGCGTTCAGAAGTCATATGTTTGGGCGTAGCGTTGTCCTACATCAGCGTAATGGTGAGACTCGACTTTTTAAGACAGCCGTAGGTCAGATGTCTGTCAGGCATATTAGTCAGGCATCGCAATGGCATGACTGCATCCGCACGTTGCCATAAATGACCCAGTCCAGCCCAATTGCTTACATTATGTGCGCTGGGACTCATAAGAGCGCATACTCAAATCACATCAATGCGGCCTATTCTCGCAGTGGCATACTCACAGCGTCACCCGCAGCGACTCTTCGCGGGTATTGCCAACGTGGCGCAAACTTGCTTAGCAACACATTCATTACGATGCTGACGCAGCGCTACTCACCGCCACCCGTTCACGTTCAGCAGCTACAAATTGACCAATCTTGGCGATCGCAGCTGATAGCACCTTAGGCGGCTGCACCAGGGCAAAGCGAACATATCCCTCCCCCGACGGCCCAAATCCGCGACCCGGCGACAGCGCAACGCCAGTCTCCGCCACCAATGCCGTACAAAAATCTATCGATTTGTTTTGCCAACCGTGAGGCAAATCTTCGGGCAGTCTGGCCCAGATGTACATCGTGGCATCGGGCGTGTGCACGGGCCAGCCGATGGCCTGCAGCGCTGAGAGCGCCGCATTGCGCCTGCTGGCAAAAGTTTCGACCATGTGAGCCACACAGTCTTGCGGGCCGGTGAGCGCAGCGATCGCACCCCGCAAAATTCCTCGATACTGATTGAAATCTACCGTCGCTTTTACCTGACGCAGCGCCTTAATTAGCTTGGCATTGCCAATGGCATACCCTACCCGAAAGCCACCCATGTTGTAAGACTTGGAAAGGGTAAAAAATTCAATCGACACAGATTTATCCGGGTCGGCCTGCAGCACAGACGGCACAGGCCGCTCCGAAAAGTAGAGATCTGCGTAGGGAAAGTCGTGCACCAGCACCAGGCTGTGCCGCTGACAAAACGCAACCGCTTCTTGGAAAAAAGCCAGCGGCGCACGTGCCGTCGTCGGATTGTGCGGATAGCTGAGCACCATCATGCGAGCTCTGGCCAGCACGGGCTCAGGAATATCTGCCAGCACCGGCAAAAAGTCATTCTCAGCCAGAATAGGCATCGGATGCAGAGTGCCCCCTGCCAAATACACACCGCCTGCGTGGGAGGGATAGCCAGGATCGAGCAGCAATGCCACATCACCAGGATTTAGCACCGCCAGCGGCAGGTGAGCCGTCCCCTCTTGGGAGCCAATTAACGGCAAGACCTCGGTGTCGGGATCCACTGCCAGGCCAAATTTTTGCTCGTACCACTGGGCCGCAGCCACCCGAAAATCTCGGGTGCTATTAAACAGCGCATAGCCGTGGGTATCTGGGTCTTTTAAGGCAGTTGCGATCGCATCCAACACATGATCAGGCGTCGGCAGGTCAGACGACCCCAAAGACAAATCCACAATCGTCCGACCGGCGTCAATCGCCTTGGCCTTCGCGCTGTCCATATCTGCAAAGACATTCGTCTGAAGGGGAGCAAGGCGATCAGCAATTTGCATGGGTCATCTAGAAGCAGCGAAAGAGTAGCAGCCTACTACTATAGGCTATCTAGCTCTGACTTAAGCGCCTCTAGCTCAGCATCGACAGCCGCATCCTTTGGCTCAGCGACTGGCGTATCGCCTGCAGGCAGTGCTTCCTGAGTTGGCGCGGCCCCGCCCAGCATCTGTGCCTTCATCGCCTCTAGCTCATAGTCCACATCGCTACCCGCTTCCAAGGAGGCAAACTGACTCTCCAAATCTGCACCTGCAAGCTCAGCAGCAGCCTGACCGCTCGCTTCCATCTGCAGCACTTTCTCTTCCATCCGCTCAAATGCACTCATGGCACTGCTGGTGCCCAGCGTACCGACGCTCTTTTGCAGCTGCTCATTGGCTTTAGCAGCGCTAGCGCGGGCCTTCAGCATGTCCTTCTTAGTCTTCGCCTCAGAAATTTTGCTCTCTAGGGCAATCAACTGACGCTTCAAGGTGTCGACAGAAGCAGACTGCTGCTCGAGCTGTCCTTTCAAGCCAGCAGCGGTTTCGGTATAGGTCTTCTTACGCACAAGGGCTTCACGAGCGAGGTCTTCTTCGCCTTTTTGCAGGGCGAGCTGAGCGCGCTGCTGCCAAGTTGTCGCCGCAGATTGGGCTTTATCAGCCTGCTGCTGCACTCGCTTTTGGGATGCGATCGCCTTAGCCACCGCCTGCCGCATCTGCACGAGGTCTTCCTGCATGTCGATGATGGCCTGATCCAAGATTTTTTCAGGATCTTCAGCAGAGCTTACCGCTGCATTTAGGTTAGAGCGCACTACCCGGCTAACGCGATCAAACAGTCCCATGTCGTTTTTCCCTCAGTTCTTTGGCGAGTGTGTGGATGAAGTGTCTTCGCTTATCAAAAGATACCTTAGAAAATCAGGAAATTCCTGATTCTTTCATCTAAAGTTTTCTCTTTGCAATCCAGCCAGGGCAAACCCTTGGGCTGCTTACCCTCAGCTGCATACAAAGGTTGCCCGACAGCAGGCATTATTCTCGACGCCACACCCACCCAAAACTTCTGAGTCAAAGTCTTCGCGCAGGAATCTCCGGCAGCGGCTCTATTTTCGGCCTGAGAGCGCCAAAAGCTACGCCCGCCCTGTGCGCAGCCACAGCACCAATCGCTTCTAGGTATGTATTGACGGTGATTGCAGAAATTCCCAAGTCAGCGGGCGTCACAGCCATAGTAGTTGTATTTTCAGCAACTGCTATCACTTGAGTTGCCCGCTGGGCCAAACTCATGACCGCACTCCCACCAAATGCCGTCGCAGGCACAATTACCGCATCTACATCTCTAGCCGTCATTAGGTTTGGCGAAAACGCTGCAGCATCGGGCTTAGTTGCAGCAAAGTCTACAAACTGGGGTGCCCGGCTCAGGCCTGCCAGCACGCAGGAGAGAAAGGTGTAACCAATCTCCTCAGCCGCCGAACGAGGAGAGATTTGAGGATCTAGTGGCAGGGGTGTGAGGGCGGGTGCGTGCGCGCAGGGGAGTTTGAAGGTACGCACCACCAAGTGACTAATGACAGCTTCTGCGCCCGCTAAAGGGTCGACACCATGCCCCTGTCTGTAGGCATCTAGCGCCGCTGACCCTTCGTCATCAGGAAAGCGAGCAACCACTGCGATCGCCCGCACCCCCGCCTCAGTTATCAGCCGTTCCACCGCTCGCAATAAGCTCCCCGGATTTCCCAGCGTCCCCCAAGACGCTCCAGACTTGGCCGTTTTGAGCGTTATGCCCAGTGGTGCATCTGTAGAGATATGCGATCGCACATCCAGTCCCAAGGTGGCGCGGGCCGCATCTGCAGCCTGCAAATGTCGCCAGCGCAGCTCATCTTCTACCCCCTGATCGATCACTATTCCGATGAGGTTTTGATGCACAGGCGTCAGCCCCCAGCGTCCCGCCGCGAACTGGTCGAGGCCATAGCCTTCAACGTAGTAAGCATTGTCCATCGGCCAGTAGAGCTGTGCCCCATTCATCACGTTGGGATGGGTAATCAGCCTGTCGGTCACCGTGGCCAATGTTCGCGCCACCGGTAGCGCATCACCCGCGTAGCCACCAATAGCCGCACCAACCCCCGTTGGAACAATCAACACCGTGGTGTGTGAGCTAGCAGAAGCTGCGTGCGCGTTAGAAACCAAAAGTAATTCGAAGTTGTTAAGAGCTTAAGCTAGGAGATTGAAGTCACGACAGCTTCCACGTACGCTGTTTGCGTGTCTGTGTCTACGTGGGTAATCGCCCAGCGTAGGGGAGCGCCGTAGGCTGTGAGTTCGGTTTCGATGTGCGATCGCAGCTCACTAGAGCGCATGAGGGCAGGGCTAGGTAGGGCTGATTGAAGGGGAGTTTCTTTGGGCGATCGCAAAGATACCTGCAGCGTCACTAGCTGAGTTTGCATCACAGCCTTACCCCTGCTGACCAAACTGACGGGCATACACCTCGTCTTCTTTCTCGGTCTCTAGCTTGAGGTCAGAGGTTGCATAGGCAACACAGAGCAGCGCATAGCCATCAGCCTGCAGCTCCGGGCTCACCCCCATGCCATCTTCCTGATTCACCGTCCCCTCCGTCACCAGCGCCGCACAGGTCGTGCAAACCCCAGCACTGCAAGAAAAAGGTAACTCCAAACCCGTCGCCTGTATAACATCCAAAATTGGCTGGTCGTCGGGTATGTCAACCGTATGAACCGTGCCCTGATGAAGTACTTCAGCCTTAAACGTTTTTCCCATAGTTGCCTATCACAAGTTGCTTATCAAAATTAAATTCGAACTGCTAAGCCGTCCCAAAACTGACGATTGCGAACATCACGCCACAACCATCAGCCTTAACCGTCAGCCCCTAAATGTTAATAGCCTAAAACAGTGTCGAAGAATACCTAAACCAGCACATGACCAAATAGGCAACAACTGTTTATCTTCTGGCCCATCACCGACTAGCTAATCATCGACTAGCTAGTCATCGACTAGCTAATCACCTGGCTGAGAAGTCGCAGTCCCTGGGAAAGCACGCTCAAACTCTTCTAACAAGTCATCCATCTCCTCCAGCGCCTGATTGATATCAATCCGCAGCGTGCCAATACCCGGTTGCTCCAAAAGCTTTAGCAAAGACTGGCGTTTCGAGCGAATTAGCTCAATTCGAGTTTGAAGGGCTGCAAATTCCATATCAAAGGGGTCTCCCAGATGAGTTACATTTCTTTATAGATTGATTACCTAACAGGATAAGCAAATATGGGGCTAATCGCATCAGCCCTCATATGCAAACTGTCTAGACAACCTGACCCTACCGCTTTCTCGGAACGATCCTATGCGTAAGATTCCCCTTGGTACCGTCCTTCTCGTCGTTGGGGTGCTGCTCACCGCCGTTGGCTTCGTCGCCTACGCCCAGGAAAATGCCACTCTCAACCTGGTCGGCTTTTTCTACGGCGTGCCTATTTTACTGGGGGGGCTTGCACTGCGGGCCGCAGAACTAGAGCCTGTACCCTACACAAAGCCAACCAGCGAAGCGGTCGTGGCCCTACGCGAACAAGCCACCCAAACGCAGACCCAAGTGCGCAAAGATGTCACCCGATATCGCTACGGGCAGGAAGCGCACCTAGATGAAACCCTAGAGCGGCTCGGCCTCAGCCCCAACGACACCCAGCGTCCAGTGCTCTCAGGCCTCCATGAAGAACAGCGTGATGGTGCTTACACCCTCGTCCTAGAATTCGATTCGCCCTACGTTTCCTTCGAAAAATGGCTAGAAAAGCAGCCCAAAATAGAAACCTTTTTTGGCCCTGGGATTACTGCAGAAATTAGCCAGGAAGGTGAGCAAAAAGTCACCGTCGCGATGAAAACTGTTATTTCTCTAGCCTAACGGCGTACCACTGCACGGCTTCACCCGGTGCCACATCAAATTCGCAGTGGGTTTCCATCAAATACTTGGCCTGCGCTTCGGCGGAGGTCATTTTTTGTAGCTCGCGGGGTAGCGCGCCTTCGTATTCGGTCAGCACTTCTTTGAGCTTCTCGATCAGCTCGGGCGGCGTCATAAAGGTCTCCACCGCGTCAGGCGTTAGGAACACATACATTTCCTCGCTGTACATCATGGAATCGGCCATAGCAGAACCTCCTAGACAAGATAGAAAGAGCGATCGCGCAAACTAACACACAGAGCAAACGATAGAAAAACCTGCTCTGCGAGCAGCCAACGAATCGCAAATAAATTAAGCGGTCAGATAATCAAGCAACCAAATCAAACGATTGGTTCAGAATGATATCGATTTCTTGAGCAGTGAACCCCTTCAGATGGCTCGGTGCTAGAATTTTGATACATACACCGAAATCCCGACCGGGTTACCGGTCTTTATGTTGCACTAATTTTATTCTTCAAGGGAATTTCCTCTAGAGACGCACTTCAGAGCGCTCTGCCAGAGAAACCTCCCACCTATCACGCTCCTCCGTTCAAATTCTCCTACAATCCCCATGGTTCAAACGCCCATCAAACCTGCTGAAAAGAAAGTTTCTAAACTCGAAGGCATCAAAGAGCGCAGTCAATTTCTGCGGGAACCCGTGGCGACTGAGCTAAAGCAAGACACCACCCACTTTACTGAAGCGGGCATTCAAATCCTAAAATTTCACGGCTCCTACCAGCAGGACAACCGTGACAACCGCGTACGGGGCCAAGAAAAGGACTACTCCATGATGATCCGCCTCCGCAATCCCGGCGGCTACATCCCCCCCGAGCTATATCTCACTCTCGACGAAATCTCAGATAAGTACGGCAATGGCACGCTACGAGCCACCACCCGTCAAGCCTTCCAGCTCCACGGCATCCTCAAAAAGAATCTCAAAGCTACCCTGGCCGACATCATCAAGAGCATGGGCTCCACGCTGGGTGCCTGTGGCGACTTGAGCCGCAACGTCATGGCGCCGCCCGCCCCCTACAAGCACAAGCCAGAGTACGTGTTGGCCCGTAAGTATGCCACCAACATCGCCGACCTGCTCACCCCCCAAACACCTGCCTACTACGAAGTTTGGCTAGATGGCGAAAAAGTCGTCACCACAGAGGAAGATCCCGAGGTAGTCGCCGCTCGCAAAGGGGGCCGGGTCAGTACCGACTTTGAAACCTCCATCGAACCGATTTACAACACCTACTACCTGCCTCGCAAGTTTAAGTGTGCCGTCACCGTCCCCGGCGACAACTCTGTGGATGCCTACACGCAAGACATCACCTTCGTCGTCATCACCGACGATAATGGAGAGCTGCAGGGCTTCAATATTTTGGCAGGTGGGGGCATGGGCCGCACCCACAACAAGTCCGAGACCTTTGCCAGAGTAGCCGACCCCATCGGCTACGTAGACAAAGACGACGTGTACGACCTTGCCAAGGCCATCGTCTTTACCCAGAGAGACTATGGCGAACGGTTCAACCGTCGCCTGGCTCGCATGAAATATCTGGTACACCGATGGGGACTGCCCAAATTCATCGCCGAGGTTGAGAAGCGATTTGGCAAGTCTATAGAGCCTTATCGAACGCTACCCGAATGGAAATTTGAAGACTACCTCGGCTGGCACGAGCAGGGAGACGGCAAGCTGTTTGTAGGAGTGCACGTGCGCAATGGCCGGGTACACAACCAAGGCAAACTACGAAACAAAGCCGCACTGAGAGAAATCGTCGAGACCTTTAACGTGCCGATGCGCGTCACGCCAAATCAGAGCGTGGTGCTCTTCGATATCGACCCACAAGATAAAGCAGCTATTCAGGCAATTTTAGATCGCGACGGCATTACGCCCGATAGCAAAGTTGACTCGCTTGAGCGCTACGCGATGGCTTGTCCTGCGCTGCCGACCTGTGGCCTGGCAGTCACCGAATCGGAGCGAATAATCCCTAGCTTTTTGATGCGGATACGCAAGCTGCTAAACAAGCTAGGCCTCAAAAATGAGACCTTCGTAACCCGCATGACAGGCTGCCCGAACGGCTGCGCTCGCCCCTACATGGCAGAACTGGGCTTTGTAGGCCAGGCACCGCAAAGTTATCAGCTATGGCTAGGGGGCTCTCCAAACCAAACTAAACTGGCGCGTCCTTACATGGACAAACTCCATCAAGACGATTTGGAGAAAGTACTCGAACCGCTGTTTGCCTGCTTCAAGCAGAACCGACAGGCGGGAGAGAGCTTTGGTGATTTTTGCGATCGCTACACCTTTGAAGCCTTACGCACCTTCAGCGAAACCTACCAGCCTATCAAAGCAACAGGCTCCGGTCGCCGCCGCAATCGAGTCGGCATGACCGACGAACTCTTCGCCAAGCTCAAAGCAAAAGCAGCCGCGCAGGGCGTTAGCCTAGCAGACGCCCTAGAGTCAGCCATTGGTGACAGACTCAATTAGGCACTGACTACTGTACTCATCTCAACTCATCTCAGACAACTCATAACCGCCAGACAGTTTTTATCTGGCGGTTATCTTTTTGCAATCTGTTGTTGCCTTGTGGCCACAGGCTGCTAAGCACCATATGGATACGCTCCTAGCAAATCCATCGCTAGCTAGATTTAGTTTCATGAGATCAGCCGTAAGTTGTACACCTACGTAAGGGCTGATAAAACATGGGTGAAATCAAAGATAAAGTTGTTATCGTTACAGGCGCAAGCAGCGGCTTGGGTGAAGCAGCCGTTCGCCGACTGGCCAAGCATGGGGCAAAGGTAATGCTTGCGGCCAGACGAGAAGAGCGCCTGAAAGACATTATTGCGGACCTGAAGAAATCGGGCGCTCAGGCAAGCTATCAGGTGACAGATGTTAGTAATCGAAGTGAAGTAGAGGCCTTAGCAAAGGCTACTCAAGAAACCTTTGGCCGAATAGATGTATTGGTAAATAACGCGGGCCTCATGCCTCTATCACCGCTATCTGCCCTAAAGGTGGACGAGTGGGACACCATGGTCGATGTAAATGTTAAGGGTCTGCTGTACGGTGTAGCAGCCGTGATGCCGATCATGCAGGAGCAAGGCGCTGGACACATTGTGAATATTTCCTCCGTAGCAGGCCATAAGGTATTTCCTTCTGGAGTTGTTTATTGCGCTACCAAGTTTGCAGTAAAAGCGATTTCAGAAGGGATTCGTTTAGAATCTGACGGGGTGATTCGCTCGACAAATATTTCACCAGGGGCTGTGAAAACTGAGCTGACCAGCACCATATCTCACGAGGAAAGCGCAAAGAGTGCCGAGCAGCTATACGACGTGGCGATTAGCGCAGATGCGATCGCTCGCGCAATTACCTACGCCATCGAACAACCAGGCGACGTCGATATCAACGAAATGATTATCCGGCCTACGAAACAAACAATGTAAAGCGGCTCTTCCCGGCATAATCGCACCAGCACCACAAAAAAAGCTACCTGGCAGTCTGATATATGATCATCGGGGGATGCTCGCTTGAGCCTCTCCTGATTTTTATACTGAAAAGCTATCTGTGAAGTTTAAAAGTACGCCGAACCGCTGCATTCATCACAACGGAGAAGAGCTTTGGATCAGCCGAAGCGTAACCGTATTGCCCGTTCTCTTTTTTGAGCACCAAGGCAAAAAATATGTGCCGCTAGGAGAAAGGGGCGCAGATTTGCCAGACGCCGTTGGCATGTGGGGATTACCCGGCGGCTACTTAGACTTTGATGAAACAGCGACTCAGGCGGTCTACCGCGAAGTCTGGGAAGAACTCGGACTAGACATTCCCCAGCTGCTAAACGACTTTCGCTTTGAAGGGAATTTGGAGCAGCCCTACGAGGTATATAGCCAGCCTCTAAGGCGTCAAAATGTCACCCTTAAATACGCATTAATGTTTCACCTGGGAGAAGCCGAGCTACCCAAGCTAGATCCTCAAGTCTCGCAGGGTGAAGTCGTAGAAGCAAAATGGTTCGAAGTCGACAGAGCCCTAGACATGAAGCTCGCCTTCAATCACCACGAGGTTATGGCAGATTGCCTAGAAAGATATTTCGGCTAGTCCTCTTCAAGGTCTCCGTAGCCACCCTCCTGTTTTGACTTCCGCGCCTTATTCTTCTTCAGTCGCAGCTTCATTGACCATTGCTACCGCCTCCGGATCTGCAGGCGCAGCTGTACTGGCACCTTCGCCGGCAGCATCGGCCACTGTTTCTACCACTTCAGCCTCAGCCGCTTCTGCGACCTCGGTAGCTTCTTCGGGCACTGCAGCTTCCGGCGCTTCCTCTGCAGCAGCTTCTGTAACCTCGGGCTCTGCAGCTGGTTCTGCAGCCTCTTGTTCTGCAGGTTTCGGTTCAGCAGGCTCTGGTTCTGTAGCTTCTGGTACATCAGACGCTGGCGCTTTGGCTTCAGTCGCTTCAGCTTCAACAGCTTCAGGCTCTGCCGTTGGTTCTTCTAGCGCTTGTTCCTCTGCCACTGGTTCATCGATAGGCTCAGTAGCCGCTTCGGGTTCTTCTACTGCTGTACTCTCTTCTGTCTTTGCTTCGGGCGCTGGTTCAGGCGCTGGCTTAGCAGGCTCAGCCTTTTTCTTGGGTTCTATCACTACGGTCTGAGCAGACTTGCTAGCTTTTTTCGAGACCTTCTCAGCGGGCGCCGCCTCTGGAATATCAAATTCAGCAATCCAGTCTTTCTTCAGGCTAAGGGTGCGAATCGTTCCAGCATCTAGGTCTTGCTTGTTATTCGCTTTTGAAAGCGTCGCGATTTTTTCGCCAAGGGCCGTGCCGACTTTCTCTACAGCCGCTTCAGAGTCAAATGGTGCGATCGCAATCTGCCTAACCAAAATACCCAGCTCTTTGTTGCCGCTACGGGTGCTGGTATTGATATCGCTACTCGAAAGCACATGCTTGATGCTCTTAGTCAGAAGCTTCTCAGTCTTACGGTGGGATAGATTTGCAGCACCAGCCATGACGAATTTGAAAGATGAACTACAAAATAAACGTACAGTAGCTCACTTCCGTTTGCCTGCTATCTCCAATACATTAGCCCCTTGCATGACCTGCGAAAACCAATCGCTCAGAACGTAAAAAACCTGATTAATGCATCGCACAGCTAAGCACATCACACTACGGTAGTGTTTACAGCAGGTAGCATCTGGCCATCTCAATCCACAGACCGTTCGCACACTCAGTTAGGCAGTCATTCTGCGCGATGCGCCCCGGCACACATGCTACAGATTTCCCAGCTCGATATCCCACCGGGGCAATCTGTACGGCTGCGCTCAGTCACCTGGCAACAGTACAAAAAGATATTAGAAAATTTAGGCCATCGGCGCGCCGTAAGACTCGCCTACAACAACGGAAAGCTAGAAATCATGCGCCCCCATGCCAAGCAAGAAGACGACAAGGAGGTCGTCAGCGACCTTATCAAAGCCCTACTAGAAGAACTCAATATTGAATTTCGCGCTCTCGGCGCAACCACATTCGAACGTCAAACCGAGCTAAAAGCCATCGAACCCGATCAGTGCTTTTACATTCAAAACGAAAAAGCAATCCGAGGAAAGCGCCGCATCGACCTCAACCAAGATCCGCCTCCAGATTTAGTGTTAGAAATGGATGCAGAAGCCCGCACCCATCTAGAAATTTACGAAACCCTCGGCATTCCAGAACTATGGCAATTTAGCCGTTCCGGCCTGTCAATGCATCAGCTGCAAGCAGGAAAATACCTCACCGTAGAAGAAAGCGCCCTCTTTCCCGACTTACCTATCAAAGACCTCATTCCCTACTGTTTAGAACAAAGCCGAAAGCTAGGCCGGAACATCGTAATGAGAGACTTTCGGCTATGGGTAAGAAGCAACCTTAGATAATCACTTCAGAGCATCGACCGACTGATATCTACGTTGCCGTATGGCTACTTTGTGCAAATCGTCATTGCGTGTCACTTCGACACCATCATGCGCTAGCCGAACGCTGAGAAATATACTCACGCAAAGCCTGGTTGATGCCTTTTTGATAGCCGTCATCCTCTGAGTGATTCATCTTAAACCATTCAATCAAGTCAGCATCTAAG